>DATANP010000245.1:0-25943 GCA_036266195.1 Thermoanaerobaculia bacterium | reverse complement strand
CCTGGAGGCGGGCCGGCCGACCGAGATCGAAGACCTGAGCGGCGCCATTTCCAGGCTGGGCCGGAAGGCGGGCGTCGAGACGCCGGTCCACGACGTGGCGACGGCGGTGCTGGGGAGCTGACTACCCCGGCGGCTGGTTCGTCATTCCCCGGGCGAAGCGCCAGCGGCCATCCATCTCCCTTCGAAGTACGCAGAAAGCCCGTTGAAGTACCTCCCGCGGCTCGCCTCCGCTCCGCGCCACGACTCGGTTTCGTTCGAGTCCCCGAACGATGGCCAGGTCACCGGAAACGAGCATCTCCTCCATGTCGAACTGCTGATCCAACTCGTACTGCCCCAGAAAGGTCGTCATGGTCGTCTCAACCATGGCCCTTCCAGCCAGAGGGGCCGCGCCCTGACTCCAGAACTCCGCGTCCTCCGTAACCAGGCTTGCGACCGCCGCCGCGTCTGATCGCCGGACCGCATCAGCCCAGGCGGCAAACAGTTTGCGGATTTCCTCCTCCGAAGTGCTCATGCCGGTATCATCTTATCCCGGCTGCAATTTCTGGTCAGAGCGTCCTCACGTCGAGAAATCCCTCAAGCCCCGAGAAATCCTCCGGGTTCCGGGTGTACAGGGGGACTTGGAGCGCCAAAGCCGTTGCCGCGATCCACAGGTCCATGACCCGAGCCCGTGGCTGGCGCCCGGCGGTCTTGACGGCATGGGCGACGGTGGCAAAGGCCCGTGCTATGGCAGGATCGATCGGGACCGGGTAGAAGGTCGCTTCAATGATGCCAAGGCGGCGGAGACGATGTTGTCGGGTCTCATCGTCCTTCGCGGCTAGGACGCCGAAATGAAGCTCGGCTAGGGTCGCGACCGAGATCGCGATCTCCTCCGGCAGCGCCTCTTCGACGCGGGGATCCTCCTCGCGCGCGATGAGGATCGAGGTATCCAGCAGCCCCCGACTCAACGGTTCCACGGATCCTCGAGATCCGCGAGCGTGCCGCCCATCTCTCCCAGATCCTCGAAGAACGTCCGGTCCGATGGCTGGGAACGGAGGATCTGCAAGAGCTCCTCCCGTGGAACCCACTGGCGCCTCTGGTACGGGCCGATCACCGCGACAGGACGTCCATCGACTGTGATCGTGAACTGCTGCCCGGCTTCGGCCTGCCTCAGAATCTCGCCGCTGTGGTTCCGCAATTCGCGTTGAGCGATGCTCTTCATGGCGAGGAGCGTAGCATATGCGCTACGCAAGAGTCATCAGCGCTCCTCTGGCCCGGTTGACGGTAGGATCGGATCATGAACCGCTTCCGCCTGTCTCTCCTCGCCCTCATCGTCCTCCTCGGCGTCACCGCGCCCGCGCAGCCCCAGACCCGGGTCTCGCGGTTCGGGGAGTACAGCGGCTATTCGCAGCCGGTCTACGACGGATGGAAGCGCAGCTCGTTCTTCATCACGGTGCGCGACGGCACGCGGCTCGCGGCCGACCTCTTCATTCCCACCCGCGAGGGCAAGCTCGCGTCAGAGCCCCTGCCGGTGATCTGGACCGCCAACCGCTACCGCCGCGTCTTCACCGAACCGGAGGACAGGAAGCAGGTCCTGACCATCCTCGACATCTTCTCCTGGCTCGGCGAGGTCCTGCGGCACGGCTACATCGTGGCGGTCGTGGACGTGCGCGGCTCCGGCGCCTCCTTCGGGACCTTCGGCGGCATGTTCAACGCCCGCGAGACCCAGGACTCCTACGACGTGACCGAGTGGCTCGGCGTCCAGCCGTGGTCGAACGGCAAGGTGGGCATGTTCGGCCGTTCGTACCTGGGGATCACCCAATACATGGTCGCCGGCCAGGCGCCGCCGCACCTCGCCGCCATCTTCCCGGAGGTGGCGATGACGGACCTGTACGGCCTGGTCTGGAGCGGCGGCATCCACCGCGCCCCCATTATCACGGAGTGGTCCCAGGCCGTCCGGGAGATGGACCTGGACGATCCCGCCCTCCCCGTGGACGGCCCGGAGGGCGAGGCACTCCTGAAAGCCGCGCTCGCCGAGCACAAGGCCAACGTCGACATGGGCGAGCTCACCGGCCGCCTCCCCTTCCGCGACAGCGCCGATCCGAAGACCGGCGGCCGGCCCTATCTCGACTGGAGCCCGGTCACCTACCGCGCCGGCATCGAGCAGTCGGGCGTGGCGATCTACCACCTGGCGGGCTGGTACGACCGCTACGTGCGCGACCAGACGATCCTCTACCACAATCTCCGGAACCCGCAGCGGATCACGATCGGTCCCTGGACGCACACCCAGCATGACCGGCTCGACTTCGCCGCCGAGCACCTGCGCTTCTATGACCGCTGGCTCAAGGGGATCCGCAACGGCATTGAGGACGAGGAGCCGGTCCACTACTACACCTTCGGCTTGCCGGAGGACCAGGCCTGGCGCTCGGCGCGCCAGTGGCCGCTGCCCGAGCAGAAGCTGACCTCCTACTATTTCGCGGCGGACGGCCGCCTCACCCCCGAGCCGCCTGGAAGGACGGGCCAGGACGCCTTCACGGTGGATTACTCGGCGAGCGTCTTCCCCGCTCCGCGCTGGTCCCTCCGGAAATCCTGGCCCGAGGACATGTCGGCCAACGATGCCAAGGGGCTCTCCTACACCACTCCGCCGCTGGCCGCCGCGGTCGAGGTGACCGGCCATCCGGTGGTGAGGATCTGGCTCTCCGCGGACGCGCCGGACGCCGACCTCTTCGTCTACCTGGAGGAGGTGGACGCGAAAGGCGCCTCCCACTATGTGACCGAGGGCGCGCTCCGGGCGTCGAACCGGGCGATTGCCGATCCCGGCTACGATTATCTCGGCATGCCCTGGCACCGGAGCTACGCAGCGGATCGGGCGAACCTGCCCAGGAACAAGCCGGTGGAGCTGGCCTTGGACCTCTTCCCGACCTCGAAGATCTTCCCCGCCGGCAGCCGCATCCGGGTCACGGTGACCGGCGCGGACAAGGCCAACGCCACGACGCCCGAGCGCAAGCCGGCACCCCGGCTGACCCTGTACCGCGAAGAAGGCCGGGCGTCGCACATCGTGCTGCCGGTGATCCCGCAGCGAGGTTCCTGATTGTCAACGAGCCTGGCCGCTCCGTTTTGCATTATGCTTGGTCCATGGCAACCCGAATTCCGGATCAGCATATCGAGGTCACCGCGGGCGTCGCCGGAGGGAAGCCCCGAATCGTCGGCCGCCGCATCAAGGTCCAGGACATCGTCGTCTGGCACGAGAGGATGGGCAAGGGGGTCGAGGAGATCGCGGCCGAGCACGATCTCTCGCTGTCGGATGTCCATGCGGCGCTCGCCTACTACTTTGATCATCGAGCCGAGATCGATCAGGCGATCGATGAGGGCCAGACCTTCGCCGAGGAATTGCGCCAGCGCACCCCTTCCAAGCTGTGGCAGAAGCTCTCCCGATCCGCCTGAATGGCCCGTCCACGGATCCGCTTCTACACGGACGAGCACGTCCACCGGGCTGTCATCAAGGGCCTCCGCCAGAGGGGAGTGGATGTTCTATCCGTGCCCGAAGCCAAGCTCCTTGGCGCTTCGGACGAGGAGCATCTGGACCGCGCGCACACCGAAGGCCGCGTCCTCTTCACACAGGATGACGATTTCCTCCGGTTGGCTGCCGCGGGTCATCCTCACGAAGGGATCGTGTACGCACCCCAGCAGACTTCGATCGGCGAGATCATTCATGGCCTGATGCTGGTCTACCAGGTTCTGGAGCCCGCCGACATGCGGAACCACATCGAGTTCCTTTAAGGCCGGAGCCGGCCTCTCTGGAACCTCGGGCCCCTCCTGACGTAGTCTCTCCTCATGATGACGAGAGCGCTCCTCGACCTGTCCGAGCTGGCACGGGATGCCGGCCCTTCCCCGTCCGGCCGGGTGTCGGCCATGGCCGGCGCGCTGATCGGCTCGGAGATCCTCCGCATCGCGGGCGAGATCCGGGCGCTCAAGGCCGCGGGCCGGCCCATCTGCGACCTGACGGTGGGCGACTTCGCGCCGAGCCAGTTCCCGATCCCGGAGCGGCTCGCGGCCGGCATCCACAAGGCCCTGGAGCGCGGCGAGACCAACTATCCGCCGTCGAGCGGCATCGCTCCGCTCCGCGAAGCCGTGACCCGGCTCTATGAGCGTGATCTGGGCCTGCGCTATCCGGTCGAATCGGTGCTCATCGCGGGTGGCGCACGGCCGATCATCTACTGCATCTTCCGCACGGTCTGCGATCCCGGCGACCGGATCGTCTACCCGGTGCCGAGCTGGAACAACAACCACTACACGCACATGGTCGGCGGCGTGGGCGTGCCCGTGGTCTGCCGCCCCGAGGACCGCTTCCTGCCGACCCGCGAGAGCCTCGCCGGCAAGCTCGCGGGTGCCCGCCTGCTCTGCATCAACACCCCGCTCAACCCCACCGGCACGGCCATGGAGCGCGGCGCGCTGCTCGGCATCTGCGAGGCGGTGATGAAAGAGAACGAGGCGCGGAGACAGAACGGCGAAAGGCCCCTCTACCTGCTCTACGATCACATCTACTGGATGCTCCGCTTCGGCGACACCGAGCACTTCACGCCGCCGGAGCTGATCCCGGAGATCACGCCCTACACCCTGTTCGTGGACGGCATCAGCAAGGCGTTCGCGGCCACCGGGCTGCGCGTGGGCTGGGGTGTCGGGCCGGTGGACGTCATCTCCCGCATGTCGGCCGTGCTTGGGCACGTGGGCGCCTGGGCTCCGCGCGCCGAGCAGGTGGCTACGGTCGAGATGCTCGACGACCCCGAGGCGATCCGCGCCTACCATGCCGGGTTCCTGGGTCAGATTCAACTGCGGCTCGATAAACTGCACGCCGGCATCCAGGCCATGAAGGGCCGCGGCCTGCCCGTGGACAGCATCCCGCCGATGGGTGCCATCTATCTGACCGCCCGCATCCACCCCTTCGGAGGAGCGCTGCGTACGAACGACGACGTGCGGCGTTACGTCCTGGAACAGGCCGGCATCGGCCTCGTGCCGTTCCAGGCGTTCGGCTCGACCGAGGACGAAGGCTGGTTCCGGCTGAGCGTCGGCGCCGCCTCGCCGGCCGAGATCGACGCCGCGCTGCCCCGGCTGGAAGAGGCGCTCCGTCGTTTGAGCTGAAGAGCCCGGGGGCGAGATGCCGGACTGGTTCTACAGGACCGTAACGCAGCCCCTGCTCTTCCGCCTGCCAGCGGTGGCGGCGCGCGACTTCACGCTCGGGTTCATGGGCCGGCTCGCCCGCCTGCCGCTCGGCCCGCAGGTCATCGACTTTCTCGGCCACATGCGGGCGGACCCGCGGCTTCGCCAATCGTTCCTGGGCATCGACTTCCCCACCGCGGTCGGCCTCGGACCCGGACTCGACGGCCGGGCGGCGGCCTTGCCGGCGCTCGCCCGCTTCGGCTTCGGGTTCCTGGAGGTCGGTCCGATCGTCGCGGATCCGGCCCCCGGCGCGGCGCCCATCCGGCGGGAGCCGCAGGAGGCGATCTGGTCCCCTGATCCTCCGCCGGGCCTCGCGCTCTCCGAAGCGCTGCCGCGCTTGGTGGAAGCGTCCCAGTGTGGGCTCCCGCTGATCGCCCGCATCCGCGATGCGAGTTGCGTCGAGGAGCTGTCGCCGCACGTCGATCTCTTCGCCCTGGAGGCGTGGGACCAGATCGAGGCGGTTCTCGCCAGGACCTCGCGGCCGATCCTGCTGTGCGTTCCGTCCGACCTGGACGCCGACGCGGAGCTCGCCGCGGGCGCCTCCGGCCTGCTCGTGGACGGCAGCGTGGCGGCGGCGGATGGCGGACGCAGGATCGGGCTGCCGGCCCGGGAGCCGGCGCTGGCGCAGGTGCGCCGCTGGCGGGCGCGGCATGAAAACCTTTTCATCGTGGCGTCCGGCGGCATCCACGAACCGGAGGACGCGCTCGCGATGCGCGCGGCCGGGGCCGACCTGGTGGAGGTCGACAGCGGCGTGGTCTATACCGGTCCCGGCCTTCCCAAGCGGATCAACGATGCGATGCTCTTCGAATCGACTCGGACAGAGCCCGTGCCGGCGCCCCGGCGGGCTCCGGAGAAGACCTGGTTCTGGACCATGCTGATGGGCGCAGGCATGCTGTTCGGCAGCCTCCTCGCCCTGGCGATCGCCATGACCCGCGTGGTGCTGCCGTACGACGAGGCGTTCGTCGGCCTCTACGCGCACCAGCTCATCGAGATCAATCCGCGGCTGCTCGACTTCATGGCCCACGACCGCGTGAGCCTCGCGGGCACGATGGTGGCCATCGGCGCCATGTACCTGGGCCTTTCGCTCCAGGGCGTGCGCCGCGGGCTGCACTGGGCCCAGCAGTCGATCTTCATCTCCGCCTTCACCGGATTCGCGAGCTTCTTCCTGTTCCTGGGGTTCGGCTACCTCGACACGTTCCATGCCTTCGTGACCGCGATCCTCTTCCAGTTCCTCCTGATGGCCCTCCACTCGAAGCTCGGGACCTGGAAGCCGGAAACGCCTCCGATGCTGAGGAGCGACCGCGCATGGCGGCGCGGCCTGTGGGGTCAGCTCCTGCTGGTCATCCACGGCTTCGCCCTGCTCGGTGCCGGCGCCACAATCTCGGCCATCGGCATCACGAGCGTATTCGTCAAGGAAGACCTGGAGTTCATGCACACCACGGCGGAGGCACTGACCTCGGCCCACGCGCGGCTGGTGCCCCTGGTGGCCCACGACCGGGCCACCTTCGGCGGCATGCTGCTGGCGAGCGGCTGGGTCTTTCTCCTGCCCGTGCTCTGGGGCTTCCGCAACGGCACGGCGTGGCTGTGGTGGACCCTCCTCGTCGCCGGCTGCTCGGCCTACGCGGCGGCGTTGGGCATCCACCTCCACGTGGGCTACACCAGCCTCTTCCACCTCCTGCCAGCCTTCGGCGGGCTCGCCCTGCTCCTGCTCGGCCTCGGGCTGTCGTACTCCTGGCTTTGCAGCGCCGGCTCTTCCCAGACCTGACCGGCGCCCTTCCTCGCGCCTCGGAGTATCATCCAAGCCATCGTCGCGATCACCGCACTGCTTCGTCTTCTTGTCCTCCTCGCCTCCGCCGGCAACCTGCTGGAGTCCGGCGGTTCCAGGACGTTTGCCGTCGACCTGACGGCCGGACGGACGTGGCTCGTCTCGGTCGAGCAGCAGGGAATCGACGTCTCGGTCGGGATCGGCGGTCTCGCCGTGGATGCTCCGTTCGACCGCCAGGGGGTCGAGACGCTCGTGGTGACGGGCGACGGCCTACAGACGATCACGGTGACGGCGCGCGAGGCGGGGGCTCCGGACGGCCGCTTCTCGATCCGGGTCGAGGAGCTGACCGATCCCCAGCGCATCCAGGCCGCGTCCGCCATGAGCCGCCTGGGTCAGCGTTACCTGGAGGGCACGGCCGAAGCCCGCCGCCAGGCGCTGGCCGAGGCCTCCGCAGCGGCCGGGCTCTGGCAGGCCCTGGGAGAGAAAGAGGAAGAGGCGCGGGCGCTCTACGCCGCGGCCGTGCTCGCACGCCTGACCGGGGACACCGCCAAAGCGTTGGAGATCGGACAGAAGGTCCTACCCCTCTGGCAGGCGCTGTCGGACCCGCTCTGGGAGGCGGCCACGCGCAACGAGATCGGACTGGACCTCTGGCTCCTGCGCCGGATGGACGAGGCCCGCTCCTCCTTCGAAGCCGCGCTGGCGATCCAGCGGAAGATCGGCGACCGCTACGGCGAGGCGGTCTCCCTGAGCAATCTCTGCGCGAGCGATCTGCCCCGCGGGCTCCTGAAGGAAGCGGTCGCCTGCTACGACGAGGCCCTGCCGCGGTTGCGCGAGGTGAAAGCGGCCACACTCCTGGGGTCGGCGCTGACCAGCTCGGCGCGGGCGCTCGACATTCTCGGAGAGCCGGAGCCGGCCCTCCGCCGCTACCAGGAGGCGCTGGCGCTGGTGCGCTCGGTGGGCGACCGCGCGGGCGAGGCGCGGGCGCTCAACAACATCGCGGTCCTCTATCGGAAGCTCGGGAGGTTCCAGGAAGCGCTGGAGAGCTACAGCCAGGCGCTGGAGACGGTCACCGCTCTCCAGGACCGCCGCTGGCAGGCTCGCGTGCTGCACAATCTGGGCACGATCTATCAGGGCCTGGGCGAGCCGCAGCAGGCGCTCCCCCGCTACGAGCAGGCGCTGGCCCTCTGGCGCGCCACCGGTGACCGGGAGGGCGAGGCCTCGACGCTGACCAACCTCGGCCGGGTCCACAGCCTGCTCGGAGACCCGCGCCGCGCCCTCTCCTTCCACGAGCAGGCGCTCGCCCTCCAGACCGCGGCCGGAGACCGGCGCGGCATGGGGATCACCCGGGCCCAGATCGGCCGCGCGCAGGCCGCGCTGGGGGAGACGGACACGGCCCTGGCCTCTTTCGACAGCGCGCTCGGAGACCTGCGCGCCGTGGGCGACGCCCTGTATGAAGCCGAGACCCTGCGCTCCCTGGGCGAGACCCAGGAGGGCATCGGCAAGACCGACGCGGCCCTGGCCAGCTTCCACCAGGCCCTGAGTCTCGCCCGCGAATCGCGCATCCCGGTCAGCGAGGCCGGCACGCTCTGCGCCCTGACCCGCCTGGAGCGGAGTCTGGGACACGCCGCCGAGGCCCGCGACCACGCCGCGGCGGCGGTCGAGGTGGTGGAGACCCTGAGAACCCGCATCGACGATCCGGACCTGCGCTCCTCCTTCGCCGCCACACTCCATGAAGCCTACGAGCTTCTGATCGACCTCCAGGTCCGAGCAGGACTCGACCGGGCCGCCCTGGAGACCGGCGAGCGCGCGCGGGCCCGCACGCTTCTCGAGCTGCTGTCCGAGGCCGGGATCGGTGAGCACGGCGCCAGTCCGATCGGCTCCACCGAGATCCAGGCGCTGCTCGATCCGGACACGCTCCTGCTGAGCTATTCGCTCGGTGATGCCGGAAGCCACCTCTTCTCGGTCACCCCGACCTCGATCGACGTCTTCGATCTCCCGCCGCGCGGCGTGATCGAGGACGCCGCCCGCCGGGTCCACGACCGGCTGAGCGCCTACGACGCCGCCGACCGGGCATCCGAGACGGCCGAGGCTGCGGAGCTGAGCCGGCTCCTCCTGGGCCCGGTGGCCGACCGCCTCGGATCGAAACGGCTGGTGATCGTGGCCGACGGCGCGCTCCACTACCTGCCGTTCGGCGCGCTGCCGGCTCCGGACGCAACCGGTCCACCGATCCCTCTCCTGGAGACCCACGAGGTCGTGTCGCTGCCGTCCGCCTCGGCCCTGGCCCTCCTGCGCCGGGAGCAGGCCGGCCGACCGGCCGCGCCCCGGCTGGTCGCGATCGTGGCGGATCCGCTCTTCGATCCCGCGGACCCCACCTTTCCCCGACTGCCGGCGTCACGCCAGGAGGCCGAGGCCATCGCAGCGCTCGTGCCTCCGGACCAGGCCCGGCTCGCGATCGGCGCCGATGCCAGCCTGGACGAGGTCCGGGACGACCACCTGGCCGGGTTCCGAACGGTCCACTTCGCGACCCACGGGGTGATCGACGCCGAGCATCCGGAGCGGTCCGGCCTGGCGCTCTCGACCGTGGATGCCCAGGGCCGGCGCCGCGAGGGGTTTCTCCACCTGCGGGACATTTACGCCCTGCGCCTCAACGCCGGCCTGGTCGTGCTGAGCGGCTGCCGTACGGCGCTCGGCCGCGAGGTGCGCGGAGAGGGCCTCTCCGGATTGACCCAGGGCTTTTTCCACGCGGGAGCGGCCCGGCTGGTGGCGAGCCTCTGGAAGGTGGAGGACCGCGCCACGGCCGAGCTGATGACCCGCTTCTACCGGGCGATGTGGGTCGAGAACCTGACGCCGGCCGCGGCGCTGCGCTCGGCCCAGCTCTCTCTGCGCCAGGAGAGGCGATGGAGGGACCCGTACTTCTGGGCCGGCTTCGTCCTTCAGGGTGACTGGAAATGAATCCCATGCGATCGTCCGCGCTCCCATCCCACTTCCAGGAGGAGCCGGCATTTCGAAGAGGAGGAGATCATGGCTGCGAACATCAAAAGCTTCGTCGGTGAATGGCACATCCACTGGATCACGGGCCGCGAGCTCGTGATGGATTGGGGGTGGAAGATCGTCATCGGCACCGGGGACCTGGGCACGAAGACGCCGTACGTCGGCCAGGACGGGAACGTCTGCACCGGCTTCGTGCTCTATGAGCCGATCGAGGAAGGGAACTGGAACGTCTATCTCACCTCCGACGATCTGCATCCGCTCGTCCTGATCGACGGCCAGCTCCGCTGGGACGGCAAGGGCGACGACGACAAGCCGCTGCGGATCTTCCTCTCGGTCGCCGAGGGCGTGAGCGAGACCGGACCTTTCGTCTCGCTCTACGGCTCGACCCTGCGGGGCGATCCGGACCAGGTGGCGGTCTGGGGCGCCAACGACGGCCCGCCGAAGCCGCGCCGCCACACGGGGGCCTGAGGCGGTCTGCTAGAATGCGCGTCTTCGAGCTGGGAACCGCTTCTGGACACGCACCTCGACACCGATGCGCCGGAGGAGCTGGTCGCGCGGATCCGGTCGGGAGACCGGAGGGCCGAGGAGCGGCTGATCGAGGTCTACGGCCGCGGCATCGCGATCCTGCTCGACCGCCACACCAACGGCCGGCCCGAGGCCGAGGACCTGTTCCAGGACACCTTCCGCCTCGTCCTGGAGAAGCTGAGAAACGGTGAGCTGCGGGAGCCTTCGAGGCTCCCCGGCTTCATCGCCCAGATCGCCCGCAGCCTCGCCATCGAGCACTACCGCAAGGCCACCCGGCGCAAGACCGAGCCCGACAGCGACGCCATGGCCGACGTGGCCTCCCCGGGCTCCGGCCAACTCTCCGACCTCCTCGTCCGCGAGCGGGCCGACCTGGTGCGGCAGGTCATCCAGGAGCTGGGTACCTCCCGCGACCGCGACATCCTCCTGCGCTTCTACATCGCCGAGGAGGACAAGGACCGGATTTCCGCCGACTTCGGCCTCTCCAGCCTCCAGTTCAACCGCGTCCTCCACCGCGCGCGGGAGCGCTACCGCGAGATCTATCTGGAGCGGGCCGGAGGGAATGCCATGCTCCTGGGCCTTGCGATAATTCTCCTGCTCGTCCCACTCTCCTGGTGGGAGAGAATTGTCGAGTGAACGTGATGGATCATACCTACATCGAGGAACGCGGCCTCATCGATCTCTATCACCGGGGGCAGATCCCCCCGGAGGAGGAGGTCGAGTTCGAGGAGCACTTCGTCGGCTGCACCGACTGCCAGGAGAAGCTGGCCCTCGCGAGAGGCTTCCAGCGCGGGCTCAAGACGGTGGTGGCCGAGGACGCGGCGCGGGCCGTCGTCCAGGTAAGCCTCGCGGCCTGGCTCCGCCGCCGCTGGCGCGCCGCCGCCCTGCTCATCCTGGCCGCGGCGCTGCCGGTCCTCGGCTTCCTCGCCGGCAGCCGGCAGGCCCGCGAAACCGTGGCCTCCTGGAAGGACCGCTGGGAGAGCGAGCGCCAGAGCGCCTCCAAGCTGGAGCGCCTGCTGGCCGAAAGCGAGCGCCGCCGCCAGGAAGAGCGCCGGGAGTTGGAAGGGAAGCTCGCCCAGGCCACGCCGGCGCCGGTGCCCAGGGAGACGCCTTCGCCCCTGGTCAACACCCCGCTGATCCTCCTCACCGCCGTGCGCGGCGAGGGAGAGGCGCCGGTGGTCCACATCGGCAGGAACGCCTACGTCTCCCTAGCCGTGGACGCCGGAGCCGATCCCCGCTTCGAAAGCTACCGGGTGAGCATCACCGGCCCCCGCCCCTTCCGGCAGGCCGGCCTCAAGCCGAACGCGCTCGAAGCAATTCTCCTCACCTTCCCCGCTTCGTACTTCCCCGCCGGCTCCTACCAGCTCCTGCTCGAAGGGCTTCTCCCTGACGGCACCGCCGTCGAGCTGGGCAAGCACCCGTTCCGCGTAGCTCCCTGAAAAGGACCCAAAGGACTGCAGGGACCAAAGTCCTTGGTCCTTGAAGCCCCTGCAGTCCTTTTGGTCCTTTTCCTCCCAAGTGGGATAACCCGCCCCCACGTCCCACTTCCGCGGTATGCGCCCCCTACCGTGGATTCTCCTGCCGTTGATCGCCGTGGCGTGCGCCCCGCGCACGCCACCTCCTCTTTCCACCACCGAGTACGCGGGCCGCCAGACGTGCGCCGGCTGCCATGCCGACCAGGACCGCCTGTGGCAGGGCTCCCACCACGACCTCGCCATGCAGGAGGCTACCCCGGCCACGGTGCTCGGCGACTTCGGCGGCGCGACGCTCACCCACTTCGGCGTCACCTCGACCTTCTTCCGCCGCAACGAAAGGTTTTTCGTCCGCACCGACGGCCCGGACGGCAAGCTCCACGACTACCCGGTCTCCTACACCTTCGGCGTCTCGCCGCTCCAGCAATACCTGGTCGAGATGCCCGGCGGCCGCCTCCAGGTCCTGCCGCTCTGCTGGGACACGCGCGGCAAGCGCTGGTTCCACCTCTACCCCGGAGAGGCCGTGCCGGCCGGAGACGCCCTGCACTGGACCGGCCCCAACCAGACCTGGAACTACATGTGCGCGGACTGCCACTCCACCGGCCTCCGCAAGGGCTACGACGCCGATCGAAACATTTACCAGACCTCCTGGTCGGAGATCGACGTCTCCTGTGAAGCGTGCCACGGCCCCGGCTCGCGCCACGTGATCTGGGCCCGGGGAGATCGCAAGGCCGAAGACAAGGGTTTCGACGTCCACCTGAAAGATCCCGGCCGCGGCACCTGGATCGCCGATCCGCGGATCGGCTTCGGCCGGCGTCTCGCGCCCGCGGTGAGGACCGACGAGATCGAGACCTGCGCCCGCTGCCACGCCCGCAGCTCCAATATTCGCCCTGCCCTGCTCGACGCGGGGCTCTACCACGCCGACGGCCAGATCGACGGCGAGGTCTACGAGGTGGGCTCCTTCCTCCAGAGCCGCATGCACGCGAAGGGAGTCACCTGCGCCGACTGCCACGAGCCGCACAGCCTCACCCCGCGAAGGAGCGGCAACGCGCTCTGCACCCACTGCCACGCCGCGGAGAAGCTCGACACCCCCGCGCACCACCACCACAAGGCGGCCATGCAATGCGTCGACTGCCACATGCCAGAAAAAACCTATATGAGCGTGGACGCGCGGCGCGACCACAGCCTGCGCGTGCCGCGCCCCGACCTCTCGGTGAAGATCGGCACCCCGAACGCCTGCACCGGCTGCCACACCGGAAAATCCGATCAATGGGCCGCCAGCGCGGCCGAGCGTTGGTATGGCGCTCCCAAACCCCACTGGTCCGAGGCGATCCAGGCTGGACACCTGACCGCCGTGGCGGACGATCCCGAGATCCCCGCGATCGTCCGCGGCACCGCGCTCTCCCGGCTCCGCCAAGCTCCGGCGCCCGACGCCGTCCCTTCCATCGAGAGAGGTCTGCGCGATCCCGATCCGCTCGTCCGCTTCGGAGCGATCACAGCGACCGAGGCGCTCGATCCGAAGTCGCGCCTGCGGCTCGCTTCGCCCCTGCTCACCGATCCCGACCGGAGCGTGCGCATCGAAGCCGCCCGAATCCTGATCGGTTCCTCCGCGCCAGGCCTGGAGCCCGCGCTGGCCGAATTCCAGGCCGCGCAGGAGCAGGACCGTCCCGAAGGCCGGCTCAACCTGGGCTGGCTGGCCGCCACGCGCGGCGATCTGGCTGGAGCCGAAGCGGCCTATCGCGCAGCCCTGAAGCTCGATCCGCTCTACCTGCCCGCGTTCGTGAACCTCGCCGATCTCTACCGCGAGCAGGGCCGGGAGCCCGAAGGCGAAGCCCTGCTGCGGCAGGCCCTCCGCGCGGCCCCGGACGACGCGAGCCTCCATCACGCCCGCGGGCTTCTCCTGGTCCGCACCGGCCGCCTCGACGAGGCCCTGCCCGAGCTGGCGCGCGCCGTCGAGCTGGCGCCCGGAGAGGCCCGCTACGCCTACGTCTATGAAGTCGCCATCCAATCCCATCAAAACCGGTGATCAAAACCTTTTTACCGAAAGGAGAACGTGTGATGAGAGCGACGATCCGAAGCTTTACCCTGGCCCTGCTCCTGGGCGCTGCCGGTGCACATGCCCAGGGCATGGTCCCGGACGGCTGGGACCACTTCGACTATCGCAAGGCCGCCGATCAGAACCGCTACCTAGTCCGAGGAGCCGACTCGAAACGGCCGGCGCGTAACATGGAGCCGGTTATGCCCCACCCGGACCAGACGCAGGAGGCGATCGACCGCCTGCAATCGAAAGGTTTCTGCGCCGCGGCGCTCGCCGAGACCTGCCCCACCTGCAAGCTCGACGCGGCCAAGGAAAAGAATTGCCGCAGGCCCAATCTGTTCATCTTCCTGGTGGACGACATGGGCTGGGGCGACTTCGGAGCCTTCGGCGGCGGCGAGGCCGTGGGCTCGGCCACGCCGAGCGCCGACCAGCTCGCCCGGGAGGGTCTGAGGCTCACCTCCACCTATGCCCAGCCCACCTGCTCGCCCACCCGCGCCACCATCCACACCGGCCAGCTCCCGGTCCACCACGGCGTCCTCTATCCGCCCATGTACGGCGATCCGGGCGGCCTCACCGACAAGTCCATCACCCTCCCCTGGCTCCTCAAGCGCCAGGGCTACCGCACCCAGGGCGTGGGCAAGTGGCACATGGGCGAAAACGTTCCCAACCTGCCGCAGAACGTGGGCTATGACGACTACTACGGCTTCCTCAGCGTCTCCGACATGTACACCGAGTGGCGCGACCAGTATTACAACCCCGAAGTGGTGCGCGACGAGGTGCGCACCACCTACATGGACAACAACCATTTCAGCCACTATCTGATCCATGCCACGCCCAAGGACGGCTGCCAGGCGCTCGGCGAGATCACGCTCCCCTGGGAAGCCCAGCAGCTCCAGGGCGTGCCCAACCGCGGCAACGCCAACAACTGCACGCCGCAGAACCCCAACAATCAGAAGGTCAGCTCCGGCGATCTCGACCAGATGTGGGCCGCCTACTCCGAGAAGTTCATCCGCGCGCAGACCGACAGCAAGCAGCCCTGGTTCCTCTACCACGCCACCCGCGGCTGCCACTTCGACAACTACAACAACCTCGGCGACCGCCGCCTCTCCTACGGCCGCACGCTCTACTCCGACTGCACCGTGGAGATGGACGAGATCCTGGGCCGCCTGGTCCGCGCCCTCTACGAGACCGGCCAGGCCGAGAGCACCCTGGTCTTCTTCACCTCCGACAACGGCCCGGAAGATGAAATTCCGCCGCACGGCCATACCCCGTTCCGCGGCGGCAAGGGCGACACCTGGGAAGGCGGCGTGCGCGTGCCCGGCGTCGCCTGGTGGCCCGGCATCGTCCAGCCCGCGCGGACCTCGGACGGCCTCTTCGACCTGGCCGACCTCTACACCACCTTCCTGACCCTGGCCGGCTTCGACTACGCGCACCCGAAGGACCCGAACCTGGCCTCGCAGCTCAAGGACCGGTACCTCTACGGCGTCGACCAGTCGTCCTTCCTGCTCACCAAGGACGGCGACTCGAACCGCCGGAGCGTCCTCAACTGGTACCTCACGAACTTCGCGGCCGTGCGCATGGACGAGCTCAAGGCCCACCGCATGGTCACCCTGCCCGTCGGCCTGGAACAGGGCTACTTCGGCGGCCTCGCGGGTGTGAACCTGCCCGTGTCCTACCTCTGGATGTTCAACCTTCAGGCCGATCCCAGGGAGACGGAGAACATCAACATCCGCCACCTCTGGGCCCAGCACCTGTTCAGCGGCGAGTTCAACCGCTTCATGTGCGACCTGGTGGCCTATCCGCCCTATCTGCCGACCCAGCCGATGCAGGAGCTGATGGCGGGCTCGCAGATCGCGCTGCTCAAGAGCAACCCGGAGTCCTGGAAGGACGCCTGCGGCGGAAACCTGCCGACAAAGAAGTGAGGGTATGATCCGTCCATGACCGAACGGATCGCCATGCTGGCCGCGACAGTGCTCGCGGCCAGCCTTTTGATGACCGGCTGTGCCGGCCACCGGCCGCCCGCCACGCCCGCCACGCCCGCCACGCCAGTACCGCAGGCTCCTGCAGCCACGACCGCCGAACCCGCTCCGACAGCGTCCCCGGAGGAGCCCGCACAGCCTTCGGAGACCGCCCGTGCAAAGGTATCGAAGCTCCTCGACCTCTGCCGCCAGAGCTCCGGCGACCAGGAGCTCCTCGATGAAACGCGCCGGATCCTCGAAGAGACCTTCTGCGGCGCCAACCTCTGGTTCGACGGTCTCTTCGGCGGCGAGCCCGACGTCCAGAACGCGCGCAACGTCTCGGGCCGCGTCGAGCTTTCGACCCTTTATACGGAATTTGACGGGTTCGACGTCAAGCCGCGCCTGCGCCTGCGCTACAACCTGCCCTCCCTGGAAAGGCGGTTCAACGTCTTCCTGGGCCGCGACGACCGCGACCAGCTCGTCGAGGACCGGCAGGAAGGGTTCGCCATCCGCTCCGCGGCCTTCGGCCTGGAGACCGAAGAGCAGTGGCTCGCCGGCCTCGGCTACTCGCCTCCGGGCCGCTGGGGGAGCAAGCTCGACTTCCGCGTCGGGGGCAAGCTGAAGACCGCACCCGAAGTCTTCGCCCAGGCCCGCTACCGGCACAACATCTTTCAAGGCACCAGCAACGTCTGGCGCCTCCGCGAGACGGTCTTCTGGGAGAACCGCGAGGGCTTCGGATCGACCACCAGCCTCGACTTCGACCACGTCCTGAACCGCAACCTCCTCCTTCGCTGGGGCAACGTCGGCACCGTCTCGGAATCGACCGAGGGGATGACCTGGCGTTCGGCGACCGTGGCCTACTACAACCTCCACCACCTGCGGGCGGTGGCGCTGGAGGCCTTCCTGCGCGGCGCGACCCAGGCCGAGGTCAAGCTCAGCGAATACGGCACCCGCGCCATCTATCGCCAGCCGGTGGGAAAACCCTATCTCTTCGGCGACCTGATCGTCGGCTACACCTGGCCGCGCGAGCAGCGCGACCAGCCTCGCGAAGGCTCGACCATGGTCGGCCTGGGATTGGAGCTGCTGTTCGGACGCGATTCCCGCTGACCTGGGCAGGGCCTATGCTAACCTCAACCAACTTCTATGGCTTGCAGGTTCAAGGTTGCGGCGTTCGCCGTTCTGATGCTTGTGGCCGGGATGGCTTCGGCGTCCCGCCCGGGGCTGATTTCGTTCCGGCGTCTGGCGATCCCTGACGAGGTCCCGGCCCATCTGACCACCGCGCTGGCCCAGGATCGCCAGGGATTCCTCTGGATCGGCACCCAGGCCGGCCTGGTGCGGTTCGACGGCTCCCGGTTCGAGGTCTTCCGCTCGAACCCGGAGGACCCGGCCACGCTCGGGGGCAGCTACGTGCGGAGCCTGCTGGCCGCCCGCGACGGACGGCTCTGGGTGGGCACGTTCAGCGGCGGACTCTCGGTCTACGATCCGGCCCGCGAGAGCTTCACGCGCTACCGCAACGATCCCGACAACCCCGCCAGCCTCGCGCACGACCGGGTCGAGGCGCTGGCCGAAGACCGCTCCGGGCGCATCTGGGCCGCGACCAACGAAGGCGTGGACCGGATCGATCCCCGGTCCGGCCGCATCGATCACTTCCGGCACGACCCCGCCGATCCCCGGAGCCTCGCCGACGACCGCAGCCGGGCTCTCCTGGTGGACCGCGGCGGCCGGATCTGGGTCGGGAGCAGGGCCGGGCTCCAGGTCTGGAGCGGCGAGGGCCGCGGTTTCGAGCGCGTCGCGCCCGAGCTTGCCGGCGAGCTGATCTTCAAGATCTTCGAGGACGACCGGGGCCGGATCTGGATCGGCACCACCGAGCATGGCGCGGCCGTGCTCGATCCGCGCACCGGCCGCCTCCAGCGGCTCCTGCCCCAGCCAGCTCCCGACGGGCTCAGCCACTTCTGGATCTACGGCTTCGCGCAGGCCACGCCGGACGAGATCTGGATTGCCACGTTCGGCGGCGGAATCGACGTGATCGATCCGGCTTCCTTGAAAGTGATCGATCGCCTACGGCACGACCCCACTCTCGAAAGCACCCCGGGCGGCGACCGGATCGGCGCCATCCTGCGCGACCGGTCGGGCGTGATCTGGGTCGGCACCTGGGGCCAGGGCATCGCGCGGCACGATCCCGCGACCCGCGCCTTCCGGCTGCTGCGCTACAGCCCCGGCCAGCCGGACGGCCTCACGCATCCCGAGGTCGTGCGCGCGCTCCAGACGCGGGACGGCACGATCTGGGCGGGCACGAACGGCAACGGCGTCGACCTCTTCGACCGCGATCTGCGGCGCGTCGGCGGCTTCCGGCCCGACCCGCTCGACCCGGGCGCGCTCTCGGTCGGGGAGGTGACCTGCCTGGCCGAGGGCCCCGACGGCTCGGTCTGGGTCGCCACCCTGAACGGAGACCTCCATCGCCGGAGGCCCGGCGCGGCGCGCTTCGAGCGGATGACCGCGGCCCAGGGGCTGCCGGGCGGCGCGATCCGCGCCCTGACCTTCGGCCCGGGCGGAGAATTGTGGATCGGCGCCGCCGAGGGTCTGGCGCGGCTCGATCCCTCAACTTCGAAGATCGCGGTCTTCCGCCACAACCCCGATGACCCGGCGACGCTCTCCGGCATGGCCGTCGAATCGATCGCCTTCGGCTCCGGCTGCACCCTGTGGATCGGCACCGACAGCGGCCTCAACGCTTTCGATCCGAATCTCGGAAAGGCGGTTCGAATCCTCTCGCAGCCGAGCCGGCGCGACAGCCTGCCCAACAACTGGGTCCCGGACCTGATGGTCGCCGCCGACGGCCGCCTCTGGGTCGGAACGCAAGGCGGCGCCTGCATCCTGACCTCCTGGGATGGCAAGACCGCCCGCTTCGAGCGCGTCGCGGATCGCCTCGGCCGTCCGCCGGCGCCGGTAGAATCGCTGATCCAGGACGCCCGGGGCTGGGTCTGGATCGGTCCCCGCCTGCGAGTCGATCCCAGGACGTGGCACTGGCAGGAGCTGGGCCCGGCGGATGGCTGCGAATTTCGCAGCTTTTATTTTGCGAGCCGGGCGCGGACCTCCTGGGGCGCCCTGCTCTTCGGCTCGCCCGAGGGCCTTCAGGTCGTGCAGCCGGAGCGGATCGGTCGCTGGAACTACGCTCCGCCGGTAGTCGCCACGGCCCTGCGGGTGGACGGCATTCAAAAGCCCGGCGCCGCGCGGCTCGACCGTCTCTCTCTGTCGCCGCGGGAGCGCGGCTTCCGGCTCGACTTCGCCGCGCTCGATTTCACCGCGCCGGAGAAGATCGCCTATCGCTACCGCCTGGATGGTTACGATTCCAGATGGATTTCGACCAACGCCGCCCAGGCTTCTCTCACCTACACCAACCTGGCGCCGGGCAGCTACACCCTGCGCGTCCAGGGCACCAATCGGGCGGGCCGTTGGAGCAAGTACGAGCTGAAGCTGCCGGTCAACGTACAACCCGCGTTCTATCAGACCGGCTGGTTCCGCGCCGCGGTGGCCGTGGTCCTTCTCGTCCTGCTCTACGGCCTGTTCCGGCTGCGCATCCGCCAGCTCGAAGCCCGCAGCGAAAAGCTCGAGAGATTGGTACGCGAGCGCACCGCCGAGCTCGAGCAGGCCTACATCCGGATCGAAGAGGCCAGCCTGACCGATCCACTCACCAAGCTGCGCAACCGGCGCTTCCTGGAGCAGACGATCCCGGGAGACGTCGATCTCGCCATCCGCCGGCACGAAGATAAAAACCCGGAAGGCGCGGACCTGGTCTTCCTGCTCCTCGACCTCGATCATTTCAAGAGCGTCAACGACACCTACGGCCACGCCGCGGGCGACGCCGTCCTGGTCCAGACCGCGGACGTGCTGCGAAACGTAATGCGTTCCTCCGACCACATCGTCCGCTGGGGCGGCGAGGAATTCCTGGCCGTCGTCCGCTTCGTCCATCGCCGCGAAGCGCCCGAGCTGGCGGAAAAGATCCGCGCCGCGATCGCCGCGCATCCGTTCCGGCTGGAGGATGGAACGGTTTTGAGACGGACCTGTTCGATCGGCTTCGGAGCCTTCCCCTTCCTGCCGGAGCGGCCCCGCTCGATCGGCTGGCAGGAAGTCGTAGATCTCGCCGATCTCGGCCTCTACACCGCCAAGAGAAACGGCCGCGATCGCTGGATCGGCGTCGCGGCGGGTAGGATCAACGATCCGAAAGCAGCGCTGCGGCGCTTCAAGGACGATCCCGAGGGATCGACCGCGGACGGCGAGATGCGGGTCCTGGTATAATCGTCCTTTCACATCCGGGGGTATCATGAACAAGAGGACGACGGCCGTCGCCGCGGCGCTGCTTGCGTTTGCGACCTGTTCGACGATGGGCGCTGCCCAGCAGCGGGCGGACATCTCCAAGGGCCCCTACGTCGCCGATCCCGGCGTGATCGCGCTGCTCGATCGGCACGCCCCCGACGGCGACTGCGCGAAATCGGGCCCCCTGGTGTTCGGCTGCCTCATCCAGGCGCTCGCCACGGCGGAGGCGAAAGAGCCGCCGATCGGCGCTCTTGCCAATCCTTTCAATCTGAGAGTCGCCCAGGACATCCGCGAGACCATCGAGCAGGATCTCCAGGGATTCCGGACGGCCGACGGGATCGTGCCGGCGCAGCAGATCCATCCGCAGTTCCTCACGAACGCCGGCTCGCGCATCGAGCTGGTCGGCGTGATCAACCGGATCGACCGGCAGTTCATCCACGACATCGTGCCCGGCAGCGAAAATCATCGCCGCTGCGGAGAGATCAGCCTGGTCTATCGCTTTTCCTACTCTCTTTTTGACGGCGCCGTCTCCTCGCGCCTGCCGGTGACCTTCAACGTGGTTCTGCCCGCCATTCCGCGCAACCGGCGCAAGGGCGTCACCACCTGCCAGGGAGTCGCGGCGCGCTGGATGGCGGAGGTGGGGCGGCCGGCCGACCGGACGCCGGAGCAGGTGGTGACCGATCTCACCGATCCCGCAACCGGAGTCGTCTCGCTGATCGATGGCCGGGACATCGAGCGCATCGAGCTGAACATCCAGGCCTTTCGCATCAGCGCCGGCAGCGACACCACCGACCTCGGCAGCACCGCCGCCTACATCATCCGGGTGTTCCGTTGGAACCCCGACCGCAAGATGTTCACGGCGAGCTATCTCACAAACCAGATCGATCGCGCCCGGCTGCTCGGCAATCCACTCGGCGACGCAAACTCGTGCGACCCGGGCGTCCGCCGGCACCTGCCGCGCGAGCTCTTCCTGAGGTTTCTCCTCTCGCCCGTGGTCCTCTCCGACGTCGACAATGGCACGCTCAACATTCCGCAACCCTTCCTCGCCTGCCGGGCGGTCAGCGTGTCTCCCGGCGGTCCGACACGCTCAGGAAATGCGCTCTATTGGGACTCGTTCGATCCGAAAGAGGAGCTCGTGACCGACGACCGGATCCGCGCGGCACTGGCGCGGGCGACGTCCTCCAGAAGGCAGTTCAGCTTCATGCGATCGCCCGAGGACGTCCGCCTCCGCCTCAACGAGCTCAGTTGCAGCGGCTGTCACCAGACCCGCGCCATCGCCGGTTTCCATTTCCCGGGCGCCGACCGCCCCGGAACGCCGGTGTCGAACGCGGTCTATCTCCCGGGATCGCCCCACTTCTATGGCGACCAGCTCCGGCGCCTCATCATTCTCGAACAGCTCGCGGCCGGTGATCGATTGAACCGGTATGAGCTCGCGCAAAGCTACGCATCCCGCCCCTTGAACAAATTCAAGCCCCAGATGACCGGCACGCAATTGATCGGCGGCTGGGGCGGCGCCTGCCTGCTGCCGGAGCAGAGAGCGGCCAGCCAGCGCCAGTGGGACTGCCAGGAAGGACTCACCTGCACGCCCCTGTTCGATTCACGCAACGCGCCGGGCATGGGCACCTGCGTGCCGGAAGGGCGCCGCGAGATCGGTGACGCGCTGCAGGTGGGCACCGTCACCTCCTCCCGGTATGGTTCCGAAACCTATCTCAGGACCACGCCGACGCCGGTCGGGGACTGGAGCAACCGTGCCACTCGCAGCACGCTGATCCCGGCCTCCAGCCTGCCGTCCAACCCGCCAGCCGGCAACAGCTACTACGGGGCGCACCAGGAGTTCTATCAGGGGGACCCGACCGGCGGCACCGGCACACCCGCCGAGCAGGCCATCGTGAAGCGCGACGCGCTGACCGGAGGTTTTCCCAGCGGCATGCTCCGCCTCTCCGAATGCCTGGGCCTACCTCCGGAATCGACCTGCGGGCTTGTCGCGTCGAGCGGATTCAACGACTGCCTCACCCAGGTGACGAACGGAACGACGACGCTCGCCGATTGCTTCAAACAGCGGACCTCCTATGCCGGCATGCGCGCCTGCGATGTGGCGAATCCCTGCCGGGACGATTACATCTGCCTGCGGCCGATGGGATACACCCTTGCCAACGGCCACCAGAGCTACGAGCAACGGCTGGCCGCGGTCGCGGGGATCTACAACGAAAACGACTTCGGCCAGAAAGAACCGGACGAGGCCTGGCTCTCGCGGAACGGCGGCGCCGGCGATCAGCGCGGCATCTGCATTCCGCCCTACTTCGTCTTTCAATTCCGCTCCGACGGCCACCCGGCGCCCATGACCCAGACGATGGAGGCGTCAACGAGCCCCTGAGCCGCTTCCGCCTTTGAGACCCCTCACTTCCTGGGACGGGCAACGATCACGACCTCGCCATAAAGAGGCCGCAGGAATGGGAAGACGCGCTGGGCATGGTGATCGTGCCACCGCAGCGGCACGCGGACCCAATCCCCGAAGATCCGGTGCAGCCGCTCCAGGAAAAGAAAATGGTGCAGCTCGAGCGAACCCAGTTGCCGGAGCGGCTCCAGGTCCTGGTAGCGGAGCTGCCGTTCGTTCTCCGTGGCATAACGGCTGACAGGCACCAGAGGCCGGAGGAAACGCAGAAAGGCGTTGTTGGCCACCGGCTCGAGGAAACACGCCGTGCCGTCCGGCTTCAGCACCCGGACGATCTCCTCGCAGACCTCGGGGAGGGCCATGTGAAGATGGTGCAGCACCGCGCAGCCGATGACCACGTCGAAGCGGTCGGGCGGGTAGCCCGTGTCGCCCGCGGCGCGGACATCAAATTGAATGCGATCCGCCACGCCGTTCAGCTCGGCCCTGTGCCGGGCCTTCTCGATGGCTTTCGGCGACAGGTCGAATGCCGTGACCCTGGCGCCGCAGGCGGCCAGCAGACAGGCATTCGCGCCGTGTCCGCAGGCATAGTCCAGCACCTCCTTCCCCTCCAGCGGATGCAGCAGGGCGAACATGGCATCCTTCGCGATGTTGCCCGGGCCGAGCCGAGCCCGGCGATAACGCTCGATCTGGTCCTGCGGCAGGATCAGGTCGTCATTCTGCAGGGCCGCTGCCTCGCGATCGAAAAATACGCGTTCGTCGGCCAGCACGGTCTCGGGGATCGTCGTGGGCATGCTGTGTTCTCCCAGGTTGTAAGATCAAAGCCACGGGCTCCCCCCGCATTTCGCGGAAGCTGTCAGAGCTCCGGTCGCGCACCCTCGCTTCAGCCATTAATTTAGCACAAAAAGAAAATCAAGCCAACAGCGATTTTCCCGGGAGGGACAGAACAAAATAATTTCCACTCCCGTATATGGCTATTGCTTGACCGGCCGCCGCAGCAGCAGATCCACCGCGCCCATGCGGCTCCGATGAGTCAGGCGATCTTCCGCGCTTTCGCTACGGCCGTGAATCCGGCACAGCGGCCTGCTGCGGATAGTAGATCGGCTCTTCGGGATTGCGGTGCCAGTCGTACTCGGCGGCCTGGGCTGCCACCTCGGCGATGGCACGGCCGGCGAGGCGCTTGACCAGATAGAAACCCATGTCGGTACCGGAGGAGACGCCCGCGGAAGTGACATAGCGGCCCGCGTCAACCCAGCGCGAGACGTTGTCCCATTGAACGCGAGGACCGAATCCGGTCACCCAGGCAAAGGCCGCATGATTCGTGGCGGCCGGCTTGCCGTCGAGGAGCCCGGCAGCCGCGAGGACCGCGGCGCCGGTACAGACGGAAGTCATGACCGCGACCCGCTTGTCCATCGACCGCACCCACTCGAGAAGCGCCTTTTTTTCCTTGGGATGATCGTCCGCGAGCAGGACGCGCGTGCCACTGCCTCCCGGGATCATCAACAGGTCGAGCTTCTGTTCGAGCGCCTCATCGCGAAAATAATCCGGCGCAACCCGCGGACCGTTGACGCTCTTCACCGGCGCCGGCGTCGCTCCTTTTGCCTTCGGCTTGTTCTGATTCGAAATGAGCACGACCTCGAACGGATACGGCGGAGGGCTGGCGTAGCTCGTGCCGATGAAGCGCGAAATGCTGAACGCCTCGGTGAACCCCCACACGTCGATGGGCTCGAAGCCGTCGAACACCAGAATTCCGATGCGCAGCGTGCGGGGGAAAGAGTCCGTGTCACTCATGAAGCCTCCTGGTCTTCAACCTGTTCATGAGCCCAGCGCTGCGCAGATGACGCTGTACTTGATATGACACTGGGGATTCGTCTGGCAAACGAACTTCAGCTCAAATCCAGTGGGGCGAGAGCCGCTCAACTGCGGAGTGACGAAGAGGTCACCCGCAACCCCGGGATAGGTTATGACACCTGATCCATCGTAGGACCAACTGATCGCAGCGTCATCGGATGAGCAAGTGACAGTCGTCACGTCGACCTGGCCGGCGTTGATCGTCCGGCTGGCCGTGACGACGTAGAAATCGAGTACGCCTGGTGGGCCACTCGGGCCCGGAGGACCCTGCGGACCGGGCTCGCCGGGAGGGCCTGACGGACCGCGGTCGCCCGGAGGACCGATGGGGCCAACAGGCCCAACAGGCCCGGCAGGACCGGCAGGACCGATTGTCAATTGCCACGCGTCAAAGCCCGCGGTGCCTCGGCGGCAATCGACCGTGAGGAGATACTCCCCCGGGGATACGTGCGGCGGCAGGTCCGCGACGATGCCTTCGTTCGTCACATGCGCAGCCAGCGTCTCGCCGCTCAGAATGACGATCGGCGCCTTGCAGAAATTCAGGCCGGAAACGAGAATCTCCCGCGCTTCGAAGTCTACCTCCACATGCGTGATCAGCGTCTGCTTCGGGACAGGCCGGCGGGCGCCGTGCGCCGGTACTACTGCCGCCACCAGCCCAACCAGAATGGACATGGCGATGGTTCCGCATGATCTGCGAATGTACATGTCGACTCTCCCCTGAGCTTCCCGAGAAAAAGCCTCTTGACCCTCCAGTCTAAGGCAAACTCCCGGTCGCCGTCATCAGCCCCCAAAGCCAGTTGATCTTGTAGCGTTCCACCTCCACGTCCCGGTATCCGGCCTTTTGGAGCAGATTCAGGCATTCCTGCCAGCGATAGACCTTGACGTGCGCCCGGTTGAATAGATGCAGGTAAAGACTGCAGATCCGGCATGCGAAGTAGTCATCGCACCAGTCGGTGAGAACCAGGCGGCCCCCCGGTGCCAGGACCCGCCGGATCTCGCTCAAGGCGGCGAGCGGCTCCTGGAAGTAGTGGAACGCATTACAGGAGACGACGACGTCGAACTGCTCCCCGTCGAAAGGCAGTTGCTCCGCCCACCCAGTGTGCAATTCGACCTCCGGCGGCAGCCTGCGGCGGGCAATCTCCAGCATCTCGGGTACGGGGTCGACGCCGGTCAGTTGAATGCCGGACGGGCGGGAAAGACGCTCCAGCAGAGCCCCGGTTCCACAGCCGACGTCGAGCAGGCGTTCCCCGGGCCGGAGAGTCAGCCGCACCAGGGTCTCGCGGGTCGTGGCTTCGACGTAGAAGGACCACTTCGAGTCATAGTGCGGCGCAAGGCGCCCGTACTCCTCGACGACGGGATGTTTCTGCGATCCGATAAGCCCGCTCCTCCGCAGGCGGCTCAACAATCGGATTCCTTCTTCGCCGTCCCGCTCGGGCGCATCTTAACATGCTGCCAG
>DATANP010000244.1:0-20098 GCA_036266195.1 Thermoanaerobaculia bacterium | reverse complement strand
AGGGCCGCGAGAGCGAGAACCGCGAGACAGAACAGGATCTTTCTCATGGATTGCTCCTTTCGTGAGTGCGGTGTAGCTGCAGTGTACCATCCGCCGCCGAGACTTGTGGGCTACAGTCCGGCTCCATGAGGAGCTTCTCCGCATGAGGCCGGGCGCCTTCATGGTCCGCGCCCTGCGTCACCGCAACTACCGTCTCTTCTTCAGCGGCCAGAGCCTTTCTCTCATCGGCACCTGGATGACCCGGATCGCCACGAGTTGGCTGGTCTTCCGCCTCACCCATTCGACTCTTCTTCTCGGTGTGGTCGGCTTCGCCGGGCAGATCCCGTCGTTCGTCCTGGCTCCGTTCGCCGGGGTGCTGGTGGACCGCTGGAACCGCCACCGGCTGCTGGTCGTCACCCAGGTGCTCGCCATGCTCCAGTCCGCGGCCCTGGCCGCGCTGGCGCTCTCCGGCTTGATCGAGATCTGGCACATCGTGGCGCTGAGCGTGTTCCAGGGCGTGATCAACGCGTTTGACATGCCGGGTCGCCAGTCGTTTCTGGTCGAGATGATCGACGACCGGGAGGACCTGAGCAACGCGATCGCGCTCAACTCGTCCATGGTCAACGCGGCCCGGCTTCTGGGACCATCCATCGGGGGCGGGCTGATCGCGGCGGTGGGGGAGGGGTGGTGCTTCTTCTGGGACGCGGTGAGCTATGTCGCGGTCGTGATTTCCCTGGTTCTCATGCGGATTCCGGCCCGGCCGCGGCGGGCGGCCCGCGACGGGCGGGTTCTTGAAAAGCTGCGCGAGGGGTGGCGCTACGTCGCCGCCTCGCGGCCCATCCGCAGCATCCTGCTCCTGCTGGCGCTGGTGAGCCTGGTCGGCATGCCGTACACGGTGCTGATGCCCGACTTCGCCGCGAGCGTCCTCCATGGCGGGCCGCATACGCTCGGCTTCCTGATGGCGGCGTCCGGGGTCGGCGCGCTCTCGGGCGCGCTGTTCCTGGCCAGCCGCCGGTCGGTGCTCGGCCTGGGAAAGGTGGTGCCGATGATGGCCGCATTGTTCGGACTGGGTCTGATCGGCGTGTCGCTGTCGCGGTCGGTGTGGATCGCGATCCCGCTGCTCTTCGCCACCGGCCTCGGGTTCATGATGCAGATGGCCTCCAGCAACACCCTGATCCAGACGCTGGTCGAGGACGACAAGCGCGGCCGGGTGATGAGCTTCTACACCATGGCGTTCATGGGTACCGCACCGTTCGGAAGCCTGCTGGCCGGCGCGCTGGCCGACCGGATCGGCACGCCCGGCACGCTCCTCGCCGGCGGCGTCGGCTGCATCCTCGGAGCGCTCTGGTTTGCGCGCCTCCTCCCGGGACTGCGGGAGGAGGCGCGGCCGGTCTATATCGAGAAGGGAATCCTGCCGGTGCCTGATCTCATTGAGCCGGAGGTGCAAGCGTGAGCTTCGCCGGTCCGTAGACGGTCGCGGCGCACGAGGGATCGACGCTCTTGCTATTCCGCCAGCTCGATCAACTGGCCTGGAGCTGCGCGCTTCAGCGCAGCGCGCAGTTTGGGTACCAGCCGTACCAGATCGGTGAGCCGGTTGCTGTGGGCTCGGAGCACCAGGACTGCGAAGGGGCGGGCGTTGAGGTTCTGCTGATAAGGGAGATTCCGATCCACGGTCACGAGCGCGTCAAAGCTCCCTGCCAGGGCGGTGAGCAGCGGTCCGTCGTCCAAGTCACTCCAGCCCATGTCAGTGGCGTGCCGGACTTCATATCCATGGAGATCGCGCGCCAAGCGCTTCGGAACGCAGGTATCGAGCAGAACCCGCATCGAGCGCTCGTCCAACTACCTGTTACGCAGCCGCGGTTTGGGCGAGAAGGGCCGACTTGGCCGCTTCGAGAACGGCGATGGCATGCTCGCGCGTCACGGACGGGAAGTCCATCAGGAAGTCGTCCAGGGAGTCTCCACCCTCCAGGTAGTCGAGGAGGGCTTGGATTGGAACGCGCGTTCCCGCAAAGACAGGAGTGCCTCCGAGACGCTCGGCCGTCGCCGTGATCAGGGGATTGGGAAGTGGCATCCGTCGTTCACCTTAGGCGAAATCTTACCATGACAGTCCGTTTACAGTCGCGGCGCACTCCTTACATCCCTACGGGGCCGCCTGGGCCGTCTGTTGCCGCGGCAAGTCGCGACGTCGAAGGTCCAATCCTGATGGGCTGGCCGCCGTTCAATGAGTCAGCAGGTTCTCGTCCAGAAAGTACCGCTCCCGCAGGATCGCGACGTGGTGCGCGAGGTGCCCGGCGATGATGTAGGCCGTGGCGTTCACCGTA
This sequence comes from Thermoanaerobaculia bacterium, assembly GCA_036266195.1. Taxonomy (GTDB): domain Bacteria; phylum Acidobacteriota; class Thermoanaerobaculia; order Multivoradales; family UBA5704; genus DATMER01. Next base: position 17,798 of record DATANP010000244.1, on the reverse strand, counting down.
AAGGGGTTCCCGCTGGCGATTCCGGTGCGCGTCCAGGCTTCGGCCGGGAGGTTGTGGAAGAAGGTCAGGGTGGCCAGCCGGGAAGCCTGGAACTCCGCGACGTGGCTGGCCCAGGAGAGGTCGTCGGCCCGGGCCGCGTTGGCGCTGATCTTTTCGTCGAAGCTCGGCAGGGGGCTGTCGAAGCCGCGGCCGAACCAGAGGGCCCGGAACAGGAAGACCCGTTCGGTGTCGGTCACGTGGTTGAGCACCTGGCGGAAGCTCCACTTGTCCGGCGCGTACCGGTGGAGGGACCACTCTTCGGAGACGCTGGCCAGGAAGACAAGGGTTTCGTCCAACTGGCTCCGGAAGAAGCCGAGGATGTCGTCGGTCTGGATCCGTTCCATATATTTGAAGAAGTACGGCGCGGCTTCGTCGGGCTTCGGAAATCCCATCCGGTCACCTTCCTTTCTGTTCGCTCAGAAGCGCGATGGCCTCTTCCCTGGTCCTGATTCTGCCATCCACCTGGGCCTCCCGCACGGCCTGCAGCGCGCGGCCGACGCCCGGCCCCGGCGAGAGGCCGAGCAGGGCCTGGACCTCGGCGCCGTCGAGGAGCCGCGGCGGATCGAAGAGGGTCTCTCCTTCGCGCCGGGCCAGTTCGGCGAGGTGGGGGAGGGAGTGGCGCCAGCGCTGGCCGTGCGCCGCCGCGCGGGCCGCCAGGAAGCAGGCGGCCGTGGCCCACAGAGCTCCGGCCTGATGGAGGAAGCGGCGACGCCCGAGGTCGTCTTCGGGCAGGGTGGTCATGCGAAGGAGGCGGGCGACGTCCGTGGCCAGCGTCCGGGTCAGATAGCCGGCGTCGTGGAAGCGCTGCAGGGCGTCGAGCGGAGCCATCGGCAGGTTGGCGAACACGGACGCCAGGCGCGCGGCCCGTACGTCGATCAGGGCCGACGGCGCATGGCTCCGGAGCTCGCGGACGATTCCCGGCAGGGCTTCCAATTCCGAGAGCGCCAGCCCCGGCGGTCCCGGCTCGCCCGGACGGCCGAGCCAGAGGCCGGGGTAGAGGTCCAGCTCCATCAGAAAGGTCAGGCCGCGGGCGGCGTCCGGGTGGTCGAAGAGGAGGAGCAGCTCCTCCCGTACACGCTCCGAGGCGATGCCGGCCAGCCCCGGCGAGGACCGCTTGGCAAGGCCGACCGTGTCGGGCTCGACGGCGAAGCCGGGCAGGCGGAGGAGCAGGCGCGGCAGCCGGAGCACGCGCAGGGGATCGCCCGTGAAGCTCTCCGGTGTGGTGGCGCGCAGGATCTTGCGGCCCAGGTCACCGAGGCCGTTGAACGGATCGGAGACCTCCTGGGTCCGCAGATCGAAGGCGAAGGAGTTGATCGTGAAATCGCGGCGCGCGAGGTCCTGGTAGAGGGTGGTGCCCGCGCGGTCCCAGATGTCGACCACGTCCTCCTCACCGACGAGCCGGTAGGCCGCGAACTCCTTTCCTCCCAGGAGGACGAGCCGCGCCGGCAGTGTCTCGGCGAGGCGTTCGGAGATCTCCCGGCCGCGCCCGGCCACCACGGCGTCGAAGTCGTGGACCGGGAGGCCGAGAGCCCGATCCCGCAGCACGCCGCCGACCAGGTGCAGCTCGACACCATCTGCCGCCGCGATCAGAGCGCGGACCGCGGGCTGGTGGAGGAGGACGCGAAAGGAATGGATCGGCATGGACGGGATTGTAGGCCCTGACCGGCCGCGCCAGCGGTCGCGATTGTATCTTCTCGGTGCACTCTTCTTTGTTGAAGGGCTCAAAGACAGGAGGCTACGATGAGATCGACCGTTCTCGTTTCAGCAGCCATCCTACTGCTCGCGACGGTTTCTGCTTCCTCCGCGGCCTCTTCCGCGGCCCAGGCGCAGCCGGAAGTCGGTATCCAGGTGCGCCAGGACGTCTCGCCGCCGCTGCGCGACATTCCGCCGGTCACCTCGAAGGCAGGGCCGAGCCGGGAGATCCCGAACAAGCGCTACGACCGGCCGTTCCACCGGGCTGCCCCGGGCGGTGATCCTCTCCTGCAATCATCCCAGGCTTTCGCGCTGGCTATCCAAAGCACTCCCAATCCCGTCCGCAACATCGAAGGCATGTCCGCCGACGACAACTTCGCGCTGCTCGCCGAGCGTTTTGCGCCCGCCGATCCGGTCGGGGATGTGGGCACGACGCACTACGTCCAGGCGGTGAACCTGCTGCTCTCGGTGTATCTGAAGAGCACAGGCAGCCGGATCTATGGGCCCGTCGCGCTCAAGACCTTGTGGTCCGGCTTCGGCGGGTTGTGCGAGGCGGACAACTATGGCGATCCGATCGTCCTCTACGACGATGCCGCCGACCGCTGGGTCATCAGCCAGTTCACCGGCTGGAACGACCACCAGTGCTTCGCCGTATCCACCACGGGGGATCCGACCGGCTCCTATTACCGGTATGACTTCCAGATCGCCGGTGGGCTCTTCAACGACTACCCGAAGATCGGCGTGTGGCCCGACGGTTATTACATGACCGTCAACGAGTTCGACGACCTGGGATCCTTCTATGGCGTGACGGTCGTCGCTTTCGAGCGCTCCCGGATGTTGACCGGCGCCTCCGCTCAGTCGGTCCAGTTCCACCCCTATCCTTGCGGCGAGTGGAATCCGCCCGTTCCGGAGTGCCCTTTCAGCATGCAGCCAGCCCACTGGGAGGGTGGGACGCCGCCGCCGGCCGGCGCGCCGGCCCCGTTCCTCATGGCCTGGGACGACGAGGTCAACGGCACCGGCGCCAATCCGGACGGCTACCGCCTTTATGACTTCGCGGTCAACTGGGCGAACCCGGCGAGCTCCACGTTTACTGCCGAGCCGCACGTGCCTTCCCCCGAGTTCGACCGCCAGATCTGGTCCGTGCCGGAGCCCTCGCCCGGCGAGACGCTCGACGCCTTGGGCGATTACACGATGTACCGCGTGCAATACCGCAATTTTGGCAGCTACGAGGCTTTGGTGACCGACCATACCGTCGACGTCAACGGTGCGGACCGCGCCGGCATCCGCTGGGCCGAGCTGCGCCGTAGCGGCAGTGGCGGCTGGACCCTCTATCAGGCCGGCACCCTGGCTCCCGCCGACACCTTGCACCGCTGGAACGGCAGCATCGCCATGGATGGGTTCGGCCACATCGCCCTCGGTTACAACGTGGTCTCGTCGTCGAAGCACGCTTCGATCCGCTACGTCACCCGCTCGGCAGGCGATCCTCTCGGCACCCTTCCCGGCGGCGAGGTCGAGCTGGTCGCCGGCTCGGGCGTCCAGCAGAATTCGAGCGGCCGCTGGGGAGACTACGCGACGATGAGCGTCGACCCGGTCGACGACTGCACCTTCTGGTTCACCCAGGAGTATTTGACGGACAGCGGCCAGTACGATTGGAAGACGCGCATCGGCGCGTTCAATGTGTGCGCGCCCGCTTGCACCCCCACGCAGAACCCGGAGACAAGCTGCTCGGACGGGCTCGACAACGACTGCGACCTGTTGACCGACATGGCCGATCCCGACTGCTCGTGCGGTAACGGCGTCAAGGAGGCCTGGGAGATCTGTGACGGCTCCGACCTGGGGGGACAGACCTGCACCGGCCTGGGCTTCGGTGGCGGCACGCTCGCGTGCAACGCCAACTGCACCTTCAACACCTCGAGCTGCACCAGCCCGCCGGTCACCACGACCTTCACTTCCGTAGCGGCCGACGATGGCTACGTCCTCGAATCGGGCGAGAACACCAACGTGGGAGGCTCGAACAACAGCACCGACACCGGCACCAGCGCGATCCGCGCCGGCGACGCGAAGCAGGACAAGCAGTACCGGAGCTTCCTCTCCTTCGACACCGCGGCGATCCCGGACGGCGCCACGATCCAGACCGTGACCCTGCGCGTGCGGCGCGGCGCGCTCACCGGCACCAGCCCGTTCACCACGCACGGCAACCTGACCGCGGACATCCGCACCGGCGGCTTCAACGGCAACGTGGCGCTGGAAAACGCCGACTTCCAGGCCGCGGCGACCGCCACGGCCGTCTGCACGCTGTCCAATGCGCCGGCCAACCTCGACTGGTCGGAGTGCACGCTCAATGCCGCGGGTCGCGCGGCGGTCAACAAGACCGGCAAGACGCAGGTCCGCATCCAGTTCACCCTCGACGACAACGACGACAACGGAGACGACTACATGGGCTACTACTCGGGCAACAACGGCACCGCGACGAACCACCCGCAGCTCGTCGTGACCTATCAGTAGCCTGCGGAGCCGGGTCTCTGAGACCCGGCTCCTCCTCTGCTACACTCGACCGGGTCATGCTGTTGCTGCCGAGCGCGCTCCTTCTCCTCGCTCTCGCCCAGACTCCCCCGGAGCCTCCGCAGCCTCCGCCCTCTCCAATCGACGAGCAGTTCGGCGAGGAGATCACGGTCTCCCTCGTCTCCATGACCGTGCGGGTCGTGAACGGCCGCGGCGAGCCGGTCCCGGATCTGGCTCCCGAGGACTTCCGCGTCCGGGTCGGCGGCAAGGAGGTCCCGGTGCTGGCGGTGGACTGGATCGGGTCCGGCGACGCCGAGCCCGGGGTGCCCCCGGCCAGCCTCGGAGAGGAAGGCGCGGCGCCGGAGGCCGCGGCGCCCCGCGAGGCCGCGGGCAAGCTGGTCGTCTTCTTCGTCCAGGCGGACCTCGAGCCGTCCCGGATCAGCGGCCAGCTCCGGCTGCGGCCCTACACCGAGGAGCTCCTCGAGACCCTCCATCCGGCGGACCGCATGGCGGTGGTGTCGTTCGACTCGCACCTTCACCTGCGGCAGGACTTCACCGGCGACCGCGAAGCCGTGTTCGCGGGTATTGACAGAGGGATGCTCTGGGGCGATTCGGAGATGGGCGCCGGGAACGGCGAGGTCTCGCTGGCGCGGTCCTTCGATCTTCAAAAGGCCATGGACGCGGCTTCGACAGAACGCGGGCTGGAGGTCACGGCCGAGGCGCTCCAGGCGCTGCCGGGAGAGAAGGTCGTCGTCTTCCTGGGCTGGGGCATGGGCACCTTCAGCTCGATGGGCGTGCAGATGAAGCCGGCCTTCGCGCCGGCCGTGCGCGCCCTGCGCCGGGCCCGGGCCTCGGTGTTCGTGCTCGACGTCACCAGCGCCGACCATCATTCCCTGGAGGTGGGGCTCGAAGCGGTCGCCAGCGCCACGGGCGGCACCTACTCGAAGACCAACCTCCTCCCCGGGCTCGCCACCGATTTCCTCGCCAAGGCCATCTCGGGCCACTACATCGTGACCATCGACCCGGCCACGGTTCCGGAGAAGGGTGGAGCCGTGGAGGTAGGCCTGCGGCGCGGGCTCAAGGGCACGGTGCTGGCCCGGCCGGTGACGCTCCGGTAGTGGGGCCGCGCGAGGATCCGCCAGCGTTCGCCAGCTGTTGGCAATCCGCGGCGGGTGTTCGGCAGAGCGCTGCCGACGATCCGCAGATGTTGGCCAATGATCCGCAACTCGTAGCGGATGACTGGCAGAGCGTTGCCGACGATCCGCTAACGTCAGCCGATCGCCCGCAGTCCGTAGCGGATGACCGGCAGAGAGTTGCCGATCCTCCGCAGATGTTCGCCGGTCCTCGGCAGGGCTTAGCGGATGACCGGCAACTCGTAGCGGACGATCCGCCAAGAATAGCGGAGGGTTGGCGACCAGTAGCCAGACGTCGGGAAATGCCGCTCAAACCACAACCTTTGGTTTGCTTTTGCCCGGCCCGCAGGGCTAAACTGTCACTTCAAGGCCATGGCACTAACCCTCGAAGAAGTAAGGAAAATCGCCGCGCTGGCCCGGCTCCGTTTCACCCCGGAGGAAGAGGCTGTCTTCGTGGGACAGCTCGGGAAGATCGTCGACTACATCGACCAGCTTCAGCGGTTTGAAACCTCTTCCGAAGGCGAAGCGATCCTGGAGGGTCGTGAAGCGGAAGACCGGCCTCACGAATGCCTGCCCCGGGGCGATTTCCTGGCCAATGCCCCGGCTTCTTTGGATGGCTTCCTCCTGGTGCCGGGGGTGAGGGGCGATGGCTGAGATCTGGGAGCTGCCCGCGGAGGAGATCGGCTGCCGGATCCGGGCCCGGGAGATCTCGGCTGTGGAGGTTCTCGAATCCACGCTCGCCCGCACCGCCCGGGTCGAGCCCCTGATCCACGCCTGGCTCGAGCTGTTCGAGGAGGAGGCCCGCGAACGGGCGGCGGCGATCGACCGGAACCCGATGGGCCCCCTCGCAGGTGTGCCGGTGGCCCTCAAGGACAACCTGAGCGTGGCCGGCTGGCCGCTCACGTGCGCCTCGAAGATCCTCTCGGGCTACGTGGCACCCTACACGGCCACCGCGGTCCAGCGGCTCCTGGATGCGGGCGCGGTCCTGCTCGGCCGGGCCAATATGGACGAATTCGCCATGGGCTCGTCCTGCGAAAACTCCGCGTACCATCCCACCCGCAACCCCTGGGACCTGTCACGGGTGCCGGGCGGGTCGAGCGGCGGGCCGGCCGCGGCCGTGGCCGCGGGCAGCGCAGCCCTGGGCATCGGCTCGGACACCGGCGGCTCGGTGCGGCAGCCGGCGGCCCTGTGCGGCCTGGTCGGGGTGAAACCCACCTGGGGCCGGGTGTCGCGCTACGGCCTGGTGGCGTTCGCGTCGTCCACGGACCAGATCGGCCCCGTGGCCCGGACCGTGCGCGACGCGGCTCTCGCCACCTCGGTGATCTCCGGGCCCGATCGCAACGACTCCACCTGCTCGTCGCGGCCGGTGGAGGACTGGCTGGCCGGCATCGAGGACGGGATTGAAGGGCTGCGCGTGGGCGTGATCTCGAACCTCGACGCCTCGGCGTTCGATCCGGCGAGCGCCCGGGTCTGGAAGGCTTCGCTCGACCGGCTGGTGGCGGCCGGGGCCGAGCTGATCGAGGTCCAGGTCCCGAGTCTGGACGCGGCCGTGGCCATCTACTATGTCATTGCCATGTCCGAGGCGAGCGCCAACCTCGCGCGCTTCGACGGCGTGCGGTATGGCCGCCGGTCGGTGGAGTCGGAGAATCTCCTCGACCTCTATCTCGACAGCCGCAGCCAGGGCTTCGGGCCGGAGGTCAAGCGCCGGATCATGCTCGGCACCTTCGCGTTGTCGTCCGGCTATTACGAGGCCTACTACGGCCGGGCGCGGGGCGTGCTCGACCGGATGCGCGCCGAGCTGGACGCGGCCCTGACGCGGGCCGACGTGGTGGTGACCCCTACGACTCCGGGCGCGGCGTTCGGCCTCGGGGAGAAGGTGGACGACCCGCTCGCCATGTACCTCTCGGACATCTTCACCACTCCGGCTTCGCTCACGGGCCTGCCGGCGGTGGCGGTGCCCTCGGGTCTCGACGACCAGGGGCTGCCGCTGTCGCTCCAGATCGTGGGGCGGAGCTTCGAAGAGGCCACGGTCTTCCGCGTGGCGCGGGCGTTCGAGCGCCAGGCGGCGTGGACTGTATCCCCCACGTTCCGAGGTACGAAGGAGGCGGTCGCATCTTGAAGCTGCTCACCCTGATTGCCGCCGTCGGCATCCTCGTCGCCATCCCCGCGTCGGCTCCGGCCGCGTTCGATCCGGTCATCCCGGCCTCCAGCCGGGTCCCCCGGGTCTCGCTCGGCGCCGGCCTGACCGCCTCGCTCACCGAGAAGGACGGCCTCTTCCTGGAGGCCGTGCCGCGCAAGGGCGAGGGCCTGCTCGCGTTCACCCGCCGGCTGTGCGGCGACGACCGGCTCTCGCCGCAGGTCCTCGAAGCGAACGGTGCGAGCGGCGGCTCGACCGTGCTCCAGGCGGGCCTGCGCTACCGCATCCCGTTCGACCTGCTCTCGAACGAGTGGCACCTCAAGATGGTCCAGGCCCTGTTCCCGGGCGACAAGGGGCAGGCCGACGGCTGGCGCCACGAGGCCCGCGGGGTGAGCGCGCTGGAGCGCGAGAGCCTGTGGCAGATCTCGCTGTGGTTCACGGGCACGGGCGAGAACTTCCGGGCGATCCGCGAGTACAACGAGCTGCTCGACGACGACGTGCCGCGGGGCACGGCCGTGGTCATCCCCTCCGAGCTGCTGCGGCCGGCGTTCAAGGCCGTGCTGCCGGTGCCCGAGAAGCCCTACCACCTGGACTATGGGAAGGACGACAAGGGCGAGTACGCCATCTACCGGCTGCGGCCGGGCGAGGCGCTCTACTCCAGCGTGGTGGTGCGGTTCACCGGCCGCGTCCACGGCCCGGACGTGAACCAACTCGCGGCCGAGATCGCGGAGCGCAGCGGGGTCGTGGACGTGACCGACATCCCGATCGGCTACCGCATCAAGATCCCGTTCGACGTGCTGCAGCCCGAGTTCCTGCCCGAGGGCGACCCGCGGCGGGTGGAGTACGAGGCCGACCTGCGGGCCAGCGCCCAGTTCAGCAACCAGGTCAAGACCCGGGGGCTGGCCGGCATCACGGTGATCGTGGACGCCGGCCACGGCGGGGCGGACTCGGGAGCCACCATGGGCGGGGTCTGGGAGAGCCTGTACGTCTATGACATCGCCATGCGGGTCAAGCGGGTCCTGGAGACGCGGACCGCGGCGACCGTGATCGTCACCACCCGCGACGGCGAGCAGTTCCAGGTGCGGGAGGCCGACGTGCTGCCGTTCTCCCGCGGCCACCGGGTGCTGACCACGCCGCCCTACGCCATCGAGGACGCCCGGGTGGGCACCAACCTGCGCTGGTATCTGGCAAACAGCCTCTACCGGAAGACGACCGCGAAGAACAACGACCCGCAGAAGGTGGTGTTCCTGTCGATCCACGCCGACTCGCTCCACCCCTCGCTGCGCGGGGCCATGGCCTACATCCCGGCGGCGGAGAAGCTGGACGGCCGCTACGGCAAGTCGGGCGCGGTCTACACCTCGCGCAAGGAGGTGCAGGAGAGCCCGCTGGTGAGCTTCCCGCGCGAGCAGAGGGTGGAGAGCGAGGGCCTGTCGCGCGAGCTGGCGAAGGAGGTCATCGCCTCGTTCCATGCCACCGGCCTGCCGGTCCATCCGTTCAAGCCGGTGCGCGACCGGATCATCCGCAACAAGAGCGAGTGGGTGCCGGCGGTGCTGCGCTACAACGCCATCCCGGCCAAGATGCTGCTGGAGGTCTGCAACCTCGCCAACGACGAGGACCGCCGCCTGGTGCAGACCCGGGCCTACCGCCAGAAGGTCTCCGAGGCGATCGTCCAGGGCCTGATGGCCTACTACGGCGAGGACACCGAAGGCCCCGCCACCCGCACCGCGAAGTAAAAGGCTGGATTGCCCTCGGCGGCTTCCGCCGCCCTTTTCCGTATCAACCGGTGTAGAGTTTACCCGGCCCTCTTCGAGGCGATCTGGAACTTTTTCGGGCCTGAGCCGTCTATGTATTACAGAAAGGATGCCCGTGCGCATCCTGGGAGGACCCGGTGGGGGTAGCCACGGTTTCCGCAGTCGTTCGTGACCTGGATGTCGACCTCGAGCTGGTCGAACGGCATCGCTACGGCGACGCCGGCGCGTTCAACGAGGTCTACGCGAGGTTCGAAGAGATGGTCTACAACCTGGCCTTCCGCCTCTCGGGCAACCGGGAGGAGGCGGCCGACCTGACGCAGGAGATCTTCCTGCGCGTCTTCCGGCATCTGGGGAGCTTCGGGGGTCGTTCCACCTTGAAGACCTGGATCTTCCGGATCGCGGTGAATCACTGCCGCGACCGGCTCTCCCGCTGGCACCCGCCGACGCAGCCGATCGGCGAGGAGCCCGGGGAGGGCGTGGCCGTCTACGCCGATCCGTCCCGCGGGCCGGAGGAGCTGGCGGTGGCCGCCGACGAGAAACGCCGCGTCGAGCAGGCTCTGACCTGCCTGCCGCAGGTGTTCCGGGAGGTGGTGGTCCTGCGGGACATCGAAGGGCTCTCCTACGAGGAAATCGCCGAAGTTCTGGGTGTCAGGATCGGGACGGTGCGCTCGCGGATCGCACGCGGCCGCGAGCAACTCCGCTCCCTCTTGGAGACTTGAAATGATTCGCCATCTAACGTCCGAACAGCTATCCGCTCATCTGGACGGAGAGGTCGGCTTCCCCGAGTCGCGGGAGATCGAATCGCACCTCGCGGGGTGCGAGGACTGCCGCGACCGCTACCAGTCCATGAAGAACACGGTCAGCGCGGTCTGGAGGCTGGAACGCTCCACGCCGCCGGTAGGCCTCTCTGCCCGAGTCCGCGCCGAGGTGGCGGTCGCCAGCCGCCCTCACGCCCCGGTGCGCGATTTCGTTTCGTCCATTTTCGGTCTCGCCGCGCGCCCGGTTCTCCGTACCGGCGCCGTGATGGGACTGGCTCTCGTCCTCAGCCTGGTCGTTGTCGGAGCTCCGCATGGCAGTCTGGGTCTGGTGCCGGCCGCCAGCCAGGGCGAGGGCAAAGAGAAGGTCACTGTGGAGGAGCAGGCGCCTTTGATCCTGCCGCAGACCACGAGCCAGGTCGCCGGCCGGGAGTTCGTCTGGACCGAGCTGGGCAATGGAGACGTCTGGGTGCAGAGGGGCCTGGAAGGAGAGGTCCCCGAGGCCCGGCTCTCGGCCCAGAGCCCGCAGGGGCGTGAGCTCCTGGCCAAGTACTCGGATCTCGGCCTGCTGATCGCCGACGGCTCCCGGGTGGTGCTGCGCTACGGGCTGGAGACGGTCGAGCTGTCGAAGGGAGTTTGAAGCAAGAAACCTCACCCCCTGTCCCCCTCTCCCATCTCCCACCCACGCCCCCGCCGGGAGAGGGGGGACCTTTCTGGGGCGATCTTGCCGGAACAAGGCAAACGGCTGGCAGGCGTCCCCCCTCTCCCGGGGGCGGTCGGGTGGGAGATGGGAGAGGGGGACAGGGGGTGAGGTCCCCTACCTCCAGGGCTCGATCGCCGCGATCTTCCCCACGCTGACCTCGTCCCCCACCTTCTTTCCCAGCATCTCTTTCGCCAGGTCGGATTCGTAGGAGATGACGTCCTCCTCGGGCTTGCTCTCCCAGGGGCCGAGGATCGTCAGCACGCGGCCGTCCGCCAAGCGGACTTTGGTGCCGATGCGCACCTCGGAGGTGTCGATGCCCTTGGTTTCGATCGGCCGCGAGCGGTTCAGGTCGGAGTTCAGGGCCGCGGCCCGCGCGTTCAGGTACTCGTGGCGCTGGCGCGCCGACTTGTACTCGAAGTTCTCGCGCAGGTCGCCCATCGCCCGCGCCTCTTCGATCGCCTTGCGGTTGGCTGGCACCTCCACGGTCATGATCTGGTGCAGCTCGGCGCGCTTGGCCTCGATCGACTCGATGGTGGCGTAGAGCGCCGCCGGGCCGGTGTCCTTGCGGTGGACCGGGAAGCGCAGGTGGATGGCGTTGACGAGCTGCTCGCGCTGGTAGGGCTCCAGCGTGGGGCTGCGCTGCACCGCCTCCTCGGCCTGGGCCGCCTGGTCCACGTTGAGATGGGCGAGCAGGCGCGGCACCGTGCCGCCCGACTCGGCCAGGGCGATGAGGCGCAGGCGATAGGGAGCGAATTCGTCGCGGCTCGGCGTCGCGAGGATCTGCTGCAGGAGGCGCAGCGGAGCCTTCGAGCGCAGGGTCTCGTCGTTCGCGGCCCGCTCCGCGACCCATGTAAAGGCCGCGGGGTAGCGGTGCGGCTGGGCGAAGAGCGTGTCGTAGAGCCGCTCCAGCTCCCGGTTGGTCGACCCCTGGATGAGGCCGTCGGCCAGGAGGTCGAGCGCCCGCGGATCGGTCTCCTTCGTCATCGCCTGGCGGTAGATGTCGGGCCAGTCCTCGCGGCGCTCGCGCACCATGGTGTAGGCGCGCTCGCGCAGCAGGCGGTCCTCGATGCCGGCGAAGATGCGGGCCACGTCGCGCATCTCCAGGAGCGCGTCGGGCGCCCAGTCCACGTCCTCGGGCGCGCCGCCGGTGCGCTCCAGGGAGAACCAGATCTCGAAGGCGAGGCCGGGATCCTGGGCGGCAATCGTGTCGGCCACCCGCTCCAGGTCCTTCGCCATGCGGCTGCGCAGCTCGGGATCGCGGGAGCCGTCGCGCTTCAGGCGCTCGATCTTCTTGCGCGGGTCGGCCTTCTCGAACGCCTTCCAGAGAGTCTCCACCGCGTCGGCGCCGCTGTCGGCCCAGCGGTAGGTCTGCCGGCTGCCGGTGCCGGTCGCCACCACGTGCGAGTGCTTGCGGGCGGCGCCCCACCAGGAGGTCCACCCCGACTCGGAGACGATGCCCGAGAGCGTCTCGCGGATCTCGCCCGCGGTGAGCGGCCGGTCGTAGCTCTGGAGCGTGACCTGCAGCAGCTCCTGGGGCGAGAGCGACGAGAGGCCCTTGGGATTCTCCAGCTTGCGGCGCAGCACGTGGTCGGTCGACAGCGGCTGGAGCAGCTTGGCGGCGGCCTTGAAGCCGACCGTCATGCCCTTGATCCGCTCGAAATCGACCTTGAAGCTCTCGAGCCCCAGGTTGGCCTCGGCGATGCGGCCGACGCCCTTGCCCTCCATGGCCACCACCGTGCCCACGTCGAAGGCGAGGAGGCTCTCGAGCTTCTCGACCTTCTCCCAGGTCTTCGGGATGTCGTGCGTGGCGCGCTGGAGGCCCACGGCCTCGGAGATCCCCTGGAAGATGGAGCGGTCGCCGTACAGTCTCTTCAGGGTGGCCATGATTGCGGGGTGGAGCTTCTCGGGGGGCAGGAGGATGCTTCCGGCCTTCTGCAGAAGCTTTCGCCGGACGTCCCAGCGCCCGCTCTCGCGGAGCTGGTCGTCGAGCATCTCGAGGAGGAGGCGGGCGCGCTCCTCCTGGCCGGTGCCGGTCAGGGCGCGGGCGACGCCGACGAAGTAATCCAGGTTGGCGGAGTCCTGGCCCATGGCGGCCAGCCACTCGCCCTCGATTGCCTCGAACTCCCCTTTGGCAAGGTGCTGTTGGGTATCTCTGGAGATGGCCATGCGCAAGGGAAGATACCACGGACGAAATTGAACGCGCGGCCATGGGCTGCTACTGTAGCCGGCGAATGACAGACGCGGGGGGCGCAAGAGGGAGGGCGTTTCTTGGACCAGTCCACGACCTACCGGGTTTCGCGGAATCTCACCATCCAGATCGACGCCAGGGGCCGGCTGGTCGTGGCGACCTCCGCCTTCTCGCGCCAGCCCATGGAGCTGGGGCCGGAAGGCATCCCCCTGCTCCTGGCCTTCAGCGGCGGCGGCACGCCGGAGAGCGTCCGGGAGAAGCTGGCCGCGGAGTGGGAGCTCGAGGACGAGGGGTTCGCCGACCTGGTGGACGCCCTGATCGACCAGGGCCTGCTGGTGCCCGAGGGCGGCGGCGGACCCGCGTCCTCGGAAGGTTTCGCGGTGCTCCAGATGCAGCACTTCATGGTGCGGGACACCGTGCGGGTGATGGCCTACCGCGCCGCCATCGCCGCCCATGCCCGCGGCCGGTCGGTGGTGGAGATCGGCTGCGGCACGGGTCTCCTCTCCGTCTTCGCCGCCCAGGCGGGCGCGCGCCGCGTGGTCGCCATCGAGGAGACCGCCATCGCCGGCCTCGCCCGCCAGATGGTGCGCGCCAACGGCTTCGAGGACGTGGTGGAGGTGGTTTCGGCCAACAGCCGCGACGTGGAGCTGGACGAGCCGGCCGAGCTGCTGATCCACGAGATCCTCGGCGCCGATCCGTTCGCCGAGAACATGGTGACGTACCTTCAGGATGCGCGCGAGCGCTTCCTTCAGGGCCGCGGCCGGATGATCCCCTGCCGGCTGGAGGTCCTCTGCGCCGGCGTCCAGGTCGAGAAAAGCGCCGAATGGATCAGCCGCGACCAGGCCGTCCGGGAAGCCCGGGAGCTCGCCGGCCTCTACGGCCTCGACCTCTCCCCCTATCTGCGGGGACTCGAGCAGGGGCCGGACTTCCGGCGCACCCTGGGGATTCCCGGCGAGCGCTTCCCGTACCCGATCCTCTCCGGCGAGTGCCGGCTGTACGACCTGGACCTCTCGTCCGACCTGTCGGGCGCGGGCGGGCCGGTCGAGGCGCAGCTCGACATCCAGTCGCCAGGGGAGCTGACCTCGCTCGTCCTCTGGTTCCGCGCCCACCTGGACGAGCGGATCTGCCTCACGACCTCCCCCTTCGCGCCCAAGACCCACTGGGGCTGGTCGCTGCGCGACTTCTCCCGCACCGTCTCGGTGCGTCCCGGGGACCGGGTCGCGCTGCGGGCCGAGGTCGGCACCGCCATGGGGCGCCAGCAGCTCCAGGTGAGCCTCGCCTGAGCACGGCTGTATGGATGAGCCGCGCTCTCCCCAGGAGGACCCGGGCGACTCCGAGCTGGCCGCGCGCCTGAGCGAGGCCGGCTCCGACGAGCTTCTGGCCCTGGTGCGCGAGCACCTGGCGCGGCTCGATCCGCCCGCGGTCAAGGCCGTGCTGCGCAATCCCTATGCGACGGCCGGGATCGTGGAGGAGATCGCGTCGCAGCCGCGGCTCCTGTCGTTCTACGAGGTACGGCGCGACATCGCCATGCACCCGCGCACGCCCGAGATCCTGGCCCAGCGCCTGGTCCCGGGGCTGTACTGGCGCGACCTCTCGGCGCTCGGGGCGGACACGCGGCTCCACCCGCGGCTGCGGCGCGCGGCCGACCAGATGCTGGTGGCGCGGCTGCCCGAGCTGGCGGTGGGGGAGAAGGTCACGATGGCGCGCCGGGCCGGGCCCGGGCTGCTCGCGCACCTGCGCCACGACCCGAGCCCGCGCGTGATCGGCGCCATGCTGGACAATCCCCGCCTGACCGAGGATATCCTTGCACCCGTGGCGCACAGCGCGACGGCTCCGGGCCCGGTGCTGGCGCTGATCGCGGCCGACCGGCGATGGGGCGTGCGCTACGGTCTTCAGGTGGCGATCTGCCGGAATCCGCGCACCCCGCTCGCCACGGTTCTCAGGCTCCTGCCCCTGTTGCGGAAGTCCGAGCTGAAGGCGGTCGTATCCGATCCACGCCTCGCCGAGGCGGTGCGCCAACGGGCGCGACTCTTGCTGGGAGAGATCTGACGGGATGAAATTTGACCTAAAGCGAAGCGCCGCGTAAAGTTATGAGTCGCGTGCCCAAAGACATGCCAAGACGACAGCGAGTCCCACCACGCCCCTCCAGCGCGGGAGGCACGGGCGGCAGCCAGGGTCCGGGTTCGGTCGACGTGCCGCCCGGCGACGCCGACGCTCCCTCCCGGCGCCAGCCGCCCTGGGAAAAGTCCGCCGAGCCGGAGAGCACCGCTTCGTTCGGCGGCTGGCTGCGGCGCCAGCGCGAGATGCGCGAGATCAGCCTGCGCGACATCGCCGACCGCACCAAGATCAGCCTGCGCTACCTGGAGGCCATGGAGGAGGACCGGTTCGACCTGCTGCCGGCGCCGATCTTCGCCAAGGGCTTCCTGCGCGAATACGCGCGCTACGTCGGGCTCTCGCCGGACGAGGTGGTGAACCACTACCTCGCGGTCCAGCAGCAGCAGTCGCCCGACGAGGACGGGGTCAAGAAGGACCAGACCCTGGTCAACCGGCCGCACCGGGTCAAGCCCGTGCGGAGCTGGACCTACGGCCTGTTCCTCGCCATCGCCGTGCTCGCGCTGATCGGCCTGATCTGGGCCCTGGTCTGGTACAACAACCACCGGCGCGAGAAGCCCGCCGCGGACGGGACTCCGCCGCCGATGCCGGCGATTGCCGCGCCCGCGGAGCCGGCGGCCGCGCAGGTGGCGACCACGGAGCCCGTGGTGCCCGAGAAGCCCAGCGCCCCCCTGGAGGTCACCCTCGACTTCACCTCCAACTGCTGGGTTGACGTGAAGGTGGACGGCAAGGCGCTCCTCTCGGAGGAGCGGGTCCAGGGCGAGTCGCTGCCCGTCGCGGCGCAGAAGAGCGTGGACATCCATCTTGGCAACGCCGGCGCCGCCGAGATCCAGGTCAACGGCATGGCCTATGCCGTGAACGGCAAGAGCGGGCAGGTCCTGGACGTCCACATCGACCTCGAGACCGTCCGGCAGCTCCAAGAGAAAAAAGAGGCGCTCTGACGTGGCCGACAGCCAGGCGTCTCTGCTGGATCAGGTCCGGTCGGGGGGCAATCGCCAGCTCCAGGTGCTCGCGGCGAGCGGCTTCCTGCCGATCGCGCCCGAGGACCTGATCCCGATCCAGGTGCAGTTCGCGCGCAGCAACGACGTCGAGCTGGCGAGCAAGGCGGCCGAGGCCCTGCGCCAGGTGGACCCCCGCGTCGCCGCTACCTACCTGGAGCGCCAGGCCGGCGAGGACGTGCTCTCCTTCTTCGCCAGCCAGGCCTCGCACCCCCGCCTGCTGGAGACCATCCTGCGGCGCCGCGACGTGCCCCGCCGGATCCTGGTGGACCTGGCGCGGCGGCTCCCCACCGACCTTCAGGAGGTCCTGGTTCTGCGCCAGGACGCGATCGTCGAGGAGCCGGCGATCCTGGAGGCGCTGGAGCAGAACCCCCAGCTTTCCAACTACGTGCAGCGCCGCATCGCCGAATACCGCGAGCACCTGCTGCCGCGGGAGCGCACGGCGCGGACCCTGGGGCAGCAGGCCGAGTACGTGGACGAGATCGACGAGGCCGCGTTCGCCGCCGAGGTGCAGGCGGTGAAGAAGACGGTGCCGGTCGAGGGCGAGATCGAGGAGAAGACCGGCCTCACCGAGGGGCAGATCCGCATGCTGTCGGTGCCCGCCCGGCTCAAGATCGCCCGGGGCGCGCCGCGCAACCTGCGGACGGTCCTGATGCGCGACACCAACCCGCAGGTGGCCTGCGCGGCGCTGCTGTTCAACAACCTCACGGACCAGGAGATCGAGCAGACCGCGGCCAGCCGCTCGGTGGTCGAGGAGGTGCTGCAGGCGATCGCGAAGAGGCGCGAGTGGATCGGCCGCTATCCGGTGATGAAGGCGCTGATCCACAACCCGCGCTTCCCCCTGCCCCTCGCCCTCAAATACCTGCCGCGTCTGTCGGTCAAGGACATGCGCGATCTGGCGAAAGACCGCAATGTTCCCGACGCGGTTCGCTCGACAGCCCTCCGGTTGTATAGAATCAAGCAGCAATAAGGGACAGAGGTGATGCCGAAGGACTTCTACTCCGTCCTCGGGTTGGCGCGCAACGCGACCGAGGAGCAGATCCGGCAACGGTTCCGGGAGCTGGCGCGCGTGCGCCATCCCGACCGTTTCCAGGGGGCGGAGAAGGAGAAGGCCGAGGTCGAGTTCCAGGAGATCACGCAGGCCTTCAACGTGCTCTCCGACGCGGACCGCCGGCGGCAGCACGACCTGGAGCTGGTGCGGCCGGGCTCGGAATCGGACCCGCGGCAGGTCGCCCGCGCCTACCTGCAGCGCGGCATCAAGGCCTACAAGGAGAAGAACTTTCTCGAAGCGGCCGACAACTTCGACCGCGCCACCAAGGCCGACCCCACGAACGGGCAGACCTGGCACCACCTGGCCACCGCCTGCGCCCAGCAGTCCAACTGGCTGCCGCGGGCCGTCACCGCGATCGAGCGCGCCTGCGAGCTGGAGCCGATGAACCCGGGATATCACAAGCAGGCCGGAAAGATCTGCCAGGCCGCGGGCCAGGCCGACCGCGCGGTGCTCCACTACCGCCTGGCGATCCAGTGGGGCGACGACGACCCCGCGATCCGCCGCGCCCTGGAGGAGCTGGAGAAGCCCGCGGCCAAGCGTGGCAGCCTGTTCGGAGGAAGGGCCGGCTGATGCTGCGCGTCAAGGCCTGCGGGCTCTCCGATGTCGGGCTCACCCGGGCCCACAACGAGGACTATTTCGAGATCGACCCCCTGCACAAGCTCTACGTGGTGGCCGACGGCATGGGCGGTCACAGCCACGGCGAGGTGGCCTCCCTGCTCGCGGTGACCTCCATCCGC
>DATANP010000243.1:0-9057 GCA_036266195.1 Thermoanaerobaculia bacterium | reverse complement strand
TCCGAAGAGGACTTCGGCGAGATCCAGGTCCGGATCGAGCTGGGGAGCTTCCAGAGCGCGGCCTCGCTGGAGACCGACGAGGAGTCCGGGGAGCCTCCGGCCTACCGCTTCGACGACCTCGGGCCCGGAGACTGGACCGTGCGCGCCCAGGCCAACTCCGAGGAGATCGTCCGCCGGGTGACGGTGAAGCCGGGCGACCGGACGATCGAGCTGGATCTCCAGTTCTCCTTCGGAGATCTCACGCTCTCCGGGCGGGTGACCGGGTACCGGACGATCCCCAGCGGCGGGGTCGCATGGCTGCGGAAAGCCGGCTCGGGCCAGAGCCCCTGGATCGTGGGCATCCGCGAGGGGTCTTTCGTCTTCTCCCGGCTCCGGCCCGGCCGTTATGTCCTGAACCTGTACGACGACCGCAACCAGCCCGTGCTCGAGCGGGAGGTCGATCTCACGGCGAGCCAGGAGATCGAGATCGATCTCGGTAATCTTTAGAGCGCCGATCCCTGGGCGACGGTCCGGTGGCGATGGACGAAGCGGCCGGCCCGCAGGCGTTAACTTTGGCATAGGAGCACCCTCCGAAGGGGGGTGCAGGCGCGTAGCTCCGGGTTTCAACCTCGCCGTCGAACTCCGCCTTCTGGGTCGCCATCGGGCGGCTGCGCAGCGAGCCGTCCTCATCCATCGTGGTGAGCATCGCCGCCTAGCGTTTGGGATACCGCAGCTTGGGATCGATGGCGCGGTAGAGGCTGCGCCACTGGACGTAGGTGTCGACGTCCACCCGCAGGGCCTCGCAGCCGGACGGAACCTGGCGGATCGAGGGGTAGCGGACGCCGTCGAAGGTGATCGAGCCGTCGCGGTGTACGGTCCCGACCCGCGAGCCCGCCCCGGCGGCGGTCCGGAAGGGAAGGACGCGAGACTCCCTCTCGAACCTCATCGGGGGAATGATAGCGCCTCCTACCGCTTCTGAATCCTACCGCTTCTGGTAAACGGGGGCGAGGAACACCGCTTCGAGGTCCGGCCCGACCACCGGCACGCTGACCAGGATCTGCCAGTACACGGCCTCCTCCTTCGCGAGGTCCGTGCCCGGACAGCCCCTCGGCAGATTGAAGGCGAAGTCCACGACGTCCGAGTCTCCGGACAACGGAAACTCCTGCTTCTGCTCGTAGACCGCGAACGGCTGGAGCTCGCGCGTGCCCCCGGAGTCGTCCGACGCCGGACGGTCCACCCAGTCATCCTCCACGCGGCGCAGCGTGAGCTTCGCCGGTCCCTGGGCGGCCACGCGGCGGGCGAACGCGATCCGCCCCTCCAGCCGTTCGCCGAGGAACGCCGGCACCTTGGACCAGATCACCACCGGGTGGCGCACGCGGATCCACTGCACGATCTTCTGCACCGAGTCATAGAGGATCAGTAGCCCGAACAGATCGAAGATCGAAATGATGATCTTGAACAGAAGGCTGTCCGAGGCCCAGGCCACGTTGAAGATACCCAGCAGAGCGAGGAACGCGACCCGGCCGAGCACCGTACCGGCGCCGCTGCCGGTGTAGTCCGGCTTCATCCACTCCGTGCTCCATGGGTAATCCCAGGTCCACGGCTCCTTCGCGTTCCCCTTGGGCCGCCTCTCGTTCTGCGCACCGGTCAGGACCAGTTGGAGTATGCGCAGCGCCACGAGGAAGAATACCGAGCCCATGGCCATGGCCCCTAGGAAGAAGCGCGGATCGCCATTCTCCCGCAGACCCTCCTTGTAGGGGCCGAACGTGCCGGCCACTCCCCACAGGAAAAGCCCCAGGCCGATGCTCATGAAGAAGAGGAGGAAGCAGCCGCCTCCCCCGGCGGCGCGCAGGTTGCGGAAGAAGCCGCGGCCGAACACCGAGGCCGCTCCGGGTACGGGTACCGAGGACCGGGGAGGAGCGATGACGCGCTCTTTCATCGTGCGTTCATTTTGTCACGCCTCGGCGGGGTCGCGCACCCAAAGAAATAGAGCAGTCCTGAAGTCCCTTTCAACGCGGTATGGAACCCTGGTCCCTCACCCGGGAGCCGTGTCGGCTCACGGGTTTCTTCCGGGGAAGTAGCGTCCTTCCCAAGGAGGTTCTCCATGAACGTAGTCAAGGGTTTGCTGCGCGGTGCGATGGCTCTGGCCATTGCCGCCAGCGCCGTCGCGCCGGCCAGTGCGACGACGCTGGTCCGCGAAAGCCTCGACGATCTCGTGCGGGGAAACCGCGCGATCGTCGTGGGCGAGGTCGTGGATGCGAGCTCGTATTGGAACGAGGATCACACCTTCATCCTCACCGATGTGCGAGTCGCGGTCCACGAGGCTCTGAAGGGCGATGTGAGCGACCGTGAGATCACGGTCACGCTCATGGGCGGCCGTGTCGACGACATCACGACCCTGATCGTCGGCGGGCCCGAGCTGATTCCCGGTAATTCCTATGTCCTGTTCCTGAACGAAGAGAACCTGCCGGGCGCCGAGCGCGCTCTCACCGTGCGCGACCTCGTTCAGGGCGCGTTCGACGTCAAGATCGGCCGCGACGGCCTGCGCGCCGTCAGCCAGGCGAACAGCCATCCTCTGCTCCCCGACCGTTCCGGCTACATCGACGCTCCGGGCGGCACCGAGGGCATGCCCCTGCCCGCGATGATGAATTCGATCCGTGAGACCGTGGAACGCCAGCGCACGCGTCAGGAGGTGCAGTGATGAACCGTTTCGCTCTCGCCCTCGTCGCGGCCGGCCTCGTCGCCTCGGCGGTTCCGTCGCACGCCTATCGCATGATCCAGAACAACACCGTCGGCCGCGTCAGCGCCGGCGCCGCGGTGACCTGCAGCAACAGCGGCGGGTTCGCCCACTGGAACATCCGCAGCCTCAACTGGTACCTCAACACCGCGAACCAGGGCTCGGGCAAGTCGTCCGCGCTCTCCGCGGCCATGACCTCCTGGACGAACGTGGGCAGCGCCAACCACGTGCTGACCTACGCCGGCACCACTACCGCCGGCTGGTCCACGGACGGCCGCAACACGCTGCTCTGGGCCAACGGCAACGGCTGCACGGGCTCCTGCCTGGCCATCACCGCCCTCGTCCTGCAGTCGGGCCAGGTGATCGTCGAGACCGACATCTCGTTCAACAACTCCTATTCCTGGCGGACCGACGGCACGGACTATGACGTGCAGGCCGTAGCCACCCACGAGCTCGGCCACTCGCTCGGCATCCATCACACCGAGCTGACCTCCACGCCGCGCCCGACCATGTATGCCTCGTATTTCGGTACCACCGGGCGCTCGCTGGAGACGGACGACCAGTCCGCCCTCCAGTGCTCGGAGAGCCGCTACTAGTCTGATTCGCGCAAGCGAGATCCGGGGCCGCCAGGGGATTCGTTCCTCCGGCGGCCCTTTTTTCTTTTATGATCGCCTGGTGCGAGCCGTTCTCCTCCTCCCTCTTCTGTTGACCGCGTGCATGAGCTCCGCAGCCACCGTCCGACCCGCGATCACCTGTCGGCTGGAAGCCCAGCCTCCGACCTCGATCCGCTTCGAGCTGGCGAACGGCTCGGGCTCGTCTCTGTGGGTGCTCAAGTGGAACACGCCGCTCGAAGGCTGGAAGGGGACGGTCCTGCGCGTGACCCGCGACGGCGAGGAGCTGTCCTACCAGGGTCCGATGATGAAACGGGGCGATCCGCAGGCCGACGCCTACGTGGAGATCCCGGCCGGCGGCAAGGTGGACGCCACCGTGGATCTCGCCGAGGTCTACGACGTGAGCCGGCCGGGAACCTACAAGGTGGAGGCGGACGGGGACCTGATCGACGTTACATCCGGACCGGCGCCTCGCCCGCGGGATCAACACCAGCCCATGCCGCTCGACTGCGGGGCTGTGACGTTCGAGGTCCGATGATGGCAGCGTGATTGCTTTCTCTCCGGAACGGACCGGCCTTCGCCGGTCGGAACCGACTCGAAGGAGGCACACCTTGGCACTCATCAACTTCCTGAACGACCAGCTCAGCGGACCGCGGCTCACCCAGTTGAGCCAGCAGCTCGGCATCTCCGAGCAGCAGACTCAGCAGGCGCTGCCCGCGGCCCTCGCCGCCCTGACCGGCGCCATGGCGCAGAACGCGTCCCAGCCGCAGGGTGCGCAGCAGCTTTCGAACGCGCTCGCGAAAGACCACGACGGCAGCCTTCTCGACTCCCTGGACGGGTTCCTCGGCGGAGCCAATCCGGGAGCGCTCGGCGCCGGGGCTTCCATCCTGGGCCACATCTTCGGCAACCGCCAGCGTCAGGTCGAGGGCAACCTCGGCCGCAACACCGGGCTCGACCCGGCGACCATGGCGCGGCTGCTCTCGATGCTCGCTCCGCTCGTGCTTGCCTACCTCGGACGCCGGCAGCGCCAGCAGAAGCTTGATCCAGGCGGGCTCGCGACTGAGCTCGGCAACGAGCGCAGGCAGATTGAAACCCACCCCCAGGCGCGCACCGGGCTCGGGGCCCTGCTTGACCGCGACGGCGACGGCCAGGTCCTGGACGACCTCGCCAATCTCGCCGGAGGCGTCCTGGGCAACCGGCGGCGCTGATCTTTCGGCGAGGTGACCGTGAAGCGAGACCGGATCAAGATGACCTACCCGCGGGCCGGGGCCCAGATGGCCTTCGCCCGCGGGGCCACGGCGTTCGGCGCCTTCAGCATCGGCGCTCTGGCGGCCGGCGCGCTGGCCGTCGGGGCGCTTTTCATCGGGCGCCTGGCGGTGAAGCGCTTCCTCCTGAAGACCGGCGCCATCGACCGGCTCGTCATTCACGAGCTGGAGGTGGGCCGGCTTCACGTGCGGGAGCTGGTCGTCGATGAAAGGGACGACTGACAGCACGGGCAGTAGAAGGTCGCCCGGCGGCCCGCAGCCTCGCGCAGGCGGTGCAGGGCCTCCTGCACATCCGCAGGCCGGTGTTCGTGGGCCACAGCGACGGCGGATCGATCGCCCTGATCCATGCCGCCGTCTTTCCGGACCGCGTCCTCGCCCTCGCCCTGGAGGCGCCGCACGTGTTCGTCGAGCCGCTGACCATTGAGAGCATCGCGGCCATTCCGGGCAACGACGATCTCAGGAAAAAGCTCGAGCGCCTCCACGGTCTCCAGACCGACGAGACGATCTCGGGCTGGACGGACGTCTGGCTCCGGCCGGAGTTCCGAGACTGGAACCTCAAAGCCCTGCTGCCGTCCGTCACCTGCCCCGTGCTCGTGATCCAGGGCGAGGACGACGAGTACGGCACCGTCCGGCAGGTGGAGGCCATCGCGAGCGGTATCAGCGGGGGGCGCGGGGCGGTCGAAACCCACCTCTTCCCAGGCTGCGGCCACTCTCCCCACCATCAGAAGAAGGACGAGACGCTCGCCCTTATGATCGATTTTCTACGCAAGCACCTGCCGTAGGACACCCGCGTCCGCACGCGCGGACGTTTCGATCAGATTTCCCGAATCGTGATCAATTCTCTGGATCGGCTGATCCGGCGGATTGGATCGCCTGTTCCGAAAGCCCCTGTTTATGGGCTTTTCCGGCGTGGCACCGCGGTTGCTCTTTATCCCTGTCAAATGACAAGGGGCCGTCTTCGCAAGAGGACGCCCCCCAAACGAGGAGGCAGGGTCATGCGATGGAACCGCTTGGGGACGGTCATGCTCTTGCTGTGTCTGATGATGCTCGCTGCCGGCGCCGCGTGGAGCCAGTGCGGCTGCGGTCTCGTGTTGCAGACGAAACAGGGCCCCACGATCGAAGCTCCCGTGCTCGGCACCGCCGTCGAGGTGCGGGTCACCGGAATCGTGGCGCGGGCAAAGGTCACCCAGATCTTCACAAATCCCAGCAAGGAGTGGGTGACCGGCGTCTACCTCTTCCCGCTGCCCGACGGCGCGGCCGTGGATACGCTGCGGCTGACCGTGGGTGACCGCAAGATGGAAGGGGTGATGCAAACCAGGGAGGAGGCGCAGCAGACCTTGAAGACCGCCGAGCAGGAAGGCCGCAAGGCCTCGCTCCTGGAACAGGTCCGGCCGGGCCTCTACACCACCTCGGTCGCGAACGTGGGTCCGGGCGAAACGGTCGAAGTGGAAATCGAGATGCAGCAGGCCGTGACCTGGGAAAAGGGCCGGTTCGTCCTCCGCTTCCCCATGCTGGCGCCGCCGCGCTACACGCCGCCCGTGCGGAAAAAGGTTGCGGACGAGCAGGAGATCCCGACCCCTCCGGTCTCCGCGCGGAAGATCAATCCATTTTCCTTCCACGTCGACCTGTCCCCCGGCTTCCCGCTCGGAGCCGTGACGAGCAGCACCCATAAAGTGACCGTTGCCCAGGATAAAAAGAAGATGCGCTGGGCCGTGGACCTCGCCAGGGGCGTGGCTCCGGCAGACGGCGATTTCGTCCTCGAATGGGCGCCCGCGGTCGGCCGCGAGCCCCGCGCCGTCTACTTCTCCGAGGAGGTCGACGGCGAGCAGTACTCGCTGCTCATGATGATGCCGCCCGACGAAGGCGCGGCCGTGGAAGACCGCCTGGCGCGGGAGACCGTGTTCGTGATCGATACCTCCGGCTCCATGAGCGGTACGGCGCTGGAGCAGGCCAAACAGGCGCTTCTCCAGGGTATCGCCCGGCTTCAGCCCGGCGACTGGTTCAACGTCATGCGCTTCAGCGACAAGGCTTCCGCGCTGTTCAACGCCAGCGTTCCGGCCACCCCGGCGACGCTGGAGAGCGCGCGCAAGTACGTCCAGGCCATCCAGGTGGACGGCGGCACCAACATTCTCGACGGTCTCCGGCTCTCTCTCAACGGCGGCCAGCCCGGGCTCGTGCAGCAGGTGATCTTCGCCACCGACGGCCAGGTCGGAAACGAGGCCGAGATCCTGCGCGAGTTGCCGCGGCTACTCGGCAGCCACCGGTTGTTCACGGTGGCGATCGGCTCGGCGCCGAATGCGGTCTTCCTGCGGCGCGCGGCCGAGACCGGGCGCGGCTCGCTCACCCAGATCTCCAGCCTGGACCAGGTCGCCGCGGGCATGGCGGAGCTGTTCTCCCGCCTCGAATCGCCCATGCTCCGGGACGTCGACGTCCTGTGGTCCGACCCCGCGGCCGAGGCCTGGCCCGCCCGGGTCCCGGACCTCTACCTGGGCGAGCCGCTCGTGGTCTCCGCCCGCTCCGGCCAGTCCGGCCCGGTCTCCGTCTCCGGCCTGCGCAGCGGCAGCGCCTGGCAGGACGATCTGCCCGCACCCGCCGTGGTCAAGGGCGCCGGCCTCGACAAGCTCTGGGCCGGCCGCAAGGTCCAGGCCCTCCTGGACAGCCTGCACGATCCCGAGCAGCCGGCCGACCCCGAGGAGGTCCGGCGCGAGGTCACGGAACTGGGCCTGCGCCACCACATCCTCACCAACTGGACCAGCCTGGTGGCCGTGGACGTGGAGGTGACCGCTCCGGCCAACGTCCAGCCGAAGCGCGCCCTCGTCCCGCTCAACGCGCCGCGGGGCTCCGGCCTCACCGAGGCCATTACCGTGACCGGCGAAAGCCCGCTCCTGGATGCGCGCCGGATCTCCACCGGCGCCACTGTCAGCCAGACCGAGCTCGAGAAGATCCCCACGGCGCGCAATCCCTGGGCCATCCTCCAGAACACGCCGGGCGTTCTCACCGACCGCGTCAACGTCGGCGGCAACGAGAGCGGACAGCAGCCGGCAGCCGTGCTCGCCGGGGCCTCGCAGGACCAGAACAGTTGGGTGGTCGACGGCGTGGTCATCACCGACATGGCCGCGCTCGGCGCCTCGCCGAGCTACTTCGATTTCGACGCCTTCGAGGAGATGCAGGTGGACACGGGCGGCGCCGACGTCACCCTGGAGACCGCCGGAGCCCGGCTGACCACCCAGCGCCCGCGCGGCACCAATGAGTGGCGCGCCTCCGTGCGCGCCGAAGGCAGCGAAGGCAGTCTCCTGGTCGGAGACGAGGACGAAGCCCGCCTCGACTCGCTTCGCACCCTGGATGCCGAAACCGGGGGCCCGATCGTCCGCGACCGCCTCTGGGTCTGGGGTGAAGCCGGGCGGGACGAGATCGGACGCCTCGCCCTCGGCGGACAGCTCGAAGAGCGCCGGCGGACGAGCGGCAGCCTGCGCGTGAACGCCCAGCTCACGGAGACCGTCTCGGCCTCGCTATCCGCGAGCGGCGGCGATGCCGACGGCTCCGGCATCGGCGCGGGAACGGCCCGCACCTTCAGCACCACCTGGGACGAGACCGGCCGCGAGCGCCTCGGCTCGATCGACGTCACGAAGATCTTCAATTCAAACCTTTTCGTCACCCTGGCCGCGGCCGGCAGCAACCGGGATCGGCGCGATGTGCCATACGAGTCGGGAGACGCCGTGCTCGACGCCGACGGGATCGCCCGCGGTGGCTGGTTCGGCCTCGGAGAGGAGCAGCGCATAAGGGAAGCCCGCCTCTCCGGCTCCTGTTTCTTCAACCTTTTCAACGCCTCCCACGAGCTGCAGTTCGGGTCGGGCTGGCGCGAGCAGGACGAGAGTCGGTCGCTCGACGCGCCGGGCCGGGTCGGGATCGCAGGCCGGGACTTCGGCCTCGACGGCGCCTCGATCACCGAGATCTGGAGCGGTGGCGAATCGGACGCCCGCATCGCCACCACCAGCGCCTGGATCCAGGACACCCTGGACATCGATCGGATCGTCGCGACCGTGGGAGCGCGGCTCGACCGCCACGATCTCGGAATCGCATCGCGACCCTGGACGCTCGCGCCGCGCCTCGGCCTCACCTGGATGATCGGACCGGAGCGCCAGACCAGCCTCAAGGCCTCGCTGGGCCGCTTTGCTTCACGCATCGGCTCCCGCGCCGCCTGGCACCTGGATCCGGATTCGCCCGCCCTGGTCCGCTTCCTCGGCGACAGCTCCATCCCCTGGACCTGGGAGGGCACCGATCCGCTCCGCCCCGGAGCCGATCCGGACGCCGTGGACCCGCGCCTCCGGCCGGAGATCACGGACGAGGCCGTCCTCGGCGTCGAGCACGCGATCCGTCCGGAGCTCCTGGTCGGACTGAGAGCGACCTGGAGAAGGACGGGCAACCTCCTCGACGAGCGCCGGCTGGTCCGCGACACCGCAACCGG
>DATANP010000242.1:0-10648 GCA_036266195.1 Thermoanaerobaculia bacterium | reverse complement strand
TCCACAAGCACAAGATCGAGAAGCTCCTGGTGGTCGACGCCCATGGCAACTTGAAGGGGCTGATCACCGTCAAGGACATCCAGAAGATGATCGAGTACCCGAACGCCTGCAAGGACGAGCTCGGCCGTCTGCGCGTCGGCGCCGCGGTCGGCGCCTCGGGCGACTATCTCGAACGGGCAGCGGCGCTGGTCAAGGCCAAGGTGGACCTCCTGGTGCTCGACTCCTCGCATGCCCACAGCCGCGGCGTGCTCGACGCGGCGGCCCGCGTGCGCGAGCGCTTCCCGGAGGTCAAGCTGATCATCGGCAACGTGGCGACCGCGGAGGCGACCCTGGCGCTGATCGAGCGCGGGGCGGACGCGGTCAAGGTCGGCATCGGACCCGGGAGCATCTGTACCACCCGGATCGTGACCGGCGCCGGCATTCCACAGGTCACCGCGATCATGGATTGCGCCCGGGCGGCGGCCGAGCACGGCGTACCGATCATCGCGGACGGCGGCATCAAGTTCTCCGGCGACCTGACCAAGGCGCTCGCTGCCGGCGCGCACTCGATCATGATCGGCTCGCTCTTCGCCGGTACCGAGGAGAGTCCTGGCGAGACCATCCTCTACCAGGGCCGCACCTTCAAGGCCTACCGCGGCATGGGCTCGCTCTCCGCCATGGCCCGGGGCAGCGCCGACCGCTACTTCCAGGACGGTGGTCCCAGCGGGGGCAACCTGAGCAAGCTGGTTCCCGAGGGCATCGAGGGCATGGTGCCGTTCAAGGGCAGCGTCCACCAGATGCTCCCGCAGCTCACCGGCGGCCTCCGCGCCGGCATGGGCCTCGGCGGCTGCGCCTCCATCGAGGAGCTGCGCACCAAGGCGCAGTTCATCCGCATCTCCCCCGCCGGCCTCAAGGAAGGCCACGCCCACGACGTGGTCATCACCAAAGAGGCGCCGAACTACTGGGTCGATCGCACCTGAGCCAGGCCTGGGATGAAACCCCTGTTCCATCCCAGGCTGGTCAACGACCCCTTCGGCGACCCGGCGCTCTACGTCGATTTCCTGTTCGAGCGCCGGGCGCTGCTGCTCGACCTGGGCGACCTGTCGCCTCTGTCGCCGCGGCAGATCCTGCGGGTGGACCATGCGTTCGTCTCCCACACCCACATGGACCACTTCGTGGGATTCGACACCCTGCTCCGCCTGCTCCTGGGCCGCGACAAGACGCTCCACCTCTACGGCCCGCCGGGCTTTCTCGACCGGGTCGAGCACAAGCTCGCGTCCTACACCTGGAACCTCGTCGCCAACTACGAGAGCGACTTCGTGATCCGGGCCGTGGAAGCGCATCCGGATGGCCACCGCGAGATCGCCGAATTCCGGACGCGCTCCGGCTTCCGGCGCGAGCCCGCCCCCTCCCCGGCTCTCGACGACGGCCTTCTGGTGGACGAGGAGACGTTTCAGGTGCGCACCGCGTTCCTCGACCATGGCATCCCCTGCCTGGCCTTCGCCCTGGAGGAGAAGTTCCACGTGAATGTCTGGAAAAGCGGCCTCGAAGAGCTGAGCCTCCCCACCGGCCCGTGGCTGCGCGAGGTCAAGCAGGCGGCGCTTCGAGGGGTTCCGGACACCGCGACGTTCCGCGACGTCTCGCTCGGCGAGCTGAAGGAAAAAGTCCTGCGGATCGTACCCGGACAGAAGGTGGCCTACGTCACCGACGCCGGCTACACCGCGGCCAACGCGGCGGCCATCGTGGAGCTGGCCCGGGACGCGGATCTGCTGTTCATCGAAGCCGCCTTCCTCCACGCCGAAGAGCGGCGCGCGGCCGAGAAGCGGCACCTGACCGCGCGGCAGGCCGGCCTCCTGGCGCGCGAGGCGGGCGTCAAGCGGTTGATCCCCTTCCACTTCTCGCCCAAGCACCAGGAGGAGGAAGACCTCCTGGTCCGCGAGGCGTTCGAAGCCTTCGAGGAAGGATAGGGAATTACCAGCTTCCGGACGATCCACCGCCGCCGAAGCTGCCCCCACCACCTGAGAAGCCTCCTCCTCCCCCACCGCTCCAACCGCCACCGCCGCCACCCCAGCCTCCTCCGCCGATGAACGGGCCGCCGCCCCACCAACCGCCCCGGCTCCCTGTCCTTCTCCCCAGCTTCCGGCCGAAGAGGAGCTTGAGGATCGGGAACAGCACCACCCAGGCGATCAGGAACGGGAGACCGAATCCCCAGGCGAACGGCATCAGGAAGAAGTACAGGATCCAGCCCATGGGCCCGCCGGTGGTAAGCGCCATCAACGCGAAGACGCCGAGCACGAACATGGAGCCAATCCCGCCGGGCGACCGGACCTGCTGACCTCCGCCGGTGTCCGGAGCGGCGACCTCCTGGCCCTGGAGCTTGGCGAGGATGGCATCCACTCCGTGCTCGATGCCGCCGCCGAAATCCCCGTTGCGGAAGTACGGCGCGACCACATTGTCCATGATCTGGTTGGTCTCCAGATCGGTGAGGTCGCCCTCCAGGCCGTAGCCGACCTCGATCCGCATCCTCCGGTCCTGCTGGGCGATCAGAAAGAGGACGCCGTTGTCCTTCCCCTTCTGGCCGAGCTTCCAGGCCTCGGCCACGCGCAGGGAGAAGTCCTCGATCGGCTCCCCCTCCAGGCTCGGGATCGTCAGTACGGCGACCTGCGCCCCGGTCTGCTGTTCGAAGGCGGCAAGCTTCTGCTCGATCCTCTGCCGGGCGTCGGCCGGGATCAGGTTCGCGAGGTCGTTCACCCGGCCCGAGAGGAAAGGGACGTCCAGCGCGGCCAGAGGCGGCGCCAGCACGAGAAGGAGGAGGATCAGGCCGCGACGCATCAGCGGTCCCCCCGCCGGAGATCGTCGGGAAGCTCGTTCGTGTCCTCCGGCTGGATTGCCACGCCGTAGCGTTCGAGAAGCTCGCCGCACTGGCGGATCGCCAGGACCAGAGCCTCGCCCGGTCGTCCGGCGCGGATGCCGGCCACAATGCTCTGGATGATGCCGTCCCAGTGGCGCTGCTCGACCTGCCGGTTGATCCCGGCGTCGCCCAGCACCACCACCCGGTGCTCGAAGAGCGAAAGGAAGAGGAGGATGCCGGTCCGGTCGCGGGTGCGGAAGACCTCCTCCTCCAGGAACGCCCTCTCGGCGCGCTGCCGTGTCCGCAGATCCAGGAGGTCGCCGCCGGCCAGCCAGCGCTTGACCGCGGGCACGAACGCAGCGAGGAGGAACCCGATGGCGCCGCCGGCCGCGGCGGGCAGGGCGATCCAGAGCGGCGTGGTGCCGCCCCAGAGCTGCTCATAGACATAGAGCGCCTCGGCCACGAGCGGTCCGGCGAGGGCGCCGAGGGCGGTCCCCTTCCAGATGGCATTCAGATAGCCGTCGCTCGCGTCCACCACATAGGGGACGATCTCGCCGGAGGTCCTGCCTTCGGCCTCGGCGACGGCGGCGCGGATCGCTTCGAGATCCTTGTCGCGGAAGAAGCGCTGCACGGCATCCATGGAGACCCCACCCCCTTCCCGGCCGATCCTATATCAGTCCGTCGGAATGCCGGCCGAGCGCTCCCGCTTGCGTTGGCTGTGGCGGCGCTTCGCGTCCAGCCGCCGCCGCTTGGCGGCCTTGGGGACGCGGGTCGGCTTCCGCGGAGCCTCCTCGTGCAAGGCTCCCGCCATCAGCTCGGCGAACCGGGCGATAGCGGCCTCCCGGTTCTCGGCCTGGGTGCGGTGCTTCTGCGAAGTCACCTGAAGGAATCCGGCGCGGGTGATCCGCGTGGCGAGCCGCTCCAGGATCCGCTGCCGCTGTTCCTCGCCGAGCGACGGCGAGCCCGCCACGTCGAACCGCACCGTGACGCGGGTCTCCAGCTTGTTCACATTCTGTCCACCAGGTCCGCCGCTGCGGGAGGTCGTGAACGACACCTCCTCGTCCGGGATCGCCAGCTCGTCGTCGATCGGGATCATCTGCGCGCTCTCCCCTCCTCCGCACCAGTCTACCGGGAGGGGGCTGGTGGCGACAGCCCCCTCCCGGCTCTCCCCGATCGGACCTACCGGGCTACTGGCAGAGGAACGACTCCGGGATCGTCCCGCCGAAGCAGTACGGCAGCGGCGGGTTCTGGCTCCAGAAGCCGTTGTCCTCGCACTGGAAACCCATGCCGCCGTTGTAGTTGTAGGAGCAGAGGTAGTCACACACCTGGGCCACCGTCTGGCACAGCGGCGATGGACGGCGCGGGTACCACTGGTGCTCGCCGTTGGCTTTCACGCAGGCGAAGACGTCCCCATTGTGGTACAGCTCGTCGTCCCCGCTGAAATCGTTGCCGGGGCCGCAGTCAGGGAGCGAGGATGCGCACGCCGCGGTGTAGAAGTAGTTCGGGTCGGTGATCTGCTGACCGTCGCACCAGGTGTTCCCGGGAGCGCCGCAGCAGACCGGCGAGCCGCAGTCCGTGCAGACGCACTGGCCACCCTGGCAGGTGTGGTGACCGTCCCCGCCGCAAGCGGCTCCGTCCGGGCCACAGCCGTTGACCGTGACCGTGGCCGTGCTGCTGTCGTCCAGGCCGCAGTCGTTCTCGACCCGCACCCAGTAACTGGTCGTGGAGTCCGGAGACACCAGCAGGGTGTCGCCGGTCCCGCCAGGCACCGGGCTGGAGGTGTCGGAGGCCGTGCCCTCGTACCACTGGTAGGACAGAGAGGTCCCGCTCGCCCCGACCGAGAGGACCGCGACGCCGCCCTCGTAGATGGCCGCCGACTGCGGCTGCGCCTCGATGGTCGGCGGAGTGCAGACGTCCTCCACCGCGACCGTGGCGCCGGCGCTGTTCCTGAAGCCGCAGGCGTTGGAGATCCGGACCCAGTAGCTGGTGGTGGTGGATGGTGTGACCGTCACCGATGCGCCGGTGCCGTTCGGGACGGGGTTCGACGTGTTGCCCACCGCACCCTGGTACCACTGGTACGAGAGCGGCGAGGTCCCGGAGGCGCCGACGCTGAGCGTCGCCGACTGCCCGGCCGTGATGGTGACGGACTGCGGCTGGCTGGAGATGGAGACCGGCACGCAGACCGGGCTTACCGTGACCGTGGCGGTCTGGCTGTCGTCGGAGCCGCAGGCATTGAACGCCCGCACCCAGTAGCTCGTCGTGGTGGCCGGCGTCACGACGATGGAATCGCCAGCCTGCAGGGGGTTGGACGTGTCGCCGCTGGCGCCTCCGCTGGCGACGCGATACCACTGGAAGCTGGGAGAGGTGCCGCTCGCCGCCGTCGAGAGCGTGGCCGACTGCCCCGCCTGGATGGTGATCGATTGTGGCTGCGTGAGGACCTGCGGAGCCACGCAGACGGGCGGGAGCTCGCACGACCAGCCGTCCGGAATCGTCCCGTCATAGCAGTACGGCAGCGGCGGGCTCTGGTTCCAGACGCCGTTCTGGTCGCACATGAAACCGCTGCCGTCGTTGTAATGCGTGCTGCAGAGGAACCCGCAGACCGCGCTCACCTCCTGGCAGCGCGGCGAGGGCCGGCGCGGATACCACTGATGGTTGCCGTTGGCCTTCACGCAGCCCAGGACGTCGCCGTCGTGGTACACCGTGTTGGTGCCGTCGAAATCGTTGGCGGCGGTGCAGGCCGGCAGGTTCGACGTGCAGATGCCGGTGTAGCCGGTGTTGGGGTCGAGATAGGTCTGGCCGTCGCAGTAGGTGTTCCCGCTCGCACCGCAGCACGCGCCCGAAGCGCAGTTCGTGCAGACGCACTGGCCTGACCTGCAGGTGCGATTGCCGTCCCCGCCGCAAGCCAGGCCTTCCGAGCCGGGATCGTCGCAGGAGATGATCGTCACCGTCGCAGGGTTGCTGTCGGTGCTGCCGCAGTCGTTCGTGACCCGCACCCAGTAGCTGGTCGTCGAGCTCGGCGTCACCACGACCGACCGGCCGGTGCCGTTCGGAACCGGGTTCAACGTCGAGCCGACCGGGCCCTCGTACCACTGATAGGTCGGCGAGGTCCCGCCCGCGGTGACCGTGAGCGTCGCCGACTCGCCGAGAGCAATGCTCACCGATCGCGGCTGGTCCGTCCCCAGGATGAAGGGCGGAGAACAGACGGTGACCGTCGCGGCGCTGCTGTCGGCGGTTTCGCCGCAGGCGTTCGAGATCCGCACCCAGTACTTCGTCGTCGAGCCCGGCGAGACCTGGAGCGACGCGCCAATCCCCCCCGGGACAGGGTGCGACGTATCCCCGGTCTCGCCTTCATACCACTGGTAGGACAGCGGGGCCCCCGTCGCGCTGACC
Organism: Thermoanaerobaculia bacterium; assembly: GCA_036266195.1. Taxonomy (GTDB): domain Bacteria; phylum Acidobacteriota; class Thermoanaerobaculia; order Multivoradales; family UBA5704; genus DATMER01. The sequence continues at coordinate 4,428 of DATANP010000242.1, read as the reverse complement.
GCGAGCGTCGCCGACTGACCCGCGGAGATGCTCACCGACTGCGGCTGCCCGGTGATGCCCGGCTGCGTGCAGACGGTGACCGTCGCGGCGCTGCTGTCGACGGAATCGCCGCAGCCGTTCGAGACCCGCACCCAGTATTTCGTGGTCGAGCCCGCCGTCACCTCGAGCGACGAACCGGTACCCTGGACGGGCCGCGCCGTATCGCCGGCCTCGCCCTCATACCACTGGTAGGACAGCAGGGTTCCCGTCGCGCCGACCGTGAGCGTCGCCGGCTGGCCGGCCTTGACGTTCACCGGCTGCGGCTGCCGGGTGATACTCGGCCCGTTGCAGAAGACCGTCACCTCGGCGGCGGCGCTGTCGACCTGGTTGCAGTCGTTCTTGACCCGCACCCAATAGCTCGTCTTCGTCCTCGGCGACACGCCGACCGACGAGCCCGTGCCTCCCGAGACCGGATGGGATGTATCGCCGGTCTGGCCCGCGTACCACTGGTAGGACGGCGAGGTCCCCGTTGCGCCGACCGTGAGCGTCGCCGTCTGGCCGGCCTCGATCGTCGCCGGCTGTGGCTGCGCGGTGATCGCCACCAACTGGTTGACTGTGACGGTCGCGGTCGCGCTCGCGACCTGGCCCTGCGAGTTGCTGACCAGGACCCAATAGCTGGTGGTGCTGGCCGGGCTGACCTGGAGGGACGTTCCCGTCGCCCCCTCGATTCGTTGTGTCTGGTTGGGGCTCGTCCCGATGAACCACTGATAGGAGAGCGGGTTCTGGGAGCCGGACTGGGCCGTCACGGTCAGCGTGGCGGGTGAGCCGGCGCAGACGGTCGCCGATTGCGGCTGGGTCACGATCGAAGGCCCTGACGGCGAGGTGGACTGGCACGTGCTCGCCTGGTTGTTGTAGATGCCTCCGCAGTCCGGCTCGAAGTGGGTCCCGGTCTGGAAGTAACCCGTCGGACAGGAAGAGCCGCAGGCGGTCAGGGTCGGGCCATTGACCTTCCCGCAGCTCACCCGGTTGTTCTGGAACTCGTTCGAGCATCGGCTGGCATCGGGTCTCAGGGCCGACACGTAATAGTCCGCCGGGCAGGTGGTGCCGCACTGCGAGAAGTCACCGTTCGTCAGTTGACAATCCACCCGGTTGTTCTTGAACTCGTTCGGGCAGTTGGAGGGATCCGGCCTCAGGGCATCCACGTGGTAGCCCGTCGGACAGGCGAGGCCGCACGTGGACAGGGACCCGCCGCTCACCTTGCGGCAGCTCACGCGGTTGTTCAGGAACTCGTTCGGACAGTTGGAAGGGTCCGCGTCCAACGCATCCACGTAGTAGCCCGCCGGGCAGGTGAGGCCGCACGTGGACAGGGAGTCGCCGCTCACCTGCCGGCAATCCACCTTGTTGTTCTTGAACAGGCTGCCCGGGCAGTTGACGGGGTCCGCGTTCAAGGCGTTGACGTAGTAGCCCGCCGGGCAGGAGAGGCCGCACGTGGAGAGGGACCCGCCGGCCACCTGCCGGCATTCCACCTGGTTGTTCTGGAACTCGTTCGGACAACTGGAAGGATTCGGTTTCAGGGACGCCACGTAGTAGTTCGCCGGGCAGGAGGTGCCGCACTGGAAAAGGGTTCCGCCGCTCACCTTCCGGCACTCCACCCGGTTGTTCCTGAATTCGCCCGAGCAGTTGGTGGGATCCGGATTCAGATCCGACACGAAGTAGCCCGTGGGACAGGTGGTGCCGCACGCGGAGAAGAGGTCGCCGCTCACCTGCCGGCAATCGACCTTGTTGTTCTTGAACAGGGTGCCCGAGCAGTTGGTGGGGTCTGAATTCAGGGCATTTACGTAGTAGTTCGCCGGACAGGCGGTGCCGCACGCGGAGAGGGACCCTCCGCTCACCTGCCGGCACTCCACCTGATTGTTCTGGAACTCGTTCGGACAACTGGAGGGATTCGATCTCAGGGACGCCACGTAGTAGTTCGTCGGACAGGAAGTGCCGCATTGCAAGAGGGTCGCGCCGCCCACCTTCTGGCAATCCACCCGGCTGTTCATGAACACACCCGAGCAGTTGGAGGAATCCGATCTCAGGGACGACACCGAGTAGCCCGTCGGACACGAGGTGCCGCACATGGAGAAGAAGTCGCCGGTCACCTGCCGGCAATTCACGCGGTTGTTCAGGAACTCATTCCGGCAGTTGGAGGAATCCGCTCTCAAGGAATCCACGTAGTAGCCTGCCGGGCAGGAGGTGCCGCAGGTGGAAAGGGAGCTGCCGCTCACCTGCCGGCAATCCACGCGGTTGTTCAGGAACTCATTCCGGCAGTTGGAGGAATCCTCTCTCAAGGCATCCACGTAATAGCCTGTCGGGCAGGAGAGGCCGCACGTGGAAAGGGAAGTGCCGCTCACCTGCCGGCAATCCACCTGTTCCGAGCTGTATCCGACCCGGCAGGCAGGGTTCTCGCGCAATACCGACACGTAGTAGCCGGCCGGACACTGTCTTCCGCAACTGCTGAGCTGGGAGCCGGCGACCCTGGCGCAGGTCGTCTGGACGGGGTTGCTGGACCCACAACTGGAGCTCGGCCCCGTGGCCTGCGGGTAGCAGGTCGAAGGACACCCGATGCCGCACGGCGTCCCACAGGACTGCTGGGCCGATGCCGTCGCCGTCCAGGCCACCAGCAGCAACGCGAGGCATAAGGGTATTCTGATGAATAGTGGTATTCCAATACGCATTCGGAGTCTCCTTGTGCAGTTGCCAGCAAAGACCCCGAATGTCGGCTCCGGTTTACTGCGATGGGCGCCGCCTGCCTCTCGTATCGCGGGCTGTAACAATGAAGCGGAAGACGAAGTTCGAGCGAGCCGTGTTGACCAGCCTCTCCCCAGCGCAACCCAGGCGGGAGAGACGATGACCCTGCAGGACGCGCAGTCCGCCGACGCCATCGTGGCGTTCCAGGACGGCGGTCCGCTCGAGGCGGTGGTCAACCTGATCTATCCCAACGACTATGTCAGCCTGGGCTCGTACTTCACAGCCCAGCGACCGGTCAGCGGCCTACGCCGTCTTGTAGATCATCGCCGCCAGAGCGCCCTGGACGGCATGGGTGATGATCTGGTAGATCGACTCGATCGCCAGAAGGTCCTGGGCGTAGTACGTCGTGCTGAAGTAGTAGTAGAGGTTGCTGAGCACCGGGCTGAGGAGCGCGACCAGGATGCCGAGGATCAATCCTCCCTTCACACCACCGCCGAAGGCGGCCCCGGCCTTGATCACCAGCCAGGTAATGAGCAGGGCGGCAAGCAGATCGAGCGTGATGAAGGCGGGGACGACCTCCCGGAACATCCCGGGATGGGCCGCACTCATCGCCTCCATCCGCGGGTGCATCAGATATCCGTAGAACAGGTAGTTGAGCAGCGTACGAACGACGAAGACCGCGACCGAAGCTCCAACGAAGCGTCCAGCGTTCATGCCTATGCCTCCTCAGGAAGCGCGTTGCGGATGAACAGACTTCCGGTTGCTCGTTACGGTTCGACGGAATGATAGGAACGTAAACAGCGTACCCTGCCGCGAGGACCGAGTCAAGGTGTGCACGGCGACGGGCAACTCAGCGGTCGACCATCCGCTCCGAGCCCTCGGAGTACCGGGCCCCCTGCACCGTGATCTGCGACGCAGCGCTTTCGATCTCGCGGAGATCGCCCTCGGTGAGCTCGACGGAGGCCGCGGCGACGTTTTCCTGGAGGCGATGGAGCTTCGTAGTGCCAGGGATCGGCACGATCCAGGGCTTCTGGGCGAGAAGCCAGGCGAGCGCGATCTGGGCGGGCGTCGCTTTCCTGCGCGCCGCGATGCTTGCGAGCAGATCGACCAGCGCCCGGTTCGCCTTCCGGGCCTCCGGCGTGAACCGCGGAACGCCGCTGCGGAAATCGGTGCTGTCGAACGTGGTGCTCTCGTCGATCTTGCCGGTGAGGAACCCCCTGCCCAGCGGACTGAAGGGGACGAAGCCGATGCCCAGCTCTTCCAGGGTCGGGAAGGTCTTCTCTTCGGGTTCCCTCCACCAGAGCGAGTACTCGCTCTGAAGGGCCGTGACGGGCTGGACGGCGTGCGCGCGGCGAAGGGTCTGCGCGCTGGCTTCGGAGAGGCCGAAGTGCCGGACCTTGCCTTCTTGGATCAGCTCCTTCACTGTCCCCGCCACGTCTTCGATCGGCACGTTCGGATCGACGCGGTGCTGGTAGAACAGGTCGATGAAGTCGGTGTTGAGCCGCTCGAGCGACGCTTCCGCGACCTCCCGGATGTGCTCGGGCCGGCTGTTCAATCCGGGCTGCTGCTTGCCTTCGGCGTCGATGTTGAACCCGAACTTGGTGGCGATCACCACCCGTTCACGGACGGACGAAAGCGCCTTGCCCACCAGCTTCTCATTGATGAACGGGCCGTAGACTTCGGCGGTGTCGAAGAAGGTGACGCCGAGATCGACGG
>DATANP010000241.1:0-41877 GCA_036266195.1 Thermoanaerobaculia bacterium | reverse complement strand
GGCGGCGTCCCACCCCGTTCCAGCCGGTCGTCCCCGGCGAGGCCCGCCTCTACACCTGCGGCCCGACCGTCTACAACGAAGTCCACATCGGCAACCTCCGCACGTTCCTGTTCGAGGACCTGCTGCGGCGGACCTTGCAATTCCTCGGCTACCGCGTGGTCCAGGTGATGAACCTGACGGACGTGGACGACAAGACGATCAACGGCGCGCACAAGGCCGGGCTGTCGCTCGACGAATACACCGCGCCGTTCATCGAGACGTTCCTGCGCGATTTGGACGTCCTGCACATCCAGCGGGCCGAGCACTTCCCGCGAGCCACGGAGCACATCAAGGAGATCATCGATCTCATCGTGCGGCTGATCGAGAAGGGCTACGCCTACGAGAGCGAGGGCTCGGTCTGGTTCAGCATCTCGCGCGACCCGGACTACGGCCGGCTCTCCGGGTTCGACCTCGCCCAGGTGCGGCGCGGCGAGCGGGTGGCCTCGGACGAGTACACCAAGGAGGACGTGCGCGACTTCGTGCTCTGGAAGGCGGTCAAGCCGGGCGAGCCGGCCTGGGACTCGCCGTGGGGGCCGGGCCGGCCGGGCTGGCACATCGAGTGCTCGGCCATGAGCATGGGCCTGCTGGGCGAGACGTTCGACATCCACTGCGGCGGCGTGGACCTGATCTTCCCGCACCACGAGAACGAGATCGCGCAGAGCGAGTCGGCCACGGACCGGCCGTTCGTCCACACCTGGCTGCACTCCGAGCACCTGATCGTGGACGGCGCGAAGATGTCGAAGTCGCTCGGCAACCAGTACACGCTGAGCGACCTGCTGGAGCGCGGCTACTCGCCGCGGGCGATCCGCTACCTGTTCCTGTCGGTCCACTATCGGCAGAAGCTCAACTTCACCTTCGAATCGCTCGACGGCGCGGCCGGCGCCCTGCGGCGGGTGGACGAGATGCGCTTCCGCCTCGCCCATGCCGCCGATACAGGGGAGGCGAACGCCACCGTGGCCGCCTCGATCGAGCGCCTGAACCGCGACTTCGCCGCCTCGGTGGCTGATGATCTCAACGCCGCCGCGGCGCTCTCCGCCCTGTTCGTCTTCGTCAAGGAGGTCAACCTGGCGGTGGAGGAGGGGCGGATCGGCGCGGGCGACCGCCAGCGCATCCTGGACGCCCTGGCCGGCGTCGACCGCGTCCTGGGCGTGCTCGACCCGGCCGAGTGGCCGTCCACCGAGGCTGACTCCGGCCCGTCGGAGGAGGAGATCGAGCGCCGCATCCAGGAAAGGTTGGAGGCCCGCAAGCGCCGCGACTTCGCCGAGTCCGACCGCATCCGCGACGAGCTCGCCGCCCAGGGTGTGATCCTCGAAGATACCCCGCAGGGCACCCGCTGGAAGAGACGGTGAGCCGGTTCCAGGATCAGGCCCACAATCGGGGCCGCGGCAAGGTGGGGGAGGACGACGCGGTGCGCTGGCTGGAATCCCAGGGCTATCAGGTGGTCGAGCGCAACGTGGTGAACCACGGCGGTGAGATCGACCTGGTGGCCCGGGAGGGCGACACCCTCTGCTTCGTCGAGATCAAGGCCCGGGCGAGCGCCGCGTACGGGCCGGCCATCGCCGCGGTGGATCTCCGGAAGCAGCGCCGGATCTCCCGGGCCGCGGCCCTCTACCTCGCCGTCAAGAACCATCGCGACACCCCCTGCCGCTTCGACGTGATCGGCCTGGACCGCAACGGATCGGGGTGGCGCTACACCCTCGTCCGCGACGCCTTTCCTTTCGCCTCCTGAGCCTCCGGCTCGGTTCGGTGCGCCCCCAGCACCTGAACATTGAAGGAGGAAATGCGATGAGATCAAAAGTCTGGTTGTCAATGTGCCTGGCGCTGGCGCTCCCCATGGGAGCCCTGGCCCAGCAGACCCAGCAGGGCGAGGGGGATCCGGCAGTTCTGGCCTTGATGGAGTCCGCCAACGAGCAGCTCCGGGCCATGGGGCTCAACGTGGCGGTGGAGCAGATCGAGTTCTTCACCTACGGCGAAGGCCGGCCGCTCACCCGGGCCCACCAGTCGGGCAACCGGCGCGTGCCCGGCGATCCGCGCCGCAACGCCGACGGCAACACCATCACCTACCTGGTCGACCTGAGCGACGGCAACACCGCGAGCGGCCTGACCGCGGCCGAGACCGAGCTGGGGGTCGACCGCGCCATGGCGAGCTGGGCCGCCGACTCCTGCATGGCGCCGCTGGTGAAGCGGCCGGACACGGGCGAGGACCCGGACGTCTTCGACGCCGTGCTCGGCTACGGCTCGGTGGGCACGCCGTTCCTGGCCGACATCGTGGAGGCCGGCTGGCTGCCGCGCGGCTTCTTCGAGTCCTACTTTCCGGGCGGCGGCCGCGGCATCGTGGCGTTGACGCTCACCTTCACCTTCCTCGATCCGGTGACGGGAGAGCCCACGGACATCAACGGCGACAACTTCCTGGACGTGGCCTTCACCGAGGTCTACTACAACGACAACTTCGGCGACCCGAACGGCGACCGGCCGGCCAATACCTGGGGCCTGGACGTGCAGCTTCCGAGGGTGGACGTCGAGACCGTGGCGGTCCACGAGAACGGCCACTCCCTGGAGCTGGGCCACTTCGGTCCGCCGCCGACGGCGGTGATGAATCCGCGCTACGCGGGGCTCAAGCAGGACCTCCTGCCGATCGACCATGCGGGCATCTGCTCGGTGTGGGGCTCCTGGCCGAAGTAGAAGAAAACAGAGAGAGAAAGCAGGATGGGTGGGGTTCCCTCTCCCCCAGGAACCGGGGGAGAGGGGCAGGGAGAGGGGGAACGGGATCAAACCGCTTGACACACCTACTACCCCTGAGTATCCTTTGCGGCCTGTAAGAGGTGGGCGCGGGAATAGCTCAGTGGTAGAGCACAACCTTGCCAAGGTTGGGGTCGCGGGTTCAAATCCCGTTTCCCGCTCCAGAATTCTTTCGGTAGAATGGAGGCCGCTCACGCGGCCTTGCGTGTCTCTGGGCGACGTAGCCAAGTGGTAAGGCGAGGGTCTGCAAAACCCTTATTCACCGGTTCGAATCCGGTCGTCGCCTCCAACCCCTCCTGCCCATGCGCAAAGCGCTCAAGATCGGCGGCGGCCTGCTGGTGCTGCTCGGCGTGCTCGTGGCCGTGCTGCTCTTCGTGGACTTCGACTCCCCGCGTCTCGGCAGGGCCGTGCTGGACGAGGTCGAGGCCAGGACCGGGATGCAGGTGGACGCCGACGGCTTCCGGTTCAACCTGGTGCGCGGCCTGCGGATGGAGGGCGTCCACCTCGTCACGGACGGTCCGAGCGGCAGGCTGACGATCGACGCCGCCGGCCTCGTGGGCGAGCACCGGCTGTCCGCCCTGCTGCGCGGCAAGGTCGAGATCGAGCGCGTCGTGGTCTACGAGCCGCGCATCGATCTCCTGACGCCGCCCGAGAACGCGCCGGTCGTCACCTCGAAAGTCCTCCCGGCCTCTCTCCCTTCCTCTCCTCCTCCCGCTCCCGCCGCGCCCGAGCCTGCGAGCGGTCCGGTCCTCTCCGTGGACCGCATCCTGGTGCAGAACGGGACCCTGTCCACCCGGACAGAGGGTCTGCCGTCGCCGGACGTGGAGATTCGCGGCCTGGGCGTCGAGCTGCGTGGTCTGGCGCTCGATGATGCACCGACCGCGCTCGAAGGGCTGCGGGCCGAGGGCGACCTGCGCACGGGGGAGATCCTCCTGGGAGGATTGAGAGCCACCGAGGGGATCGGGAAGCTGCGCCTTGCCGGAGGCCACTTCCTGCTGGAGGACTTCGGCCTGAAGCTCCCCCAGGGGCGCTTCCTCCTCGCCCAGTTCGACGCGGACCTGACCCGCGATCCCTTCGCCTACCGCTTCGCCATGAACGTCGATCCCCTGGACGCCAACGCCGTGCTCGGCTCGGGTCCCGGAGGGGGACTCGGCCCGGGCGTGCTGGCCTTCGGCGCCACTGGTACGGGTACCGAGACGCGCGACATGGCCGGGGAGGGGACCTTGAACCTCGCGGCCGGCACGCTGCCCGGCTCGCCGCTCTTCACCGCGCTCGGGGTCGTTCTCGGCCGGGCCGACATCAAGGGCTCGGCCTACCAGGCCATCTCCGTGCCGTTCACGATCCGCCAGGACCGGGTCCGCTTCCAGCCGTTCGAGCTGCGCACCTCGCTGCTCTCGCTCGGCATGTCGGGCTGGGCCGACCTCTCCGGCCCCATGGACCTGCGGATCTCCGTGCGCGCGCCGCGCGACGCCGTGGCCATGGCGCGGGTCCCCGCGGAGGTGCTCGACCTGATCGACGACGGAGGCTGGGTGACCGTGCCGCTGCGGGTCTCCGGAACCCTGGAGGCGCCGCGCGTCACCCCCGACGGCGAGGCCCTGCGCGCCCAGGGCCGGCGCGCCGTGCGCGAGGCCGTGCGCCAGCAGGTGGAGAAGGGCGTCTCGCGGGCGCTCGGCAAGCTGCTCGGTCGTCGGTAAGCGATGAACCCGACTTCGAAACGACCCGTGCTGCCGCCGCTCCCCGCGGTGCTGGTGGCGATCCTGAGCGTGCAGGGTGGCGCGGCACTGGCCAAGGGGCTCTTCCCGGTGCTCGGCTCCACGGGGACGGTGGGGCTGCGCATCGGCATCTCCGCGCTGATCCTGCTGGCGGTGTTCCGGCCCAGGCTGCATCGCCTGAGTGCGGCGCAGTGGCGGGTGGTGCTCCCGTTCGGCGTGGTGCTGGGAGTGATGAACCTGGTGTTCTACCAGTCTCTCGCGCGCATTCCGCTGGGGCTGGCGGTGACCGTGGAGTTCATCGGGCCGCTGAGCGTGGCGGTGTTCGGCTCGCGCCGGCTGATCGACGTGGCGTGGGTGGTGCTGGCCGGCGCCGGTATCGCGCTGATCACGCCGTGGACCGCCGGCAGCGGCGTCGATCCTCTCGGCGTGGCGTTCGCGTTCGCCGCGGGGGTCTGCTGGGCGCTGTACATCGTGATCGGCAAGCGGCTGTCGCACCGGCTCTCCGGCGGTGCGGCGGTGTCGGTCGGGATGCTGGTGGCCGCCATCGCGGTGGTCCCGTATGCCGCGGCGGTGGGCGGCTTCGCGCACCTCACCGCCGGCCGGTTCGCCGCGGGCGTGGGCGTTGCCCTGCTCTCCAGCGCCGTCCCCTACACGCTGGAGATGATCGCGCTGAAGGCCCTCCCCGCCCGCACCTTCGGCATCCTGATGAGCCTGGAGCCCGCCGTGGCCGCGCTGGTCGGCCTCGCGTTCCTGGCCGAGATCCTCTCGCCAACGCAGTGGCTGGCCGTGGCGCTGGTGATCGCCGCCAGCGCCGGCTCTACGCTGACCTCCAGCCGCGTGCCCGAGCCGCGCGACGCCGAGGCCGGCGAGAGGTGGCAAGGCGGCTGAGGGTCGTTTGTCCCGAAATCCGTACGCCCCATCACTACGTAAGGTATAGAGCAGCCGCGGTGCGGACCGGCTGTCATGTGCAATGCAGCGCTTGGAGCTTCTTGCTTGTCGACTCATGAGAATCACGATCCGACACTCGCCCGCCAGCAGTCCTCCAAGGAGAAGGGGCCGTGCCGTGAATGGCAGGGACCGGCGTGTATCCATGAGCTGATCGAGGAGCAGGCCGGGCGCACGCCCGAGCGGACCGCCGTCCGTTTCGAGGGCGAGTCCGTCACCTACCGCGAGCTGATGGACCGGACCGCCCGGCTCGCGGGCCACCTGCGGCGCATGGGCGTAGAGCCCGACACCCGGGTGGGCGTCTGCGCCGAGCGCTCCGTGGAGATGGTGACCGGGTTGCTCGGCGTGCTGCGGGCCGGCGGCGCCTACGTCCCGCTCGACCCGGGCCATCCAGCGGACCGCCTCGCCTACATGGTCGAGGACGCGGCCGCGCCGGTCGTCGTGGCCCAGCGGCATCTCTCCCCGGCCCTGCCGGCCCACGGCGCCCGCACGGTCCTGCTCGACGATCCGGAGGTCTTTGCCGGCAGGCCCGAGCCCTTGCCCAAGGTCCCGCCGGAGGCCCTGGCCTACGTCATCTACACCTCGGGCTCCACAGGGCGGCCCAAGGGCGCCATGAACGCCCATTCCGCGGTGCGCAACCGGCTGCTCTGGATGCGCGAGGACTTCGGCCTCGGGCCGGACGAGCGGGCGCTCCAGAAGACCCCGTTCAGCTTCGACGTATCAGTCTGGGAGCTGTTCGCGCCGCTGGTCTCCGGCGCCTGCCTCGTAATGGCCCGGCCGGGAGGCCACCAGGATCCCGCCTACCTGGTGGACGTGATCGAGCGCGAGCGGATCACGCTGGCCCACTTCGTCCCCTCCATGCTGCGCGTCTTCCTGGGCGCTCCCGGCCTGGAGCGTCTCGGGTCGCTGCGCCGCGTGCTGTGCAGCGGCGAGGCCGTGACACCCGACCTCGAACGGCGCTTCTTCGAGCGCTTCGGCTCGGGCGGGCCGGAGCTGCACAACCTCTATGGCCCCACCGAGACGGCGATCGAGGTGAGCTGGTGGCGCTGCGGACCGGGCCGCTCCGGGCCCGTACCCATCGGACATCCGATCGCCAACGTCACGCTCTCCATGGCGGGTCCGGATCTGGAGCCGGTCGCCCCTGGCGAGCCGGGCGAGCTGCTCCTGGGCGGCGTGCAGACCGGGCGCGGCTATCACAACCGGCCCGCCCTGACCGCCGAGCGCTTCGTGCCCGACCCGTTCTCGGCGCACCCGGGCGCCCGTGTGTACCGGAGCGGCGATCTCTGTCGCTTCCGCGAGGACGGCGCGGTCGAGTACCTGGGCCGGATCGACCATCAAGTCAAGATCCGCGGGGTCCGCATCGAGCTGGGGGAGATCGAGTCCGCGCTCGGCGGCCATCCGTCGGTCCGCGCCGCCGCGGTCCTCGCCCGGGAGCGCAACGGCGAGGCGCGGCTGGTGGCTTATGTCGTGCCGCGCGACGGTGCGGTCTTCGACGAGCCGGCGCTGCGCGCGCACCTCGCCGCGTGCCTGCCCGAGGCCATGCTGCCGGCGGTCTTCGTGGTCCTGGACGACATGCCGCTCACCCCTAGCGGCAAGGTGGACCGGCGGGCGCTGCCCGAGCCCGAGGAGCGGCGCCGGTCCGATCATGCGCCGCCTCGCACCGCGCTGGAGCGCGCCCTGGCGCGGCTCTGGGAGGAGACGCTTGGGGTCGAGGCCGTGGGCCTCCGCGACTCGTTCTTCGACCTCGGCGGTACGTCGATCACCGGCGCGGTGCTGATCAACCGTCTCCAGGCCGAGATGGGCGAGATCCTGCACGTGGTGACGCTGTTTGACGCGCCGACCCTGGGCGAGCTGGCCGCCTGGCTCGGGCGGGAGCACCGCGCGGCCGTGGCCCGGGTGTGGGGCGAGGAGTCGCTCCCCGAAGGCGGCGCGGACGCGGGGGCGGAGGAGGGGAGACGGGTGGACGAGGGGCGGCTGGAGGAGCTGCGCCGGTTGATCCAGCCCCTGGCTCCGTATCCGGCGGACGGGCCGCGGAACCCTCGGGCGGTGCTCGTGCTGGCACCGCCGCGCTCCGGTACGACGCTGATGCGCGTGATGCTCGGCGGCCACCCCGGCCTGTTCTCGCCGCCGGAGCTGGAGCTGCTCACGTTCAACACCATGGCCGAGCGCCGGACCGCGTTCTCGGGCCGCGACAGCTTCTGGCGGGAGGGGGTGCTGCGCGCGGTCGTGGAGCTGCGCGGCTGCTCACCCGACCAGGCCGAGGCGCTGGTCGAGGCCTGCGAACACGCGGGCTGGAGCACCCGCCGGTTCTACGGCTGGCTGCAGGAGCAGATGGGCGGGCGGATGCTGGTGGACAAATCCACGAACTACCCGCTCGATCCCGAGGTGCTGCGCCGGGCCGAGGAAGTGTTCGAGGAGCCGTTCTACGTCCACCTCGTCCGCCATCCGTACGGCATGATCCACAGCTTCGAGGAGGCGAAGATCGACCAGCTCTTCTTCCGCCGCGCCCACCCCTTCGGGCGCCGGGAGCTGGCCGAGCTGGTGTGGACGCTGAGCCACCGCAACATCCTGGCCTTCCTGGAGGGCATCCCCGCGGAGCGCCGGCACCGCATCCGCTTCGAGGACCTGGTGCGCGACCCCGAGGGCGAGCTGCGGCGCCTGTGCGCGGCCCTGGGGATCGACTACCACGCGGACATGGCCGATCCCTATGCCGGTCCTCATCGGCAGCGGCGGTCGCGGATGACGGACGGCCTGCACGAGCAGGGCCGGATGATCGGCGACATGAAGTTCCACGAGCACCGCGGCGTGGAGGCGGCGACCGCCGAGCGCTGGCGGGAGGCCTACTCGGAGGACTTCCTGGGCGAGCCCGCCTGGGCCGTGGCCGAGGTCTTCGGCTACCCGCATCCCGGCCGGCCGCGGGCCGGACCGGTGGTGCCCGTGCCGCGCCGGCAGGGCGAGGGGCTGCCGCTGTCGCCCGCCCAGGAGCGCCTGTGGTTCCTGGACCGCATGCTGCCGGGCTCTCCGGTCTACAACGCGAGCCGCGAGCTGCGGCTCCGCGGGCCGCTCGACCCGGCGGCCCTGGGCCGGGCGCTGAGCCGGGTGGTGGACCGGCACGAGGCGCTGCGCACTGTGTTCCGCGAGGTGGCGACCGGGCCGGTGCAGGTGATGCTGCCGGAGGCCGGGATCGCGCTGCCGGTCGTGGATCTGTCGTCTCTCCCCGATCCGCGCGAAGAGGCGCGGCGGGTCGCGCTGGAGACGGCGCGGCTGTCCTTCGGTCTGGAGCGCGGTCCGATACTGCGGACCGTTCTCCTGCGCCTCCGGCGCGAGGAGCATGCTCTGCGCCTGGACATCCACCACATCGCCACGGACGGCTGGTCCATGGGGGTGCTGGGGCGGGAGCTCGAGGCTCTCTATCGCGGCGAGGCTCCGGCGCCGCCGCCGGTGCAGTACGCGGACCATGCGGTCTGGCAGCGCCGCTGGCTGGAAGCCGAGGGGCCCGCGCAGCTCGCGGCCTGGAAGAAGCGCCTGGAGGGGCTGCCGCCGGCTCTCGACCTGCCCGCGGACTTTGTCCGGCCGCCGATGCAGACCTTCCGCGGCGGGCTCGAGCGCGCGCCGTTCCCGGCGGAGCTGGCCGGACGGCTGGAGGAGATCGGCCGGCGCGGCGGAGCCACCCTCTTCATGACACTGCTGGCCGGGTTCCAGGTCCTGCTGCACCGGCTCACCGGCCGCGACGACCTCGCGGTCGGCGTGCCCTCGGCGAACCGCAGCCGGCCGGAGATCGAGGGGCTGATCGGCTTCTTCGTGAACAACCTGGTGATGCGGGCGGACCTGTCGGGCGATCCGCCGTTCGAGCAGGCGCTGAAGCGGGTGCGCGAGGCGGCCCTGTTCGGCTACGGCCATCCGGACCTGCCGTTCGAGCGTCTGGTGGCCGAGCTGTCGCCGGAGCGGGACCTCTCCCGGCCGCCGCTGTTCCAGGTGGCGTTCTCGGTCCAGGATCCGCCGCAGCTCCTGGACCTGGGCGGTGGGCTGCGGGGCGAGCTGGTGGATGTCCACACCGGCACGGCGAAGTTCGACCTCTGGCTGCAGCTCGACCGCGGGGAGGACGCCTGGAGCGCCCGCGCCGAGTACGCCTCGGACCTCTTCGACCCCGCGACCGTGCGCCGCTGGCTCGGCCATCTGCGCGTGCTCCTGGAGGGCATTGCGGCCGATCCGGGAGCGCGTCTCTCCGATCTGTCCCTCCTCACCGCGACCGAGCGCGAGCAGGTGATGGTCGATTGGAACCGGACCGACGCCGAGGTCCCGGAGGAGCCGGTCCACGTCCTGGTTCGGCAGTGGGCCGAGCGGACGCCGGACGCGCTGGCGGTCTCCTGGCCGGGTGGGGAGATGACCTACGGTGAGCTGGGCCGGCGATCGGCAGAGCTGGCCGAGCGGCTGCGGGAGATGGGAGTCGGGCCGGAGATGCTGGTTGCGCTGCGGCTGGAGCGCTCGCCGGAGCTGGTGGTCTCCGCCCTGGCCGTGCTGGAGGTGGGCGGAGCGTATCTGCCGATTGATCCGGCTTGGCCGGCGGAGCGGCAGGGGTGGATTCTGGTGGATTCGGGGGCGGCGGTGGTGGTAGAAGACCCCTCCCCGACCCTCCCCCGCTTCGCGGGAGAGGGCGCCGCCGCCCATTCCATTCGCATCCATGCGCTGGAGCGGGAGGGGGCGCCCTCTCCCGCGCGGAGCGTGGGGGAGGGACGGGGAGGGGTCTTCCCATCCACCCTCGCCTACGTCATCTACACCTCCGGCTCCACCGGCACCCCCAAGGGCACCGAGCTGGGCCATCGCGGCCTGTCGAGCTTCATCGCCTGGCATCGACGAACCTACGGCCTGACGCCGTCCGACCGCTCCACGCTGCTGGCCGGTCCCGGGTTCGACGCCTCGGTGTGGGAGATGTGGTCGGCGCTGACCGCCGGAGCCTCGCTCCACATTCCGCCACCGGACACGATCCCGTCGGCGCCCGACCTCCTGGCCTGGATGGCGGAGCGGGGGATCACGGTCTCTTTTATGCCGACCCCGCTGGCCGAGGCCGTGCTGGCGGAGCCCATGCCGGCAGGCCTGGCCCTGGGGTCCCTGCTCACGGGCGGCGACCGGCTGCGCCGCCGGCCGGCTCCGGGGCTGCCGTTCGAGCTGGTCAACCACTATGGGCCCACGGAGAGCACGGTGGTTGCGACTGCCGGCCGGGTCGATCCCGCGGGCGAGCGGGTGCCAAGCATCGGCCGACCCATCGCGAACACCCGGGTGCTGATCCTGGACCGGATGCTCCACCCGGCGCCGGTCGGAGTGCCGGGCGAGCTGTGCATCGCCGGAGAGGGGCTGGCGCGGGGGTACCGGAACCGCCCGGAGCTGACGGCCGAGCGGTTCGTGCCCGCGGAGGGCGGCCGGCGGCTTTACCGCACCGGCGACCTCGCCCGGTGGCTGCCATCCGGGGACATCGAGTTCCTGGGCCGTATCGACCACCAGGTCAAGATCCGCGGCTTCCGCATTGAGCTGGGCGAGATCGAGGCCGCGCTGGGCCGGCTGCCGCAGGTGCGCGAGGCCGCGGTGCTGGAGCGCGAGGGCCGGCTGGCGGCCTATGTGGTCCCCAGGGAGACAGTCGCGGCCGGGTCGCTGCGCGAGGCCCTGGCCGCCGTTCTGCCCGATGCCATGGTCCCGACCCTGTGGACCTTCCTGGACACGCTCCCCCTGACGCCGAACGGCAAGGTGGACCGCCGGGCCCTGGCCCGCATGGCGCCTGCCGACGTGGGCGCTGCGGCCATGGAGCCGCGCACCGAGTTGGAGATCGCGCTGGCCCGGGTGTGGGCCGAGCTGTTCCGGGTCGAGCGGGTGGGGCTCCAGGATGACTTCTTCTCCCTGGGCGGCCATTCGCTGCTGGCGGCGCGGCTCGCCTTCCGGGTGCGCGAGACCTGCGGCGTGAGCCTGGGTGTTCGGGGCTTGTTCGAGTCCCCGACGGTGGAGGCGCTGGCGGCGCGGGTCGAAGAGGCCCGCCGGAGCGGCAGCCCGCCCACGCCGCCGCCCGTGCCGGTGTCCGTCCCGAGGGGAGATGGCGGGCTGCCGCTCTCGTTCGCCCAGCAGCGGCTCTGGTTCCTGGAGATCCTGCGGCCGGGCACGCCGCTCTACAACCTGCCGCAGGTGTGGAGCCTGCGGGGGCCGTTGTCGGTATCCGCGCTGGCCGAGGCACTGGGGGAGGCGGTCCGCCGCCACGAGTCTCTGCGGACCATTTTCACCGAGGAGCCGCTCCAGGTGGTCCTGCCGAAGGTGGACGGTCCCTTCCCCCTGGAGGTCGTGGATCTCCCGGAGGACGCGGCGGAGGAGCTCCTGCGGAGCGAGGCGGCCCGGCCCTTCGATCTGCGGACCGGACCGCTGTTCCGGGCGCTGCTGGTGCGGCTCGGCGGGGAGGACCACCGGCTCCTGCTCGCCATGCACCACATCGTCTCCGACGGCTGGTCCATGGACGTGCTCGCCCACGAGCTGTCCGCCCTCTACCGCGGCGGCTCCCTGCCGCCACTGCCGATCCAGTATCCGGAGTTCGCGGTCTGGCAGAGGCTCTGGCTGTCCGGCGAGGTGCTGGAGCGGCAGCTCGCCTGGTGGCGGGAGCGGCTGGCCGGCGCGCCCGCGGCCCTGGAACTGCCCACGGACTTTCCGCGGCCGGCCGTGGCCTCGTTGCGCGGCGGCCTGGAGCGGGTGTCGCTGGGTGATCTGGCCGCTGGCCTGGCGCGGGTGGCGAGAGGCTCGAACGCCACGGTGTTCATGACCGTGCTGGCCGCCTTCCAGGCGCTCCTCCAGAGGTATACCGGCCAGGACGACCTGCTCGTGGGCGCGCCCGTGGCGGGCCGGGACCGGGGCGATTTGGAGGGGCTCGTCGGCTTCTTCGTGAACCTCGTCCCCATACGGGCGGAGCTGGCCGGGGCCCCGGCCTTCGACCGCTTCCTGGCCGCCACGCGGGAGGCCGCGCTGAGCGCCTTCGCGCACCAGGACGTGCCCTTCGAAAGATTGGTAGAGGAGTTGGAGCCGGAGCGCGACCTGTCCCGGGCGCCGCTGGTGCAGGCCATGCTCCTGCTCCAGGACGAGCCGTCGCTGCCCGACTTCCCCGGCGTGGAGGCGGGCTTCGTGCGCGTCCACCCGGGCACGGCGAAGTTCGACCTCACCCTGACCGTGGAGCGCGCGGCCGGGGGCTTGAGGGCGCACGTTGAGTACGCCTCCGATCTCTTCGAGGCGGCCACCGCCCGGAGGCTGCTCGGCCATTTCCAGAACCTGCTCGAAGGGATCGTCGCCGCCCCGGAGACGCCGCTGCCCGGCCTGCCGCTCCTGGGCCATAAAGAAAAGGCACAGATCGCGGCCTGGAATGACGGGATGCGCCGGGACCACGACGCGGACGGCCTGCTGCACGGGCTGTTCGAGGAGCAGGCCCGGCGCACGCCCGGCGCCCTGGCCGTGGCCGCGGCCGGAGGCGTCCGCCTGACCTACGCGGAGCTGGAGCGGCGCTCGGCCGAGCTCGCCCGGCACCTGCGCGGCCTGGGCGTGGGCCCCGAGGTCCCGGTCGGTCTGTTCCTGAAGCGCTCGGCCGACCTGATCGTCGCTATGCTGGCCGTGCTGCGCTCCGGCGGCCTCTACGTGCCCGTGGACCCAGCCTATCCCGAGGAGCGCATCGCTTTCCTGCTGGAAGACAGCGGGTGCGGCGTGATTCTCACGGAGGAGGGGCTGGCGGGGCGGCTGCCGCAGGGAGACCTCACCCCCTGGCCCCCTCTCCCATCTCCCTCCCAGCCCCCGCCGGGAGAGGGGGAACGTGGTCCGTTGCTTCTTGCCTTGGGTGGGGGCGCCCCCTCTCCCGGGGTTTGGGTGGGTGGGAGATGGGAGAGGGGGATGGGGGGTGAGGTCTCTTCGCGCAACCTCGCCTATCTCATCTACACCTCCGGCTCCACCGGCCGCCCGAAAGCCGTGGCCATCGAGCACCGGAGCGCCGTGGTCCTGGCCCGCTGGGCGAAGGAAGCCTTCACGCCCGAGGAGCTGTCCGGCGTCATCGCCTCGACCTCGATCACCTTCGACCTGTCGGTCTTCGAGATCTTCGTCACCCTGGCCTGGGGCGGGACCGTGTTCGTGGTGGAGAACGCCCTGGCCGTGCCGGACTTCTTCGCTGCCGAGCCGGGCGTTCCGACGCTCATCAACACCGTGCCCTCGGCCATTGCGGAGCTGCTCCGGACGGACGGCCTGCCGGCGACCGTCCGCACCGTGAATCTGGCGGGCGAGGCGCTGACGCGCGCTCTCTCCGACAAGGTCTACGAGCGGCCGGAGACCGAGCGGCTCTACAACCTCTACGGGCCGTCCGAGGACACCACCTACTCGACCTGGGCGCTCATTGAACGTTCAGGCCATGCGCCGGCCATCGGCCGTCCGGTCCATGACAGCCGCGCGTTCGAGCTCGACCCTTGGCTCCAGCCGCTGCCGGTCGGCGTTCCGGGCGAGCTGTTCCTGGCCGGCGCCGGGCTGGCCCGCGGCTATCTGGGACGGCCGGAGCTGACCGCGGAGCGATTCATCCCCGATCCGTTCTCCGGCACGCCAGGGAGTCGGATGTACCGCACCGGCGACCGCGTGCGCCTGCGGCCGGACGGCGAGCTGGAGTACCTGGGCCGGCTCGACTACCAGGTGAAGATCCGTGGCTTCCGCATCGAGCTGGGGGAGGTCGAGGCCGTGCTGGCCCGCCATCCTGCCGTCAGCCAGACCGCGGTTCTCGCCCGCGACAACAGGCTGATCGCGTGGGTCGCCCTGCGCGAGCCCGTCTCCCGGGACGTGCTGCGCGGCTGGCTGGCCGAGCGGCTGCCCGAGTACATGGTCCCGGGCCAGTGGGCGTTCCTCGATGTTCTGCCGTTGACGCCGAACGGCAAGGTGGACCGCAAGGTCCTGGCCCGGCTCGCTGCTCCCGAGGAGGCCGGCACCGTCGAGGCGCCGCGCAATCCGGTCGAGGAGCTGCTGGCCGGCCTCTTTGCCGAGGTGCTCGGCCAGCCGGTGGGCATCCGGGACGACTTCTTCCACCTGGGCGGCCACTCGTTGCTCGCGGTGCAACTCGCCTCGCGGATTCGCGCCGCCTTCGGCGTGGACCCCGGCGTCCGCGGCGTGTTCGAGCGGCCGACGGTCGCCGGATTGGCCGAGCGGATTGCCCATGCCGACCGTCCAACTCTGCCGCCGGTGGTTCCGGTCGATCGGGAGCACGGCGCGCCGTTGTCGTTCGCCCAGGAGCGGCTGTGGTTCCTCGACCGCTTCGAGAGGGGTTCGAACGCCTACAACCTGCCGCTGACGTTTCGGATCTCCGGATCCTTGAGCGTGGAGGCCCTGTCCGTGGCGCTCGGCGAGGTGGTGCGCCGGCACGAGGCGCTGCGCACGGTCTTCCGCGAAGGGCCGGACGGCCAGCCCATCCAGGTGGTGCGGCCGTTCGCGGCTCCGGTCCTGCCCGTCGTCGATCTCCCGGCGGAGGAGGCGGACCGGCGGGAGGCCGAGCTGGCGGCGCTGCCGTTCGATCTGGAGACTGGACCGCTGTTCCGTGCCGTGCTGCTGCGGACCGGCCCGGAGGAGCACCGGCTCCTGCTCTCGCTCCACCACGTGGTGTCC
Source organism: Thermoanaerobaculia bacterium (assembly GCA_036266195.1). GTDB lineage: Bacteria > Acidobacteriota > Thermoanaerobaculia > Multivoradales > UBA5704 > DATMER01. The sequence continues at coordinate 26,803 of DATANP010000241.1, read as the reverse complement.
GACGGCTGGTCCGTGGGCGTGCTGGTGCGGGAGCTTTCCGCGGCCTACGCCGGCCGGCCGCTGCCGGAGCTGCCAGTGCAGTACGCCGACCATGCGGTCTGGCAGCGGCAGTGGCTGAGCGGAGAGTCGGACCTGGCCTGGTGGCGGGAGCGGCTGGCGGGCATCCCCTCGGCGCTCGAGCTGCCCGTGGACCGCGCCCGGCCGCCGGTGCAGAGCTACCGCGGCGAGGTGCGCCGGATGGCTCTGCCGGTCGAGCCCGGCGAGCTTCGCCGGTCGGGCGCGACCTTCTTCATGACCGCCCTGGCAGCCTTCGACGCCTTCCTGGGCCGGATCACGGCGGAGGAGGACCTGGTGGTGGGCACGCCGGTGGCGAACCGCGACCGGACGGAGGTCGAGGGGCTGATCGGCTTCTTCGTCAACACCCTGGTGCTGCGGGTCTCTCTCGCGGGCGATCCAACCTTCGAGGAGCTGCTGGCGCGGGTGCGGTCGGCCGCGCTGGAGGCATATGCCCACCAGGATCTGCCGTTCGAGAAGCTGGTGGCCGAGCTGTCGCCGGAGCGCAACCTGTCGCAGCACCCGATCTTCCAGGTCTCTCTCTCGGCCCAGGAGCTGCCGCAGCCCGGGGCGGACTTCGGGCCCGGTCTCGACGTCCGGGTGGCCGAGGTGCGGACGCCGACCTCCAAGTTCGACCTCTCGCTCCACCTCGGCCGGAGCGGGGACGGGCTGTTCGCGGCCGCGGAGTACGCCTCGGACCTGTTCGACGCGGCCACGGTGGACCGCTTCCTGGGGTGCTTCCGGACCCTGCTCGCCGGGGCCGTGGCGAATCCCGGGAGTCGTATCTCCGAGTTGCCGCTGATGACCGCCGAAGAGCAGGCGCAGCTCCGCGCGGCCTGGAGCGGCGGCGCGGCCGAGCCGCCGTCCGCCTGGACCCTCCACGGGATGATCGAGGAGCAGGCCCGCCGCACGCCGGACGCGGTGGCGTTGGATACGGACGCGGGCCTCGTCACCTTTGCCGGGCTGATGGAGCGGGCCGATGCCGTAGCCCGGACGCTCGCCGGCCTCGGGGTCGGACCGGAGACGCGGGTGGCCCTCTGCGCCAGCCGTACGGCCGAGCTGGTCGCCGGGTTCCTGGGCATCCTGAAGTCCGGCGGCGCCTGCGTGCTGCTCGATCCGGGGCACGTGTCCGAGCGCCTCGCCTGGGTGCTGGAGGACTCCGGCGCGGCCGTGCTCGCCACGACCTCTGACCTGGAGCCCCGCCTGCCCTCCGGTCTGCCTCGTCTCCTGCTGGATGGAGATCTCACCGGTGGTCCGGAGCCGGCCACGGTCCTGCCGGACCAGATCGCCTACGTGATCTACACCTCGGGCTCCACAGGCAAGCCCAAGGGCGTGGCCGTGGCCCATCGCGAGGCCGCGGAGCACTCGGCCACCGTGATCCGGTTCTACGGCCTGGGGCCGGCGGACCGCGTGCTCCAGTTCGCCTCGCCGGCCTTCGACGTGGCGGTGGAGGAGATCCTGCCGACGCTCATGGCCGGCTCGACCCTGGTGCTCCGGAACGGCGAGCTGTTCCAGACCGAGGCCCTGGCCGGCCGCATCGCGGAGCTGGGCCTGACCGTCCTCAACCTGCCCACCGCGGTCTGGCACCACTGGGTCCACGACGTGGCCGCGCTGACCGCCGCGCAGGAACCGCTGCGGCTGATCATCGTGGGCGGCGAGGAGGTGCTGGCCGAGCCGGCGCGCCAGTGGCTGCGCACGCCCATGCGGCCGGTCCGCCTGCTCAACGGCTACGGCCCGACCGAGACGGTCATCACCGCCACGCTGCACGAGGTGGCGGAGGAGACCCTGGGCGAGGGCGTGTCGGTCCCGATCGGCCGCCCCCTGGCCGGCCGCGCCGCGCGGGTGCTGGACCTCCGCGGGCATCCCCTCCCGGTCGGCGTGCCGGGCGAGCTTCATCTCTCCGGCGAGCTGGCCCGCGGCTACCTGAACCGGCCGGGGCTCACCGCGGAGCGCTTCGTGCCCGACGCGTTCTCCGACGCTCCGGGCGCACGGCTGTATCGGACCGGCGACCTCGTCCGCCTGAAGGCCGACGGCGCGCTGGAGTTCCTGGGCCGCATCGACCAGCAGGTCAAGGTGCGCGGCTTCCGGGTGGAGCCGGCGGAGATCGAGGCCGCGCTCGCCGCTCATCCCATGGTGGCGGCGGCCGCGGTGCTGGTCCGGAGCACCCGGCACGGCCGGCAGCTCGTCGCCTACGTCCAGCCCGGCGGTCCCCCGCCGTCCGCCTCGGAGCTGCGCGACTTCCTGGAGCCCCGGCTGCCCGCCTGGATGGTGCCGGCCGGGTTCGCGTTCCTCGACGCGCTGCCGCTCACCGCGAGCGGCAAGGTGGACCGCGCGACTCTGGGCCGCATGCCGTTCGAGCTTCAAGGGGGGACTGAGGGCGAAGAGCCGGCTACGGATACCGAGCGCGCCCTGGCCGGGATCTGGATGGAGGTGCTCGGCGTCGAGCGGGTCGGCCGCGGCGATCACTTCTTCCACCTGGGCGGCCACTCGCTGCTCGCCATGCGCCTCGCCTCGCGGGTGCGGGCGCGGCTCGGGGTCGAGCTGGAGCTGCGCGACCTGTTCGAGGCGCCGACCCTCGCCGGCCTGGCCGAGCGGGTGGAGAAGGCACGGAAGGCGGTGGAGGAGGTGGTGACGGTCGAGACGCCGGCCGGGTCGGCTCCGCTCTCCTCGACCCAGCAGCGCCTGTGGTTCCTGGACCGGCTCCACCCCGGCCATCCGGCCTACAACATGCCGGTGATCTTCGACGTCGAGGGCCCGCTCCGGCCCGACCTCCTGGAGGCGGCGCTGGATGGGATCATCCGCCGCCACGCGGTCCTGCGCAGCACGATCAGGCTCCAGGACGGAGACCCGGTCCAGATCGTCTCCGACCCCGTGCCTCACCGGCTGGCGGTCCTGGATTCCGAAGATCCGGAGGCCGCCACGCTGGAGGAGCAGCGCCGGCCTTTCGATCTGGAGACCGGTCCGCTCGTGCGCTCGCTGCTGATCCGTACCGGATCGGAGTCGCACCGGCTCGTCCTCACCCTGCACCACATCGTGTCCGACGGCTGGTCCGTCGAGGTGATCGTCCGCGAGCTGCGGGCGCTCTACGCTGGCCAGGAGCTGACGGAGCTGCCGATCCAGTATGCCGACCATGCGCTGCGTCAGAGGAGGTGGTCGGAGAGCCCCGAGGCCGAGGCGCAGCTCGCCTGGTGGCAGGAGCGCCTGGCGGGCGGCACGCCGGACCTCGAGCTGCCGGCCGATCGGCCACGTCCAGCGGTGCAGAGCCTGCGCGGCGGCATCGAGACGCTGGAGATGCCGGAGGGTTTCGCCGAGGCCATCGACCGGCTCGGCCGGGAGCGCGGCGCCACGCCGTTCCTGATCGAGCTGGCCGCGTTCGACGCGCTGCTCCTGCGCTACACCGGCCAGGAGGACCTCTGGGTGGGCACGCCGGTCGCGAACCGGCCGCGGCCCGAGTTGGAGGGGCTGATCGGCCTGTTCGTGAACACCGTCGTCCTGCGCACGGACGCGGGTGGGGACCCGACCTTCGCCGGTCTGCTCGGCCGGGCGCGGGAGACGGTGCTGGCGGCCTTCGCGCACCAGGAGCTGCCCTTCGAGCGGCTGGTCGAGGAGCTGGCGCCGGCGCGCGACCTGTCGCGCAACCCGCTGGCCCAGGTGTTCATTTCGCATTCGAGCCCGGCCGTCCGCCAGGAGCTGGCGCCGGGGGTGACGCTCGTGCCGCGGACCGCCTCCACGGCCACGGCGAAGCTCGACCTGTCCCTCAACTTCGGCCGCAACGCGGAAGGCCGCCTCGTGCTCTCCGCGGAGCACAGCGCCGACCTGTTCGATGGCACAACGGTGCGGCGCCTCCTGGAGCACCTGGGCAACCTGCTCCAGGCCGCGGTGGAGGAGCCGGAGGTCCGGATCTCCGACCTGCCGCTGATGGGGGCCGCCGAGCGCGATCAGGTGCTCGTGGAGTGGAACCTCACCGGGGCGGAGATCCCGGATGAGCCGGTCCACGTCCTCTTCCACCGCTGGGCGGAGCGGACACCGGACGCGCTCGCGCTCTCCTGGGAGGACGGGGAGATGACCTATGGCGAGCTGGCGCGCCGCGCCGAGGCGCGGGCGGAGGAGCTGCGGCGGGCCGGAGTGGGGCCCGAGACCGTGGTGCCGATCTGCTTCGAGCGCTCGCCGGAGCTGGTCGTCGAAGCGATCGCGGTCCTGTCGGCGGGTGGCGCCTATCTGCCGATCGATCCCGACTGGCCGGAGGAGCGGCGGCGGTGGATTCTGGCGGACGCGGGGACCCTTCCAGCCGTGCCGGGAGCCCTCCCGGATTCGCCGGAAACCCTCCCGGCCGTGCCGGGAGCCCTCCTGGGCGCGCTGGGGACCCTCCCGGCGGCTCCGGGAACCCTTCCGGTGGCGCCGGGAACCCTTCCGGTGGTGCCGGGAGCCCTCCCGGTGGAGCCGGGAACCCTCCCGGCTGAGTCGGGGACCCTTCCGGCCGAGCCGGGAACCCTCCCGGGAGAGAGCCTCGCCTACGTCATCTACACTTCGGGCTCGACTGGCACCCCGAAGGGCACCGAGCTGCGCCACCGCGGCCTGTCGAGCTACATCGCCTGGCACCGCCGGAGCTACCTCGACCCCTCGCACCGCTCCGCGTTCCTGGCCGCGCCCGGGTTCGACGCCTCGGTCTGGGACACGTGGGCCCCGCTCACGGCCGGCGCGTCGCTGCACATCCCGCCGAAGGACGCGGTGCCGTCGGCGCCCCGGCTCCTGGCCTGGATGGCGGAGCGGAGGATCACGATCGGGTTCCTGACCACGGCGCTGGGCGAGGCGGTGCTCGCCGAGCCGCGGCCCGCGGGGCTCGCGCTGCGCCGGCTGCTCATCGGCGGCGAGCGCCTGCACCGCCGGCCCGGGCCGGACCTGCCGTTCGAGCTGATCAACCACTACGGCCCGACCGAGACCACGATCGTCGTCACGGCCGGAAGGGTGGAACCGGAGGGAGATCGCCCGCCGCACATCGGCCGGCCCGTCTCCAACATGCGGATGTACGTCGTGGACCCCCACCTGAAGCCGGTGCCGGTGGGCGTGCCCGGAGAGCTCTGCATCGCCGGTGTGGGCCTTGCCCGGAGCTACCGGCACCGCCCGGCCCTGACCGCGGAGAAGCTCGTCCCGAACCCGTTCGGGGAGCCGGGCGAGCGGCTGTACCGGACCGGCGACCTCGCCCGCTGGCTCCCGAGTGGCGACCTGGAGCTCGTGGGCCGCATCGACCACCAGGTCAAGCTCCGCGGCTTCCGTATCGAGCTGGGCGAGGTCGAAGCCGTGCTGACCGGCCATCCGCTGGTGGGAGCGGCCGTGGCCATGGTCCGCGAGGACCGGCTCATTGCCTGGGTGGTGCCATCCGGCCCTGAAGCTCCCGAGGGCCTGCGGTCCTGGCTGGAGACCCGTCTGCCCGCCTTCATGATCCCGGCGGCGTTCGTGGCCCTGCCGGAGCTGCCCCTCACCCCGAACGGCAAGGTGGACCGCCGCGCGCTGCCCGCTCCCGACTGGACCGGCGCGAAGGCCTACGTGGCGCCGCGCACCGAGCTGGAGCAGGAGGTGGCTCAGGTCTGGAAGACTGTCCTGGGGGTGGAGCGCGTCGGCCTCCACGACAGCTTCTGGGACCTGGGAGGCCACTCGCTCCTCGCCACCCGCATCCTGGTCCGGCTCCGGGACGCGTTCGGGGTCGAGCTCCCGCTCCAGGTTCTTTTCCAGGCCCCGACCCTGGAGGCGTTCTCGACGGCGCTGGGCCATGCCGTGCTCGCTGCCTTCCCGGAGGACGAGGAAGGCATCCTGCCTGCGGAGCGGGGGAGCGAGGCGCCGCTCTCGTTCGCGCAGGAACGTCTCTGGTTCCTCGATCGGCTCGAAGGCAACTCGGTGGCCTACAACATCCCGATGATCTTCGTCCTGCGCGGAGATCTGAAGCCTGCCGCCCTGGAGGCCGCGCTCGGCGAGGTTGTCCGGCGCCACGAGGTGCTGCGCACGGTGTTCGTGGAGGGCGACGGCGGCGTTCCGGTCCAGAGGATCAAACCCTTCAGCTCTCTGTCCCTGCCTCTGCTCGACGTCACCCTGGAGGAGGCCCTGCGCGTGGAGTCCGCGCTGGCGCGCACCCCGTTCGACCTCGCCCGCGGGCCGCTCCTGCGCGCCGTCCTCTCCCGGATCTCCGCAACGGAGCACCGGCTGTTCCTCTCCGTCCACCACGCGGTGTCCGACGGCTGGTCCGCGGACGTGCTGATCCGCGAGCTGGCGGCGGCGTACCGGGCCTTGTCTGAAAACCGCGCCTCGGACTTGCCGGAGCTGCCGGTCCAGTACGCGGACTATGCGGTCTGGCAGCGGCGCTGGCTGAGCGGCGAGACGTTGGAGCGCGAGCTGGGCTGGTGGCGCGGGCGCCTGGCCGGCGCGCCCATGGCCCTGGAGCTGCCGACCGACCGGCCGCGGCCGGCGAAGCGGGGCTTCCGCGGCATCCATCACCGCGACCTCATCCCCGCGGACCTCGTGGCGCGGCTGGGCGCGATGGGCCGTTCGTCGGAAACCTCGCTCTTCATGGTCGTCCTGGCCGGCTACCAGGCCCTGCTGTCGCGTCTGACCGGCGCGAGGGACCTACTGGTGGGCACGCCAATCGCGAACCGGCAGCGCGTCGAGATCGAGGGGCTGATCGGCCTGTTCGTGAACACCCTGGCGCTGCGCGCGGACCTCTCCGGCTCACCCTCCTTTGATACCCACCTCGGGCGGACGCGCGACTTCCTGCTCGGCGCCTTCGAGCACCAGGACCTCCCGTTCGAGCGGCTGGTCGAGGATCTGGCACCCGAGCGCGACCTCTCGCGGAGCCCGCTCATCCAGACGCTCCTCGTCCTCGTAGGTCAGGTGGGCCGGCCCGTGGAGATGGCGCCCGGCCTGCTCCTGGAGCAGCGCGGCATGGGTACGGGTACGGCGAAGATGGACGTCACCCTCTACATGGGCGAGACCCCGGACGGCGCCCTGGACGTGACCTGGGAGGCCGACGCCGACCTGTTCGACGCATCCACCCTGGCCCGGTTCTCGGGCTGGTTCAAGACGCTCCTGGCTGGCATCACGGCGGCGCCGGACGCGCGGCTGTCCGAAATCCCCCTGCTCGGCGAGGCGGAACGGGCTCTCCTTACCTCCTGGGGCGGCTCGGCCCTGGAGACGGCTCCGCCGTCGGTCCTGGAGCGGTTCGCGGGCTGGGCCGAGCGCATTCCGGAGGCTCCGGCGGTGGTGGGGGAGAGCACGACGATCACCTGGCGCGAGCTGGAGTCGCGGTCCGCCAATCTGGCGCGCCGCCTGCGGCGTCTCGGCGCCGGGCCGGAGACGCGCGTGGCCGTCTGCCTGGACCGCACGCCGGACATGGTGGTGGCGCTCCTCGGGGTGATGAGATCGGGCGCGGCCTACGTGCCGCTCGATCCCGACCAGCCGGCCGGCCGGCGCCGGCGCATCGTGGAGGACGCCGGAGCCCTGGCGCTGGTGACCGCGGGCGAGCTGGCCATGGACCTCGACGGCATGCCGCGCATCCGCCTGGAGTCGGTGCGCACCGAGGCCGGAGAGGTGGTGGACAGCCCATCGCCGATACCGTCGAGCCTCGCCTACGTGCTCTACACCTCGGGCTCCACGGGCGAGCCCAAGGGCGTGGGCGTCGAGCATCGGCAGCTCGCGGCCTATGTGGACGCCGTGCTGGAGCGGCTCCAGGTGCCCTCGCGCACCAGCTTCGCCGTGGTCACCACGTTCGCGGCCGACCTCGGCCACACCTCGGTGTTCAGCGCCCTGGCCTCGGGCGGCACGCTGCACGTGGTGGCCCGCGAGCTGTCCGCGGACCCGGCCCGCCTGGCGGTCCGCTTCGAGGCGCGGCCGGTGGACGTGCTGAAGATCGTGCCCTCCCACCTGGCCGCCCTGCTCGCCGCGGCGCCCCGGCCGGAAAGGGTGCTGCCGCGCAAGCGGCTCGTGGTGGGCGGCGAGGCGTCCTCCTGGGACCTCGTCCGCCGCGTGCGCGAGCTGGCCCCGGAGTGCCGCATCGTCAACCACTACGGCCCCACCGAGACCACGGTCGGGGTGCTGACCTGCGGCGTGATGGAAGCCGAGGGAGAGAAGGTCCCCCTGGGCCGGCCTCTCCGCGGCACCACCGTGCGGCTGCTCGACCGCGATCTGCAGTCTGTTCCTCCAGGCCTGCCGGGCGAGTTGTGGATCGGCGGCGCCCAGGTGGCGCGCGGCTATCTGGGCCGGCCGGACCTCACGGCCGAGCGCTTCCTGCCGGATGCGGCCGGCGGCCGGCTGTACCGCACCGGCGACCGGGCGCGCTGGCTGGCCTCGGGCGTCCTGGAGTTCCTGGGCCGCGCCGACGATCAGGTCAAAATTCGTGGGCACCGGGTGGAGCCCGGCGAGGTGGCCGCGGTGCTGGCCCGCCATCCCGCCGTCCGCGAGTCCGCGGTGCTGCCGGTCCAGCGCGGAGGAGAGACGCGGCTGGCGGCCTGGGCCGTGCCCGTTTCCCCCACCCCCAATCAATCGCCCGCGCGGACCGAGCTGCGGGCCTGGCTCTCCGAGCGGCTGCCGGAAGCCATGGTGCCGTTCGAGATCGCCGTCGTCGCCGCCCTGCCGCTCACCCCGAACGGCAAGCTCGACCGCTGGGCGCTCGCCGCCATGGCGAACATCGACGCCGAGACGTCCGAGGCTCCGGAGCCCGAGCCCGCGAGTCCGGCCGAGGAGCTGATGGCCGCGGTCGTCGCCGAGCTGCTGGGCGTGGAGCGGGTGAGCCGGGAGGACGACTTCTTCGACCTCGGCGGCCATTCGCTGCTCGCCATCCGGCTCGTGGCCCGCATCCGCGAGGCCTTCGGCGCCGAGGTGGACGTGCGCTCGGTGTTCGAGCGCCGCACTGTGGCCGGGCTCGCCGCGCGGGTGGAGGAGGTGATGCGGGGCGGAACCGTTACGCCGCCCCTGGAGCCCTGGAACGGACCGGGCGCGCCGCCGCTCTCCTTCGCGCAGGAGCGCCTGTGGTTCCTCGACCGCCTGGAGCCCGGAGCGGTCACCTACAACGTGGTCCGGGAGCTGCGCTTCCGCGGCCCCCTGGACCCGGCCGCGCTGGCGAAGGCCCTGGGTGAGATCGAGCGCCGCCACGAGCCGCTCCGCACGCGCTTCCGCCTGGTCTACGGCGAGCCCGTGCAGATCGTCGAGCCGTACTCGTTCCGGCCTCTGCCCATTGCCGACCTCTCCGGCCTGCCGGAGACCGCGCGCCGGGCGGAGCTGGCGCGGCGCGTCTCCGAGGAGGGGCTGCGGCCGTTCGACCTCGCGCGCGGGCCGATGCTGCGCGCCGTCCTGCTCCGGCTCGGCGACGAGGAGCACGTCCTTGTCCTCGGCGTCCACCACATCGCCTTCGACGCCTGGTCGCTCGACGTGCTGCGCCGCGAGCTGGCCGCGCTCTATGCCGGCCGGCCGCTGCCGTCGCTGCCGGTGCGCTACTCCGACTACGCGGGCTGGCAGCGGCGGTGGCTGTCGGGCGAGGTGCTGGAGTCGCAGCTCGGGTTCTGGAAGGAGACGCTCGCGGGCAGCCCGCCGGTCCTGGAGCTGCCGCTCGACCGGCCGCGCCCGGCCGTGCAGGGCCTGCGCGGCGGCTTCGCACGCGAGGTCTTCCCGCGCCAGCTCCTGGACGGGCTGGAGCGGCTGGGCCGGGGCCACCGCGCCACGGTCTTCATGACCCTCCTGGCCGGGTTCCAGGCGCTGCTCTCCCGGATCACCGGCCAGCGCGACGTCCTGGTGGGCACGCCCGTGGCGAACCGCGAGCGGCCCGAGATCCAGGGGCTCATCGGGTTCTTCGTCAACACGCTGGTGATGCGCGCCGACCTGTCCGGCGATCCATCCTTCCCGGACCTCCTGGTGCGGGTCCGCGAGTCCGCCCTGCGCGCCTATGCACACCAGGACCTGCCGTTCGAGCGTCTCGTCTCCGAGCTGGTGCCGGGCCGCGACCTCTCCAGGACGCCGCTCTTCCAGGCGGTGCTCTCCTGGCAGCCCTCCCGGCCCGCCTCGCCCGAGCTGGCGCCGGGGCTCGCGCTGGAGATCGCCGACGTGGACTCCGGCACGTCGAAGTTCGACCTGACGCTCTTTCTGGGCGAGACCCGCGAAGGTCTCGTGGCCATGGTCGAGTACGCCGCCGACCTGTTCGACCGCAGCACGGTCCGCCGCTGGCTCGGCCACCTCCGCAACCTCCTGGAGGGGATCGTGGAGGAGGAGAGCCTGCCGGTCTCCGCCCTGCCGCTCCTCGGCGACGCCGAGCGCGCACAGGTCGCCTGGGAGTGGAACGACACGGCCACGGAACAGCTCACGGACCCGACGATTCACGGCCTGTTCGAGGCGCAGGCGCGGCGGTTCCCGGACCGTCTCGCCGTGATCGGGCCCGACCGGGAGCTGACGTACGCCGAGCTGGACCTCCGCGCCGAGCGGCTCGCCGACCGCCTGCGCGAGGCCGGCGTCAGGCCGGACGAGCGGGTGGGGCTCTGCGCCGAGCGCTCCGCCGCCCTGGTCGCGGCCGCCCTGGGCATCCTCAAGGCCGGCGGCGCCTACCTGCCGCTCGACCCGCAGTATCCGGCCGAGCGGCTCGCCGGCATGATCGCGGACGCGGAGGTCCGCGTGGTGGTCGTCCAGGAGGGGCTGGAGGATTTCCTGCCCGCGACCGGAGCGGTCACGATCCCGCTGCGCCGGTCCCTCGCCGAAGGAGAGCCGTCGGGCTTCCGGACCGGGGTCGACCCGGCCAGCCTCGGCTTCGTGCTGTTCACCTCCGGCTCCACCGGCCGGCCCAAGGGCGTGGGCGTGACCCACCGCAACGCCGTGCGGCTCCTGCGGACCGGGTACGCGCGCTACGACGCGGAGCAGGTCTTCCTGCAGATCGCCCCGGTGGCGTTCGACGCCTCGACCTTCGAGATGTGGGGACCGCTGCTGCACGGCGGCCGGCTCGTGGTGTTCCCGCCGGGGCCGCCCGACCTGCGCCAGCTCGGCGACGCGATCGAGCGCCACGGCGTGACCACGATGTTCCTGACCTCCGGCCTCTTCCACCAGATGGTGGAGCTGCACCTGGAGCGCCTGCGGCCGCTGAAGCAGCTCCTGACCGGCGGCGACGTGCTGTCGCCCGTGCACATACGGCGCGCCGTGGAGGGCCTGCCGGGCACCGAGGTGATCGCGGTCTACGGGCCCACCGAGTGCACCACCTTCACCACCACCTGGACGGCCCGCCCGGAAGAGGGCCCGGTCCCGATCGGCAGGCCGATCGCCGACGCCCGCGTCTTTGTTCTGGGTGCCTCTCTGGAGCCGGTGCCGGTGGGGGTGGTGGGCCAGCTCCACATCGGCGGGGACGGGCTGGCCCGCGGCTACCAGGGGCGGCCCGAGCTGACCGCGGAGCGGTTCGTCCCCGGTCCGGGCGGGGAGCGCCTGTACGCCACCGGCGACTTGGCGCGCTGGCGGCCAGACGGCGTCCTCGAATTCCTCGGCCGGGTCGATCACCAGGTCAAGCTGCGCGGCTTCCGGATCGAGCTGGGGGAGATCGAGAGCGTCCTGACCTCGCACCCGGAGGTGGAATCAGCCGTGGTGATTGCGCGGGAGGACACCCCCGGGGACAAGCGGCTGGCAGCCTACGTCGTCCCCTCGCCGGACGGCGCTCCCGATATCGCAGAGCTGCGCGCCCTGGTGGAGCTGCGCCTGCCGGCTTTCATGGTGCCGTCGGCGTTCGTGGTCCTGCCGGAGCTGCCCTTGACCGCCAACGGCAAGGTGGACCGCCGGGCCCTGCCCGCGCCGGACTTCCGGGACAGCGCCGCGGAGTTCATCCCGCCCGGCAACGCCGTGGAGCAGGAGGTCGCCGAGATCTGGCGGCAGGTCCTCGGCGCGGAGAGGGTGGGCCTGCACGACAGCTTCTGGGAGCTGGGCGGCCACTCGCTGCTCGCCACCAAGGTCCTGGCGCGCCTCGAAGAGGCTCTCGGGCTGGCCCTGCCCCTGCAGGTCCTGTTCGAATTCCCGACCCTCGGCGGATTCGCGGCAGCCGTCGGCCAGCACCTCATGGACGAGATGGACGGCCTGTCCGACGTCGAGGTCCGGGAGCTGCTGGAGCAGGAGTCCAGGGATGCGTGAGAACTTCGCCGTCCTGTCCCGCATTGGCTCCGAGGAGGCACAAGGAGTCATAGATAGGAAGTCTGCCCCATGAAACGCATTCAACTCCCTCCCCGCAAGCCCGCATCCGTTGCGAGGAGCGGATGATCGACGATCGCACCGCTCCCTCTCCTGATCCAGTCAGGTTCCCGCCGACCGAGGCCCGCCCGGACCGGCCGGTGCATCGTCTGTTCGAGGAGAGAGCCGCCGAAGCTCCCGATGCCCTGGCCGTCGCGGCCGGCGGGCTGGCGCTGACCTATGCCGAGCTCAATGACCGGGCGACCCGGCTGGCCCATCACCTGCGCAGGCTCGGGGCCGCGCCGGAGCGCCTGAACGCGGTGCTGCTCGAGCGGTCGCCGGAGCTCGTGGTGTCCGCGGCGGCGACGTTCAAGGCCGGCGCCGCCTATCTGCCGATCGATCCCGCCCAGCCGGCGGACCGCGTGGGCTTCATCCTGCGGGACTCCGGCGCGCGCACGATGGTCACCACCGCAGCGGTGTTGGACCGCTTGCCGGGGCTGCCCGTTCCGGACGGCGGCCTCGTGCTGCTGGACCGCCTGCCGGACGATGCGGACCCTGCGGAGACCGCCTGCGGGGAGCCGCCGGACCCCGATCCGGACAATCTGGCCTACGTGGTCTACACGTCGGGCTCGACGGGCATGCCGAAAGGCGTCGAGCTGCACCACGGCGGTCTCTCGAACGTCGTGGCCTGGCACCACGCACGATATGCCCTGCGGCCGGGGGAGCGCAGCTCCATGGTGGCGTCGCCCGGCTTCGACGCGTCGGTGCTGGAGATCTGGTGCGCCTTGACGGCCGGGGCCTCGGTGCACCTGCCGCCGCGCGGAGTGATCCTGTCGCCGCCGGACTTCCTGCCCTGGGTGGCGCGGGAACGGATCGACATGGTGCTCCTGCCGACGCCCCTGGCGGAGCCCGTGCTCGCCGAGCCCGTCCCGCCGGGACTCCGTCTGCGGACGCTGCTCACCGGCGGCGACCGCCTCGTGCGCCGTCCGCCGCCGGACCTGCCGTTCGAGCTGAGCAACGCCTACGGTCCCACCGAGACCACGATCGCGGCCACGGAGGGGCGCGTGGCGCCGAAGGGCGAGCGCCCGCCCCACATCGGCCGGCCGCTCGCCAACCTCCAGGCGTACATCGTGGACCGCGATCTCGTCGCCACGGACGCGGAAGGCGAGCTGTGCCTGGGCGGCGTCGGCGTGGCGCGCGGCTACCTGCGCCGTCCGGAGCTGACCGCCGAGCGGTTCGTTCCGAACCCGTTCGGCGCGCCCGGCAGCCGGCTCTACCGCACCGGCGACCTCGGGCGCCGGCTGCCGTCCGGCGACCTGGAGTTCATCGGGCGGATCGACACGCAAGTCAAGATCCGCGGCGTCCGCATCGAGCTGGGAGAGGTCGAGGCCGCGCTCCTGCGCCATCCCGAAGTGCGCGAAGCCGCGGCGCTGGTCCGCGACGGCCGGCTCGTGGGCTGCGTGGCGCTGCGCACGCCTGCCGCGGAAACGGCCGCGGAGGCCGCCGCGGCGTCGCTGGAGGAGCTGCTGGCCGTCTCCCTGCCGGACCCCATGGTGCCGAGGGCCTGGATCTTCCTCGACGCCCTGCCGCTCAACGCAAACGACAAGGTCGACCGCCACGCGCTCGCGGCGCTGGAGCCCGCGAGCCGGCGGGGGTCGGTGGCGCCGCGCACGGCGGTGGAGGCCGCGGTGGCCGAGGTCTGGGCCGGGGTGCTGGGGAGCGGGCCGGTCGGCGCCACGGACGACTTCTTCGCGCTCGGCGGCCACTCGCTGCTGGCGGCCCGGCTCGCCGCGCTCCTCGGCGAGCGTACCGGGGTCGAGACGCCGTCGGGCGTGATCTTCCAGGAGCCCACGGTCGAGCGGCTGGCCGCGTGGATCGAGGCCCGGTCCGGCGCCGGCGGGGCTGCCCGGGAGACGCCCGCCGTGGATCCTGATCGAGTCCCGCTCTCGTTCGCGCAGCAGAGGCTCTGGTTCCTCGACCGGATGGAGCCCGGGTCCGCGGCCTACAACATCGCCTTCCGGCTGCGCTTCACGGGTCCGCTGCGGCCCGAGACCCTGGCCGCGGCGCTCGCCGAGGTGGTGCGGAGGCACGAGGTTCTGCGCGCCACGTTCGAGGGCGAGACCGATCCGGTGCAGACTGTCCATCCGCCGCGCTTTGACCTGATGACTGATCTGCCGGTGATCGACCTGGATCCGGCCGGAGCCGCGCGCCTGGAGACGGAGGAGGCCCGCCGGCCGTTCGACCTGCGGCGCGGTCCGCTGATGCGCGCGAAGCTGGTGCGCCTGGGAGCGGAGGACCACCGGCTCCTGGCGGTCCTGCATCACACGGTGTTCGACGGCACGTCCGTCGAGCTGCTGCGGCGCGAGCTGGCGGTCCTCTACCGGGCGTTCGACGAGGGCAGGCCGTCGCCACTGCCGGAGCTGCCGCTTCAGTACGCCGGCTTCACGCTCCGGCAGCGGAGCTGGATGGCGGGCGCGGAGCTGGAGGGACAGCTCTCCTGGTGGCGGGCGCGGCTGGCCTCGCCGCAGCCCTGCGAGCTGCCCACGGACCGTCCGCGGCCTCCGGTCTGGAGCTACCGCGGCGCGGTGGAGACCGGAGAGCTGCCCGCGGGCCTGCCGCCCGCGCTCGAACGCCTCGGGCACAGCCGCGGAGTCACGCCGTTCATGACCCTGCTGGCCGGCTTCCTGGCGCTGCTGCACCGCTGGACGTCGCAGGACGACCTGCTCGTGGGCACGCCGGTCGCCGGCCGGGGGCGGGCCGACGCCGAGGAGCTGATCGGGTTCTTCGTGAACACCCTGCCGCTGCGGGTGGACCTCGGCGGGGAGCCCGCCTTCGCCGACCTCCTGGCGCGGGTGAGGGACGCGGCCCTGGGCGCGTACGCCCATCAGGACGTGCCGTTCGAGAAGCTCGTGGCGTCGGTCGTGCCGGAGAGGGACCTGTCGAGGAATCCCCTGTTCCAGGTGCTGTTCGCCTATCTCGACCTCGGGAGGGCGGAGACGATCGCGCCGGGGCTCGCCATGGCGAGCGTCGAGGAGATCCACGCCGGCACGGCGCGATTCGACCTGTCCTTCCACGTGAACCGGACGGACGGCGGACTGCATCTCTGGCTGGAGCATTCGACCGACCTGTTCGACGGCGCGACCATCCGCCGGCTGATGGGCCACTTCGGACGGTTGCTGGAAGGGGCCGTCGAGCGGCCGGACGCGCCGATCGCGGAGCTGCCGCTCCTGACTGAAGCGGAGCAAGTGCAACTCGCCGCGCTGGACGAGGCCGAGCGCCGGGATCATCCGGCGGGCCTGCTGCACGGCCTGTTCGAGGAGCAGGCGCGGCGGACTCCCGGCGCCGTGGCGCTGGTGGCGGGGGAGACGGTGCTGACCTACGCCGAGCTGGAGCGGCGGTCGGGCGAGCTGGCCCGGACGCTTCGCGCGATGGGGGCGGGGCCGGAGGCCGGGGTGGCGGTCTGCCTGGAGCGGACGGCGGAGCTGATCGTCACCCTGCTTGGGGTCCTTCGCGCCGGGTCCTTCTACGTGCCGATCGATCCGAAGTTTCCGGCGGAGCGGCGGGCGTTCCTTGTGGAAGACAGTGGAGCCCGGATCGTCATCGGCGCGGGCTGGGAGGGGGCGCCCTCTCCTGCGCAGCAGGGGAGGGACGGGGAGGGGTCTTCTCCGGAGCCCTCGAACCTGGCCTACCTCATCTATACGTCGGGGTCCACGGGACGGCCCAAGGCGGTGGCGATCACCCACTCGAGCGCGGTGAAGATGGTCCATTGGGCCCGGGAGATCTTTACGCCGGAGGAGCTGCGGTGCGTGCTGGCCTGCACGGCGGTGACGTTCGATCTTTCGGTCTACGAGATCTTCGTGCCGCTGGCTTCGGGCGGGACGGTGGTGCTGGTGGAGGATGCGTTGGCGCTGCTGGCCGGACCTCCTCGGGCGGAGATCACTCTGGTCAACACGGTGCCCTCGGCCATGGCCGAGCTGCTGCGGGCGAAGGCCCTGCCGGCTTCGGTGCGGACGGTCAACCTCGCGGGCGAAGCCCTGACGCGGTCGCTGTCCGACCGGGTCTACGAGCGGTTGGAGACCGAGAAGCTCTACAACCTCTATGGTCCTTCGGAGGACACGACCTACTCGACTTGGACCCTGGTGGAGCGGGCTTCGGAGCGCGGGCCTTCGATCGGCCGGCCGGTCCACGATACGCGGGCCTACGTGGTGGACCGCCGGCTGGAACGGCTGCCGATGGGGGTTCCGGGCGAGCTTTGCCTGGCAGGCGACGGGCTGGCCCGCGGGTATCTGGGCCGGCCGGAGCTGACGGCGGAGCACTTCGTGCCCGATCCGTTCTCGGCGGTATCTGGGAGGGCTGGCGAGCGGATGTACCGCACGGGCGACCTCGTCCGGCTGCGGGCCGACGGCGAGCTCGACTACCTGGGCCGGATGGACCATCAGGTCAAGATCCGCGGCTACCGCATCGAGCTGGGCGAGATCGAGTCGGCCCTGGTGCGGCTCCCCGGCATCAAGGCCGCCGCGGTCCTGGTGGACGACGGTCCGGCCGGGCGCCGGCTGGTGGCGTATCTGGCGGCAGAGGAGAGACCGGTTCGGGAGGATCTGCTCCGGACGCTGCCCGAGCCGATGGTTCCCGCGGCGTACATCTTCTTGCCGGAGCTGCCGCTGACCCCGCACGGCAAGGTGGACCGCAAGGCCCTGGCCCCACTCGCCCCCACGGTGGAAGCGACCTCCGAGCCGCTGCGGACTCCCACGGAAGCGGCGGTGGCCGCGGTCTGGTCCGAGCTGCTCGGCGTCTCCGGTATTGGCGCGTCCGACGACTTCTTCGCCCTGGGCGGGCACTCGCTGCTCGCGACCGGCCTGACCGTGCTCGTCAAGGAGCGGCTGGGCGTGGACCTGCCGGTGCGGACCGTGTTCCAGCAGCCCACGGTGGCGCGGCTGGCGGCGTGGATCGAGTCCGCGCGCCCGTCGGCGGGACCCGCGCTCGTGCCGGGGCTGGCCGGCGAGGACGCTCCGCTCTCCTTCGCGCAGCAGCGGCTGTGGTTCCTGGACCGGCTCGAACCGGGCTCGGCGGCGTACAACCTGCCGGTGCGGCTGCGGCTCCTGGGACCGCTGCGGACCGACATCCTGGCCGCGGCGCTGACGGAGATCGTGCGCCGCCACGAGGCGCTGCGGACTACGTTCGCGGTGCCGGAGGGTGCCGCCGATCCGGTGCAGGTGATCCATCCGCCGGCCGTCCTGGACCTGCCGCTGGCGGAGGTCCGGGAGGACGACGAGGCCCGCCGGCCGTTCGATCTCCGGAAGGGGCCGCTGCTGCGCGCGGCGCTGGTGCGCCGGAGCGAGGAGGATCACCGGCTCCTGGTGACGTTCCACCACTCCGTGTTCGACGGCACCTCCCTGGACCTGCTGCGGCGCGAGCTGGCCGACCTCTATCGGGCCTTCGCCGAAGGACGGCCATCGCCTCTGTCGCCGCTGCCGGTGCAGTACCGGGACTTCGCGGTCTGGCAGAGGAGCTGGCTGGCGGGCGAGGAGATGGAGCGCGAGCTGGCCTGGTGGCGGGAGCGCCTGGCCTCACCCCAGGCGCTGGAGCTGCCGGCGGACCGGCCGCGCCCGGCGGTCTGGAGCCATCGCGGCGCGGTGGAGGAGACGGAGCTTCCCCAGCGCCTCGCGGCCGCGCTGGAGGCGCTCGGCCGGAGCCGCGGTGCCACCCCCTTCATGGGCCTGCTGGCCGCCTTTCTGGTCCTCCTGTACCGCTACACGGACCAGGACGACCTGCTCGTCGGCACCCCGGTCTCGGGCCGCGGTTCGGCCGGCTCCGCCGCGGTGGAGGGGCTCATCGGCCTCTTCGTCAATACCCTTCCATTGCGGGTCGGGCTCCGCGGCGAGCCGTCGTTCACGGACGTCCTGGAGAGGGTCCGGGACTCCGCCCTGGCCGCGTACGCCCACCAGGACGTGCCGTTCGAGAAGCTCGTCGCCGAGCTCGCGCCGGAGCGGGATCTGTCGCGCAACCCGCTGTTCCAGTTGATCTTCGCCTTCCTCGACGGCTGGGACACCGAGCCGGTCGCGCCCGGTTTGACAATGGAGGCCGACGGGATCCATACCGGCACGGCCAAGTTCGACCTCTCCTTCCACGTCAACCGCTCCTCGGACCGCCTGCGGCTCTGGCTGGAGTACGCGGCCGACCTGTTCGACGCCGCGACGATCCGCCGGCTCATCGGCCATTTCGGGCATCTGCTGGCAGCGGCGGTCGAGCGCCCGGAGGCTCCGGTCGCGGAGCTGCCGTTGCTGACCGCGGCCGAGCGGGCGCAACTCGCGGCGCTCGACGAGACCGAGCATCGCGGCCATCCGGTGGGCCTGCTGCACGGCCTGTTCGAGGAGCAGGCGCGGCGGACTCCCGGGGCCGTGGCGCTGGTGGCAAGGGAGACGGTCCTGACGTACGCCGAGCTGGAGCGGCGTTCGGCGGAGACGGCCCGGACGCTGCGGGCGATGGGCGCCGGGCCGGAGGCCGGGGTGGCGGTCTGCCTGGAGCGGACGGCGGAGCTGATCGTGACGCTGCTGGGAGTGCTGCGCGCGGGATCGTTCTACGTGCCGATCGATCCGAAGTACCCGGCGGAGCGGCGGGCGTTCCTGATTGAGGATAGTGGCGCCCGGGTCGTTGTGGGCCCTCACCCCCCGGCCCCCTCTCCCGCTCCTCCCTTCACACCCTCCCCGGGAGAGGGGGAGACTTGCCTGGCTGCGGGGAATCTGGCGTACCTCATCTATACGTCGGGATCGACGGGACGGCCCAAGGCGGTGGCGATCAGCCATGCGAGCGCGGTGAAGATGGTCCATTGGGCCCGGGAGATCTTCTCGCCGGAAGAGCTTCGGGGCGTGCTGGCCTGCACGGCGGTGACGTTCGACCTTTCCGTGTTCGAGATCTTCGTGACCCTGGCGTGGGGTGGGACGGTCGTCCTGGTGGAGGATGCCCTGGCGCTGCTGGCCGGGCCTCCTGCGGCAGACATCACGCTGGTCAATACGGTGCCTTCGGCGATGGCGGAGCTGCTGCGGGCCGGAGCTCTGCCGGCTTCGGTGCGGACGGTCAATCTGGCGGGCGAGGCTCTGACGCGGTCGCTCTCGGACCGGGTCTATGAGCGGCCGGAGACCGAGAAGCTCTACAACCTCTATGGTCCTTCGGAGGACACGACCTACTCGACTTGGACGGTGGTGGAGCGGGCTTCGGAGCGTGGGCCTTCGATCGGCCGGCCGGTCCACGATACGCGAGCCTACGTGGTGGACCGGCGTCTGGAGCGGCTGCCGATGGGGGTTCCGGGAGAGCTCTGCCTGGCGGGCGGCGGCCTGGCCCGAGGATACCTGGGACGGCCGGAGCTGACGGCGGAGAGGTTCGTGCCCGATCCGTTCTCTGTGGCGCCTGGCGAGCGGATGTACCGCACGGGCGACCTTGTCCGGCTGCGGGCCGACGGCGAGCTCGACTACCTGGGCCGGATGGACCATCAGGTCAAGATCCGCGGCTACCGCATCGAGCTGGGCGAGATCGAGTCGGCCCTGGTGCGGCTCCCCGGCATCAAGGCCGCGGCCGTGAGGGTCGACGACGGCCCGGCCGGGCCGCGGCTGGTGGCGTATCTGGCCGCCGGGGAGAGGCCGGCGGCGGAGGTCCGGGAAGCCCTGCTCAAGACCCTGCCGGAGCCCCTGGTGCCCTCGGCGTACGTGTTCCTGGCGGAGCTGCCGCTGACTGCCCACGGCAAGGTGGACCGCCGGGCGCTGCCCGGGCCGGCCGCTCCGGCGCGGGCGGATTTCACGCCGCCGCGCACGCCGCTGGAGGAGGAGGTCGCGCGCATCTGGGGAGAGGTTCTGGGCGTAGAGAGAGTGGGGATCGACGACAGCTTCTGGGATCTCGGCGGCCATTCGCTTCTCGCGACGCGGGCGCTGTCGCGGACCGAATTGGCCTTCGGGATCGAGTTGCCGCTCCAGCTCCTGTTCATGGCGCCGACCCTGGGGGCGTTCTCGTCCCTGCTGGCCCAGAGAGCGCTCGCGAGTGAAGGAGAGCAGGAGATGGAAGAGGCGATGGCGGCGCTCGACGACCTGTCCGAGGACGACGTCCGGGCGCTTCTGGCGCAGGCGGCGCGGGAACTGGAGGAGATGGGATGAGCGAAGAGAGCCGCCGGCAGGTGAGCCAGCTCTCGCCGGAGAAGCAGGCGCTGCTCGTGCTTCAGATGCGGAAGAAGAAGGCCGCCGAGGCCGCGGCGCGGGCCGCGGCCTCGGCGATCCCGCACCGCCCGTCGGCCGGCCCGGCACCGCTTTCGTTCGCTCAGCAGCGGCTCTGGCTGCTCGACCGGCTGGAGCCGGGTTCCACGGCGTACAACATCCCGCTGCGCCAGCGTCTGCGCGGCCCGCTCGACATCGCGGCCTTCGGCCTGGCCATCGCGGAGATCGTCCGCCGCCATGAGGCCCTGCGCACGACCTTCGCGGAGGCCGACGGAGACCCGGTCCAGGTGGTCGCGCCGCCGGGCCGTTTCCCTCTCCCCGTGGCCGACCTCTCGGGCCTGCCGGACGGGCCGCGCCAGGCCGAACAGGACCGCCTCGTGGTCACGAGCTCCTGGCCCTTCGACCTTCAGGCCGGCCCCCTGTTCCGCGCCGCCCTGGTGCGCCTCGGCGCGGAGGACCACCTGCTCCTGCTCGACGTGCATCACATCGTCGCGGACGGCTGGTCCTTCGGCGTGCTCTTCCGCGAGCTGGCCGCGCTCTACGGCGGTTTCCGGGAGCGCCGGTCGCCGTCGCTGCCGTCCCTCCCGCCCCTGCCGATCCGCTACGCCGACTTCGCCGCCTGGCAGCGCGACCGCATGCGTGGCAAGGTCCTGGAGGAGCAGCTCTCGTACTGGCGCGAGAAGCTGGCCGGCGCGCCGCCGGTCCTGGAGCTGCCGCTCGACCGCGTGCGGCCGGCCGCCCAGAGCCACCGCGGGCGCCGGGTCCTCGCCGATCTGCCGCCGGCGCTGGCGGCCCGCCTGCGCGAGCTGTCGCGGAAGGAGGGCGTCTCGCCGTTCATGACGCTCCTCGCCGCGTTCCAGCTCCTGATGTCGCGCCTTTCGGGACAGGACGACGTGGTGGTGGGCGCGCCCAGCGCCGGCCGCTCCCGGCCCGAGGTGGAGGGGCTCGTGGGGGTGTTCCTCAATACGCTCGTGCTGCGCACCGACCTCTCGGGCGATCCGACGTTCCGCGAGCTGCTGGCGCGAGTGCGGGACGTGGTGCTCGGCGCCTACCGCTACCAGGAGATCCCGTTCGAGCGCCTCCTGGAGGAGCTGCAGCCCGAAAGGCAGCTCAGCCGCACGCCGATCTTCCAGGTGATGTTCAACTTCGTCTCGATCGCGGAGCTCCGTACCGGCCTGCCGGGGTTGGAGGTCGAGACCGTGGAGCCCGACGAGGCCGAGTCGAAGCTCGATTTCACTCTCTATGTCGAGGAGCTGCCGGACACCTACCGCCTCGACCTGGTCTACAGCGCCGACCTGTTCGAGCCCGGGCGCATGCGGGAGCTGCTGCGCCAGCTCGGGCATCTGCTGGAGCAGGCGGCGGCCGATCCGGACGCGCGCCTTGGAGCGCTGTCTCTCGCCACCCCGGGCGCGCCGCTGCCGGACCCTGCGCAGCCGCTCTCCGGAGAGTGGCGGGGAGCCGTGCACGAAGCCCTCTCCCGCACGGCCGCCGAGCAGCCGGAGCGCGAGGCCGTGCGCGACGCGCAGGGCATGGCCTGGACCCGGGCCGAGCTGGAGTCCCGCGCCAACCGCCTCGCCCGCTTCCTGGTCTCGCATGGGATCGAGCGCGGCGAGACCGTAGCCGTCTGGGCGCACCGCAGCGCGCCGCTGGTCCAGGCCCTGCTGGGCACGCTCAAGGCCGGCGGAGCCTTCATGGTCCTCGACCCGGCCTATCCGCCGCCGCGCCTGCTCGACTACCTCCGCATCGGCCGTCCCGCGGCGTGGGTGGCGGTACCGGGCGCACCCGCGCCGCCGCCGGAGGTGGAGGAGGCCGCCGTCTCCTGCCGCTGCCGGATCGATCTCGATTCGCCCGCGCTCTTCGGTATGCCCGATGGCGATCCAGGAATCGCGGTGGGTCCCGACGACGCGGCCTGTCTCACCTTCACCTCCGGCTCCACGGGGCTGCCCAAGGGGGTGGTCGGGCGCCACGGCCCGCTCACCCATTTCTATCCGTGGATGGGGGAGGCCTTCGGGCTGGGGGCGGACGACGTCTTCGGCATGCTGTCGGCGCTGTCGCACGATCCGCTGCAGCGCGACGTGTTCACTCCGGTCTGGTTCGGCGCCCGCCTGGCCGTGCCCGATCCCGGCCGCGTCGGCGAGCCAGGCTATCTGGCGGGCTGGCTGCGGGAGGAAGAGGTAACGGTCCTCTGCCTCACGCCCGCGATGCTTGAGATGGTCATCGACTCCGCCGAAGGCCGCCCCCTGCCCGCCCTGCGGCGGGTGTTCGTCGTGGGCGACCTGCTCAAGAAGGCCGATGTCGAACGGCTCCAGGACCTCGCGCCGTCCGCGGTCTGCATCAACCTGTACGGCTCCACGGAGACGCAGCGCTCGGTCTCGTACTTCGTCGTCCCCCGCAGTCGCGGCATGGACCTCCTCGGCAAGGAGGTGCTGCCGGTCGGCCGTGGGATGGAGGGCTGCCAGCTCCTGGTGCTGAACCGGTCCGGACGGCTGGCCGGCGTGGGCGAGCTGGGCGAGATCCACATGCGCAGCCGCCATCTGGCCCGGGGGTACCTGGGCGACAAGGCGCTCACGGCGGAGAGGTTCCTGGAGCGCGCCGATGAGGGGGACCGGGTCTACCGGACGGGAGACCTCGGCCGGTATCTTCCGGACGGCGGTGTGGAGGTCGCCGGCCGCGCCGACTTCCAGGTGAAGCTGCGCGGCTTCCGCATCGAGCTGGGCGAGGTGGAGGCGGCGCTGTCCCGCCATCCCGCCGTGCGCGAGTGCGTCGTTGTCGTGCGCGAGGACCGGCCCGGCGAGCGCCGCCTGGTGGGCTATCTGGTCGCCCAGGGCGATGAGCCCTCGCCGCGCGACCTGCGCGCCTTCCTCGGCGCCCGGTTGCCGGACTACATGGTCCCCGCCGCGTTCGTGGTCCTGCCGGCCCTGCCGCTGACCCGCACGGGCAAGGTGGACCGCCGGGCGCTGCCGGCGCCGGCCGACGAGCGGCCTTCGGAAGCCCAGGCAGAGCGGAGCCCGATGGAGGAGCTGCTGGCCGGCATCTGGGCCGAGTTGTTGGGGGTCCCCGACGTGGCTCCGCACGACCGCTTCTTCGACCTGGGGGGCCATTCGCTCCTCGCCACGCGCATGATGTCGCGGCTCCGCGCCGTGCTCGGCCTGGAGCTGCCCCTGAGGGCGCTCTTCGAGGAGCCCACGCTGGCCGGCTTCGCGGGGCGCGTCGAGCGGGCGCGGCTGGGAGATGCCGGGATCCCGGCGCCTGCCCTGGTCCGCGTGCCGCGCAGCGGCCTCCTGCCCGCGTCCTTCGCCCAGCAGAGACTCTGGTTCCTGGACAGGCTGGAGCCCGGGAGCCCGGCCTACCACCTGGCCGGCGCGCTGCGCCTCGAAGGCCCGCTCGACATCGCGTCCCTGGCCGGAGCGCTGGCCGCGATCGCCGGCCGCCACGAGTCGCTGCGCACCCGCTTCGTGGAGCAGGACGGCGAGCCCTGGCAGGTCGTCGACGAGGTCTCCCCGCTCCCCCTGCCTGTCGTCGACCTCTCCGGCCTCCCTGCCCCGGCGCGCGCCCTGGAGGAGCACCGGCTGGCGATCGAGGGGTCGCGCCGGCCGTTCGATCTCGCCCGCGGCCCCCTGGCGCGCTTCGCCCTGCTCCGGAACGGTGCGGGCGAGCACGTCCTGCTCCTGGCGATGCACCACATCATCTCCGACGGCTGGTCGGTGGGCGTGTTCGTGCGCGAGCTGGGCGCGCTCTACCGGTCCGCGGACCGTCTGCCGGACCTCCCGGTCCAGTACGCCGACTACGCGGCCTGGCAGCGGAGCTGGCTCACCAGCGAGGCCCTGGAGGAGCGGCTCGCCGGGTGGAAGCAGCAGCTCGCGGGCGCGCCGCAGGTGGTGGACCTGCCTCTCGACCGGCCCCGGCCGGCGGTTCAGAGCTACCGCGGGCGCCGCATCGAGCGCGCGATCGGAGGCGAGCTTCCGGCCCGGCGTCTCGGAGTCACGCCGTTCATGGTCCTGCTCTCCGGGTTCGCCGCGCTGCTCTCGCGCTACGGCGGCCAGGAGGACGTCGTCGTCGGCACGCCGATCGCCAACCGCGGCCGGGCCGAGCTGGAGGATCTGATCGGCCTGTTCGCCAACACCCTGGCGCTGCGCGTCGACCTCTCCGCCGATCCCGGGTTCGACGAGCTGGCGCGCCGCGTGCGGCAGACATGCCTCGACGCCTATGCCCGGCAGGACGTCCCCTTCGAGCGCCTCGTGGTCGAGCTGAGGCCGGAGCGGGACCTGGGGCACGCGCCCGTGTTCCAGGTGATGCTGGCGTTCCAGAACCTCCCGGAAGACCGCCTGGACCTCGCGGGCCTGGCGCTGACGCCGCTGCCGATCGACTTCGGGCGGACGCAGTACGACCTCTCCCTGTTCCTGTTCCCGGGCGGGGACGGCCTGTCGGCGCGCCTGGAGTACGCGATCGACCTGTTCGACGCCGCCACCGCCGAACGGATCCTCGGCCACTTCCAGGTCCTCCTGGAGGGGGCGTCCGCCAGCCCGGAGACGCCGTTGTCCCGGCTGCCGCTGCTGACCGGGGCCGAGCAGGCCCAGCTCGCCGCCTGGGACGAGACCGTCCAGCCGCCAACGGGCCTCCTCCACGGGCTGTTCGAGGAGCAGGCGCGACGGACTCCCGGGGCCGTGGCGCTGGTGGCGGGGGAGACGGCGCTGACCTACGCTGAGCTGGAGGCCCGCTCGGCCGCGCTGGCCCGGACGCTGCGCTCGATGGGGGCGGGGCCCGAGGTGGGCGTGGCGGTCTGCCTGGAGCGGACGGCGGATCTCGTGATCACGATGCTGGCGGTGCTGCGGGCGGGGTCGTTCTACGTTCCGATCGATCCGCGGTATCCGGAGGAGCGGCGGGCTTTCCTGATCGAGGACAGTGGCGCCCGGATCGTCGTGGGCCCTGGGTGGGCGGAGGCGCCCTCTCCTGCGAAGCAGGGGAGGGTCGGGGAGGGGTCTTCTCCGGAGCCTTCGAACCTGGCGTACCTGATCTATACCTCGGGATCGACCGGGCGGCCCAAGGCGGTGGCGATCCCGCATTCGAGCGCGACGGCCTTTGCTCACTGGGCCCGGACGGCGTTCTCTGCGGATGAGCTGCGCGGCGTCCTGGCTTCGACCGCGGTCACCTTCGATTTGTCGGTGTTCGAGATCTTCGTGACGCTGGCCTGGGGCGGCACGGTGGTGCTGGTCGACGATGCGCTGGCCCTGCTGTCCGGACCGCCCGGGGCGGAGATCACGCTGATCAACACGGTGCCGTCGGCGATGGCGGAGCTGCTGCGGGAGAACGCCCTGCCGGCCTCGGTGCGCACGATCAACCTGGCGGGCGAGGCCCTGCCGCGCTGGCTGGCCGACCGGGCCTATGCGCGGCCCGAGACGGAGCGGGTCTGCAATCTCTATGGGCCTTCGGAGGACACGACCTACTCGACCTGGACGGTGGTGGAGCGCTCCACGGACAGGGCGCCTGCGATCGGCCGGCCGGTGGACGGCACCCGGGCCTACGTGCTGGACCGCGGCCTGGAGCGTCTCCCGGTCGGTGTTCCCGGCGAGCTGTACCTGGCCGGGGCGGGGCTGGCCCGAGGCTACCTGGGCCGGCCGGAGCTGACGGCCGAGCGGTTCGTTCCCGATCCGTTCCCGGCCGTGGCGGGAGCCCGGATGTACCGCACGGGCGACCTGGTTCGTCTCCGGGAGGACGGCGAGCTCGACTACCTGGGCCGCCTGGATCACCAGGTCAAGATCCGCGGGTTCCGCATCGAGCTGGGCGAGGTCGAGGCCGCGCTGAGCCGCCAGCCCGGCGTCGAATCGGC
Organism: Thermoanaerobaculia bacterium; assembly: GCA_036266195.1. Lineage (GTDB taxonomy): Bacteria > Acidobacteriota > Thermoanaerobaculia > Multivoradales > UBA5704 > DATMER01. The sequence goes on along the minus strand of DATANP010000241.1, from coordinate 559 downwards.
CGTGGTCGTGGCCCGCGACAACGCACTGGTGGCCTACGTAGTGGGCGGGGCCACGGAGCTGCGCCAGGCGCTCCAGCGCGAGCTGCCCGACGCCATGGTGCCGTCGGCCTTCGTCTTCCTGGAGTCGCTCCCCCTTACGCCGCACGGCAAGGTGGACCGCAAGGCCCTGCCGGCTCCGGACCTGGACCGGCGCGAGACCGTGGTCGGGGAGCGCAGCCCGATCGAAGAGCTGCTGGCCGGAATCTGGGCCGAGCTGCTGGGCGTCTCTCCGATCGCGTCCGAGGAGAGCTTCTTCGAGCTGGGCGGCCACTCGCTGCTGGCCACCCGCATGCTGTCGCGGGTGCGTGCCGTGCTTGGCGTGGAGGTCCCGCTGCGCGCCGTGTTCGAGGAGCCGACGCTCGCCGGCTTCGCCGCCCGGGTCGAGAGCGAGCGCCAGGCCGGCGCTCCCGCCGTTCCGCCGCGGGTCCCCGTGCCGCGCAACGGGCCGCTGCCGGCCTCGTTCTCTCAGCAGCGGCTCTGGTTCCTGAGCCAGCTCGATCCCGGGAGCGCCGCGTACAAC
>DATANP010000240.1:0-15099 GCA_036266195.1 Thermoanaerobaculia bacterium | reverse complement strand
ATGATCCCGATCGGCCGCGGCCAGCGCGAGCTGATCATCGGCGACCGTAAGACCGGCAAGACCGCGGTGGCGCTCGACACCATCCTCAACCAGAAGGGCAGCGGCGTCATCTGCGTCTACGTCGCCATCGGCCTCAAGGAGTCCACGGTCGTCGGCCTGATCGACAAGCTGCGCGAGCACGGCGCCCTGGACTACACGATCGTCATCTCGGCCTCGGCAGCCGATCCGTCGCCGCTCCAGTACATCGCGCCCTATGCCGGCGCGGCCATGGCCGAGTACTTCATGTACCAGGAGGGCAAGGCGACCCTCTGCATCTACGACGACCTGTCCAAGCAGGCGCAGGCCTACCGCCAGCTCTCGCTGCTGCTGCGCCGTCCGCCCGGCCGCGAGGCGTACCCCGGCGACGTGTTCTACCTCCACTCCCGCCTCCTGGAGCGCTCCGTGAAGCTGCGCGAGGAGTTCGCGGTCGTGCCGAAGGACACGCCGGAGACCAGCACCGACCGCAATCTGGCCGTCAAGCACCCGCAGGGGCTCGCCGCGCCGGCCGAGGTCCGGCCGGACGACGAGTTCGGTCTTTTCCATCGGCCGCACGGCCGGCATAAGGCCGAGGCGTTCCTCGCCTCGCTCCAGGACAAGGATAAATACCGCGTCCACCGCTATCCGGACAGCGGCGGCTCGATGACCGCCCTGCCGATCATCGAGACGCTCGAAGGCGAGGTCTCGGCCTACATCCCGACCAACGTGATCTCGATCACCGACGGCCAGATCTACCTGGAGCCCGACCTGTTCTTCGCCGGCGTGCGGCCCGCGATCAACGTCGGCATCAGTGTGTCGCGCGTGGGCGGCAACGCCCAGCGCAAGGCGATGAAGAAGGTCGCCGGCACCCTGCGGCTCGACCTCGCGGCGTTCCGCGAGCTGGAGGCCTTCGCGCAGCTCGGCACCGAGCTCGACCCGGCCACCCAGCGCCAGCTCGACCGCGGCCAGCGCATGGTGGAGCTGCTCAAGCAGCCCCAGTACCAGCCCTACCCGGTCAGCGAGCAGATCGTCTCCATCTTCGCCGCCACCCAGGGCTTCCTCGACGACCTGCCGGTCTCCCAGGTGCGGCCGTTCGAGGCGGCGATGCTCAAGCACTTCCGCGACGAGCAACCCGAAGTCCTGGAGCAGCTCGACCGCACCGGCGAGATGCCGAACGACCTGGCGGACCGCATCCGCCAGGTGATCCGCGACTTCAAGACGCACGCCAACGCGGCCTAGCCGGAAGACGAAGCCATGGCAAACCGGAGAGTCCTGGTCAAGCGGCGCAAATCGGTGCGCAACATCCGCAAGATCACGCGGACGATGCAGCTCATCGCGACCGCGCGGTTCCAGGCGGCCTTCAACCGGGCCGTCGCGACCAAGCCGTACACCGAGAAGCTGGCCGAGCTGGTGGCCGACCTGTCGCGCGCCGCGGGCAGTGTCGACCATCCGCTCCTGAAGACCCACGACGACGTCAACCGCTCGGCCCTGGTGGTGATCACCAGCGACCGCGGCCTGGCCGGCGGCTACAACGCCAACGTGCTGCGCGCCGCGGTGGGTCACATCGAGGAGCAGCGCGCGAAGGGCATCGAGCCGAGCGTCCACATGGTGGGCCGCAAGGGCATCAACTTCTTCAAGTTCCTGCGCCGCGAGATGTCGGAGCAGACCACGGGGATCGGCGACAAGCCGCGCTTCGAGCAGATCGAACCGATCGCCAACGACCTGATGGACCGGTTCATCCGCGGCGAGATCGCCTCGGTCCACGTGGCCTACATGCGCTTCCTCTCGGCCGGCGTCCAGCGCCCGGCGGTGGTGCAGCTCCTGCCCCTCTCGAACGAGTCAAAAGGCGAGGAGCCCACGTCGGGGACGTCGAGCGCGGTCGAGTACGAGTTCTCGCCCGACCCGCAGTCGCTCCTCGACGAGCTGCTGCCGGCGGTGGTCCGGGTCCGGCTGTTCCAGGCGTTCAACGACGCCATCGTTTCCGAGCAGGTCGCGCGCATGGTCGCGATGAAGGCGGCCACCGACGCGGCGCAAGACATGATCAAGGCGCTGACGCGGGAGTACAACCGCGCCCGGCAGACGCAGATCACCATGGAGCTTCTGGACATCGTGGGCGGCGCCAACGCCCTGTCCTGAGCCCTTCAAGGATTGGAATCCAAGATGCAAAACGCCCATCTCGAAGGCAGTGCCGCAGGAAACATCGGCAAGATCACCCAGGTCATCGGCTCGACGCTGGACGCGCAGTTCGCGGAAGACCATCTGCCGGGCATCTATAACGCCCTGCGGGTCGAGGTGACGCGCACGGTGCTCGGGCAGTCCGTCCAGGAGACGCTCTGGTGCGAGGTGGCCCAGCACCTCGGCGGCGGGCGCGTGCGCGCGGTTGCCCTCGGTTCGTCCGACGGTCTCCAGCGCGGCTCGGACATCCTCGACACCGGCGCGCCGGTCAGTGTGCCCGTCGGCCTCGAGACCCTCGGCCGGGTGTTCAACCTGGTCGGCGAGCCCATCGACGGTCTGGGCCCGGTGCACGCCACCGAGCGCCGGCCGATCCACCACGCGCCGCCGGAGCTGGATGAGCTCTCCTCGAAAACCGAGCTGTTCGAGACCGGCATCAAGGTCATCGACCTCCTCTGCCCCCTGGTCCGCGGCGGCAAGGCCGGACTGTTCGGCGGCGCCGGCGTCGGCAAGACCGTCATCATCCAGGAGCTGATCGCCCGTCTCGCCCGCTTCCACAGCGGCTACTCCTGTTTCGCCGGCGTGGGCGAGCGCACCCGCGAGGGCAACGACCTCTGGCTGGAGATGCAGGAGGCCAAGATCGGCGACACCGGCAAGAGGGTCATCGACCAGACCGTGATGGTGTTCGGCCAGATGAACGAGCCGCCCGGAGCCCGCCTGCGCGTGGCCCTCTCGGCGCTCACCATGGCCGAGTATTTCCGCGACCAGACCGGCGTCGACACCCTGCTCTTCGTCGACAACATCTTCCGCTTCTCGCAGGCCGGCTCCGAGGTGTCCGCGCTGCTCGGCCGCATGCCGTCCGCGGTGGGCTACCAGCCGACGCTCGGCACCGAGATGGGCGAGCTGCAGGAGCGCATCACCTCGACCAGCCGCGGCGCCGTGACCTCGATCCAGGCCATCTACGTGCCGGCCGACGACTACACCGACCCGGCGCCGGCCACCGCGTTCGCCCACCTCGACAGCACGGTGAACCTGGAGCGCAGCATCTCGGAGAAGGGCATCTACCCGGCCGTGGACCCGCTCGCGTCGAGCAGCCGCATCATTGCGCCGGAGTACATCGGTGACCGGCATTATGCGGTCGCCCGCAAGGTCCAGCAGATCCTCCAGCGCTACCGCGACCTGCAGGACATCATCGCGATCCTGGGCGTGGACGAGCTGTCCGAAGAGGACAAGATCATCGTCCGCCGGGCCCGCAAGGTGGAGCGCTTCCTGTCGCAGCCGTTCTTCGTCGCCGAGCAGTTCACCGGCCTGCCGGGCATCTACTGCTCGCGCGAGGACACCATCCGCTCCTTTGACGAGCTCTGCGACGGCAAGTGGGACCACCTGCCCGACCAGGCGTTCATGTACGTGGGCGCGATCGAGGATGCGGCGGCCGCGGCCGAGAAGATGGCGGCCCAGGGATAAACCCTCATGGCGAAGAACGACATGTTCCACTGCAGCGTGATCACTCCGGAGCGGGCGGTGCTCGAGACGGAGGCCACGTTCGTCGCCTTCCCGGCGCACGATGGCGAGGTGGGCATCCTGCCCGGGCGCGCGCCGCTGCTCTTCAAGATGGGCATCGGCGAGCTCCGGGTGGAGAGCCCGGAAGGGAACCACAACTATTTCGTGGACGGCGGCTTCGCCCAGATGGTGGAGAACCGGTTGACGCTCCTCACCGAGCAGGCCAGGGCCATCGAGGAGATCGACAAGGCCGCGGCCGAGCGCGCCCTCGCCGAGGCCCGCACCCTGCCGATGGTCACCGACGCCGAGTTCGCCGCCCGGCAACGCGCCGTCCGCCGCGCCGAAACGCAGATCCACCTGGCTGAAGCGAACCGCTGACCGAATACGATCCGCTCTTCCAACCCACCCGCACCGGCGAGGACGACCTCGAACCGGTGCGGGATCATTTCCATCGCGCCAGCCGCCCGTTCCTCCGCTCTCCCTGGTCCTGGTTCGCGTGGTCGGTGTTCCTGCCGGCCGCGGCGCTGGTTACGACCCCGGCGTTCCGGATGGGCGGACCGGCCGCGGTCCTCTTCCTGTGGTCGGTGGTGATCCTGCTCGGCGGCGCGGTGGAGATCGTCAACATCCGGCGAGCCGGCGGCGGCTTCGGGAGCGGCTCGACGCTGGCGTCCTGGGTTCTCAGCGTCCAGGGCAACCTGTCGCTCGTGGCCCTAGCCTTGTCGGCGCTGCTGATCTGGGGAGACATGGCCTGGGCTCTGCCCGGGCTCTGGCTGGTACTGCTCGGCCATTCCTTCTACATGTTGGGTGGGCTGGCATTTCCACCGTTCCGGACCTGTGGGGTGATCTATCAGGTCGGCGGACTGGCGGCGCTCTGGCCTGGAGGCCTTCCGCTCCTTGCCTTTGCTGTGGCGACTTTGGCCGGGAATCTGTGGATGGGAATCTCGATCTGGCGGGATCGAGATTGATCAGTCGTCGGCGAACTCGACCTTGTTCTTCCCTGATCCCTTCGCGAGATACAGCGCCTGGTCGGCCCTGGCGACCAGCTCGTCCGGGTAGGCGCCTCGCCTGGGAAAGGCCGCCGAGACTCCCGCGCTGAGAGTGACGATCCGGGCGACCGGCGAGCTTTTGTGCGGGATGGCCAGCTCCTGCACCGCGGCGCGCACGGCTTCGGCAAACCGCAGCGCTCCGGGGATGTCGCAGTCGGGCAGGACCGCCACGAACTCCTCGCCGCCGTAGCGGGCGATCAGGTCTCCTGCCCGCCGGAGGCTCTGCTTCAGCGTGTTCGCCACCTGTCGCAGACACTCGTCTCCGCGCTGGTGGCCGTAGGTGTCGTTGAAGCGCTTGAACTCGTCAAGGTCGAGCATGACCAGCGCCAGCGTGGTGTCGTTCCGGAAGGCGCGGCGCCATTCGCTCTCCAGGGCCTCGTCGAACTGGCGCCGGTTGGCGATGCCGGTCAGGCCGTCGATCGACGACAGGTGCTGGAGGCGCTGGTTCGCCTCTTCGAGCTGGCGGTTGATCGTCGCCATGCGGATGGCGCCGGCGAGCTGGTCCGCGAAGGTCTGGAACACCACCAGGTTCTCGGCCGAGAAGGCTTCCGGGCTCGTGCTCTCCAGGTCGAACACCCCCAGGAGCCGGTCGCGGAAGCGGATCGGCACCACGAACTCGGAGGTCACGGCGTCGTGGAGAGGCACATAGTCCGGGTCGCTCCGCACGTCGAGCACGAGCTGGGGTTCGCCCAGGCGGAGGGTCCGGCCCACCACTCCCGTGCGGATCGGCCAGCGGGCGCCCTGGTCCACCCGCAGCTCCAGCGTGCCGGCGCGGGAGGCCAACTCGAACTCCGTGCTCTCCTCGTGGACCAGCAGGATGGTGACGAGCGACAGGGAGAAGTGCTGCTGCACGTAGTGGACGATCCGGTCGAGGAGCGATTGCAGCTCTCCGGCTTCGAGCGCCACCCGCGAGACCTCGCTGACCATCTCGAGCAGCCGCGCGCGGCGCTGGACCTCCTGATACAGCCGGGCGCTCGCGATGGCGCCGGCGATCTGTTCGGCCACCGTCTCCAGGAGCCGGAGCTGGTCGTGGAAGGCGCCGAGCTCCGTGCTCTCCAGGTTCAGGATTCCCACGATCCGGCCGCCGTGCCGCACCGGCACGCAGAGCTCCGAACGGGAGTCCGGCATGGTCTCGACGTAGTCGGACGAGGTGCGCACGTCGTCCAGGAGGATCGGCTCCCCCTTGAGCGCCACCTGCCCGACGACCCCGGTGCCCAGCGGGCGGGTGTAGCCGACGTTCACCGCCGACGGCAGCAGGCTGGAGAGCGCCTCGCAGACGAAGACGTTCTGCTCCGGGTCCACCGAGATGCAGGCCACGAACGGCCAGCCGAAGCTCCGCGTCAGCGTATCCGTGATCCGCTGGAGCATCGGGCGCAGCTCCAGGTCGAGCGTCGCGATGCGGGCGATCTCGTTGAGGGCTTCCAGTTGCCGGTTGCGAACCCGGTCCGGGACCCCCGTTTCGGACAGACCCATATGGAAAAGTGTACCCGCCCCGCGCCGTTTGCGCGAGCGCTCAGGCCACGGAGCGGTTGGAAAGGGTCTCCGAGCCGCTCAGGAGGTCGCTCAGCGAACGCCCGCCGAGAGCCAGGACCAGCGGCAGACCCAGGAGCAGCGAGGTCACGATCGCGCCGAGCCAGCGCCGCGCCGTCTGGTCGAAGGCGAGCGGCTCGCCGTCGCGGCTGCGGGCGTCGAGACCTCTCCAGGCCATGCCCGGCGTGTGGCCCCAGAAGGCGAGCGGGACCACCGTGTAGAGGAACGAGAACGAGAGGAGGAACAGCGCGAAGCCGGGCCAGTCGGAGAGCACCGGCCGCACCCCCATGTACCTGCAGCCCAGGAGGATGCCGACGATCACCGCTCCGTGCACGAGCAGGTCGGCGGCGCCGGCTGCCATGCGGCTGCCGACTCCCGCCCGGTCGGGTTCGTCCAGCACCTCCCCGTTCGTGACCGTCCGCAGGCCGGGGTCGGTCTCGTCGAGGATGGCGCCGAGGTCCGGCTCGGGCCTCGGCGGGGCCGCCGGCCGCGCGGCGCGCTTGCGCTCGATCGGCCGTTCCCGCTCGGGCTCGAGCGGGAGGTCGAAGAGCAGGGGTTCTTCCGTCGGTTCCTGTTCCTGGCGTCGCATCATGGGGTTGCAGTCTCAGCGAAGTGGCAGATGCTTGACATAGATCCGGTAGAGCAGATCCTTGGGCCGTTCCTGGTAAGTCTGCGCGAAGGAGAGCTGCCTCTGCAATCCCCTGTCGTTCGGATCGAGGCCGATCGCCTCGTTGAAGTTCTCGATCGCCTTCGCCGAGTCCATGCGCTGGAGGTCGCGCAGCCCCAGGTTGTAATACGAATCGACCATCAGCCGCGTCACGTCGCGGTTGCCGGGCTCGGACTCGTGCAGGCGCCAGAGGTCGCGCAGGGCGTGCTCCCACTCGTGCTGGCGGAACAGGTCGATCTGGGCCGCGAGCGGCTCGGTCTGGCGCTTGGCATTGGCGAGCATCTCGGCGTCGGCCGGTTCGAGCTGCCCCTGGGAGGACGCCTGCTCCAGCCGCCGGATGGCTTCGAGATAGCTCCCGCTCTGATACGCGTCGCGCGCGGCGTTGAGGACCGCCAGCCGTTCCGGGGAGACCGGCGCGGGCGCCACGGCGACCGCGGGTGTTGCGCCAGGGGTGGGAGTCGGAGTGGGCGCCACCTCGGCCGACCATTGCTGGATCAGCTCCTGGGCCTTGGCGTAGCTCGGATCGCTCGGCGGGATCCGCTTGAGCTGCGACAGGGCGCTCTGCGTCTTGCCGGACTTCTGAAGCTCGGTGGCTCGGCCGATCGGATCGGCGATCGCGGGCCCCCCGATCGATGCCTCGTCAGTCTGCGAGTTCGGGAAGAGCTGGTCCTTCTTGAAGTAGACGAACGCGCCGCCGGCCAGGGCGAGCACCAGCACCACGCTGCCGACCAGGACGAACAGCTTGCGCGCCCGGCCTTCGCGGGCGGGGGCGCCGATCGGCTTCGGCTTCTGCTTCGGGCGCTGGCGCTCGGCCGCCGCGACCTCGCTCGGATCGGGCGGGATGAGAATCTCTTCCTTGAGCTCCCCGGTTTCAAGGTTCAGGTCCGAAGGCGTGGGCAGGGCCGAGGACGACGGGGTCTCCTTCGGTTTCGGCTTGATGACCGGGACCTTGCCGGCCTCGATCTGCTGCAGGTACTCGCGGGCCGCGAAGTAGCCGGGCTGGATCTCCAGCACGCGCTGGAACACCTGCCGGGCAGCCTGGAGGTCGCCGGCCTCGACCTTCGCGACCCCTTCGTGGAAGATCTCCTCGGCCTGCCGCTCGTGCTCGGCCTTGAGCTTGCGCGCCTGCTCGATCCGGCGCGCCGCCTCCTGGTGATCGATGTCGATCAGGAAGATGCGGGACCAGGCGTCGATGGCCCCCTGCAGGTCGCCGTTCTCGTGGGCGCGCTGGCCCTCGTCCAGAAGCTCGCGGATGCGGCGGTCGGTCTCCGACTCCGGCCCGCCGCCCATGCTGGTGGGGAAGTCGGCGGCGGATACCAGCTCGGGGTCCATGGCCGAGGCCCCCGCCGGCTCGTCGAGGGAGAGGTCCAGCGACGGCGTGTCGAAGCTCAGGTCGGGCAGGTCGGTCCCCAGATCCAGGCTGCCGGCCGGCTGGTCGAAGCTCATCTCGAAGCCCATATCGGTGGCGTCCGCAGCGGGGGCCGCGAACGCCGGAGCGCTCGGAGCCTGGGAGAGAGCGGCCAACTCGGGATGGGAGGGGTCGAGAGCGCGGATCTTCTCGGCGAAGCGCGCCACCTCGTCGCGCTGGCCCTGGCGGGCGGCCTCGCGGGCGGCGTTCAGGAACTTGTTGACGTAGGGCTCGGCCTCCATCCGCTCCTGGGCGGCCGTGGCCATGCGCATCAGCTCGGGATCGCGGCCGACCGCCTCCTGCTCCTGATGGGCGAGAGCCAGCAGCTCCTGGAACCGGCGGGCCTCCAGGAACGACTGGAAGCGGCCCCGGAGATCGCCCGGACCGGCCCCGGCGGGCGCCGCCGGCGCTCCGAACGCGGGCAGGTCGGGCAGATCGAGACTGATGGCGCCCGCGAACGGATCGTCCGCGGCCGGGGCGAGAAGGTCGTCCACCCGCACCGGACCGGCGCTGTCGCGCAGCCGTTCCTGGAGCCGGCGGGCGGGCTCGAACTGGGAGTCCATCCGAAGGACGAAGTCACAGCCGAGGAGGGCCTCCTGGCGGTTCCCTTCGGCGGCGAGCCCGAGCGTCTGCTCGAACGTCCCCAGGACCCGTTTCTGGATATCGGATGAGAGCGACGGATTCCCGGCGTAGGACATGTCGGAAGCTACAGTTGGACCTCAGGTTGAAAAGTCGCGACTATCCTACCAGAGGACCCTGGGCCGTACAACGAAAGATATACTTTCGCCCCTATGCCGCCCATGCCGCCGATCCAGTGCGTCCCGAACGTGAGCGAAGGCCGCCGGCCCGAAGTGGTCGCCCGGCTCGTGGACGCCGTGACCTCGGTACCCGGCGTCCGGCTGCTCGACGTCTCCTCCGACCCGGACCACAACCGTTCCGTTCTCACCCTGGCCGGGACCGCCGGAGACCTCCGCGCCGGGCTCCTGGCGCTCTACGCGGCGGCGCTCCGCGAGATCGACCTCACCCGGCATGAGGGGGTTCACCCCCGGGTCGGAGCCGTGGACGTGGTGCCGTTCGTCCCCCTGGGCGACACCCCCATGGAAGAGGCCGTGGCCGCGGCCGGCACCCTGGCCGCGGAAGTGGCGGACCGCTTCGGTCTGCCGGTCTACCTCTATGAAAAGGCCGCCCGCCGTCCGGAGCGCCGCCTGCTGGCCGACATCCGGCGCGGCGGCTTCGAGGGGCTGCCGGCCAGGATGGCCGACCCCGCCTGGGCGCCTGACTTCGGTCCGGACCGGCCCCACCCCACCGCCGGGGCCACCGTGATCGGCGCCCGCTTTTTCCTGATCGCCTTCAACGCGGTGCTCGACACTCCGGACGTGGCGATTGCCCGGGCCATCGCGAAGAGGGTGAGGGAGTCCGGAGGCGGCCTGCCGGCCGTGCGGGCCATGGGCGTCCACCTGGCGAGCCGGGGCCGGGCGCAGGTCAGCATGAACCTCGTGGACTTCCGCCGCACCTCCGTGCTCACCGCCCTGAACCGCGTCCGGCAGGAAGCCGAAGCTCTGGGCGCGCGGGTGACGGAGACCGAGCTGATCGGCCTGATGCCGGAAGAGGCCGCGGCCGGGGTGGTGCGGGAGGCCCTGCTGATGCCAGGGTTCGCGCCGGACCGGGTGCTGGAGAGTCATTTTCCCTGAACCTGAGCACTCGATGTATTCTTGAGAGCGGAGGGCCCAACCCAAAGCGGGAGGTGCCTATGCCCGGGAAGCTCCGCAGCCTCTTTCTTGTCGTTCTGCTCCTGTCCCCCGAAGTCCTTGCAGCCCAGCAGCGCACGATCTGCGGCACCCCTGCGCCGGACGAGGCGACCCTCCGGTGGATCGAGCAGATGATCCGCAACAGCCCGGTCCAGCCCGATCGGCAGTTGGCGGACAAGGTGCGGATCCCGGTGGTGTTCCACAACATCTACACGAGCAAGAAGGGGAAGGTCGCGGACCAGAACGTCGAGGCGCTGATCGATACCCTCAACGAAGGCTTCACGGGCACCCCTTTCGAATTCTTCCTGTCCAGGGTCGACCGCATCAAGAACCAGGGCTGGTTCAACGGCTGCTTCGACGTCAAGGTCGAAAAGCGGCTGAAGAGGCAGCTCGCGGCCACGCCGCAGAAGAACCTCAACATCTACTCCTGCTCGATGGGCAACGTCCTCGGCTACTCCTACCTGCCCTTCATGTGGCCGGAGAAGAGCTTCATGCACGGCGTCGTCCTGGACTACCTGGGCCTCCCGGGCTCGGGCGATCCGGACTTTGGAGTGAAGGGGACGGTCGCTGTCCACGAGGTGGGGCACTACCTCGGCCTCTGGCACACGTTCCAGGGCGGCTGCAAGGACCTGGATGAAGTGGCCGACACCCCGGCCCAGATCAGTCCGCCGCAGTTCAAGTGCTCGCCGGTGGATAGTTGTCCCGACCAGCCGGGCATGGACGACGTCCACAACTTCATGAGCTACGCGCCCCGGGAGGAGTGTTTCGAGCACTTCACGCCGCTCCAGATGGAGCGCATGCAGTTGCTGACCGGGATGTTCCGGCCGGGGCTGGGGAAGTAGCCCGGACGAGCCGGGAACGCGCAAGACGCCGGATGAGCTCCTCTGTTGCAATGTCAACTGCCCTGCCGGCGGGGCAGTTGACATCGCGCCGGGGCAACTGACATTGCGCCAGGGGAGTTGACATTGCCTTGGGGCGGTTTGCATCCGCTCGGGGCAACTGACATTGGCCCAGGGCAGTTGGCATTGGCTCAGGGCGGTTGACATCGCCGTGGGGCAGTTGGCATCGCGGCAGGGCGGTTGACATTGCAACGGGGCGGCTGGCATCGCGACGGGGCAGTTGGCATTGCAACAGGGCAGTTGACACTGCCTTGATGCGGTTGACATTGCCTTAGTGCTCTCCGCCGTTGCATCCCGGCGCGCGTTCAGCTAAAAGTCGAGGCATGACAGACAAGATCCAGGCGCCGGTCGCCAAGGCGCAGATGCTCATCCGCAGGCCGGCCGCCCAGGTGTTCGAGGCTCTGGTCGATCCGGCCATCACCTCCCGCTTCTGGTTCTCCAGGGGCAGCGGCCGGCTGGAGGTCGGAAAGAAGGTCCGTTGGGACTGGGAGATGTACGGCTTCTCCACGGAGGCCGAAGCCAAGGAGATCGAGGAGAACCGGCGGATTCTCCTCGAATGGGACGCCGGCCGGCCCACCACGGTCGAGTGGAAGCTCGAGCCGAGAGGCGAGGACCGGACCTTCGTCACCGTCAGGAACTGGGGCTTCCACGGCGACGCGGATCAGGTCGTGGCCCAGGCGCTGGATTCGACAGGCGGCTTCAGCTTCGTGCTCGCCGCTCTGAAAGCATTCCTGGAGCACGGCGTCGAGCTCAACGTCGTCCTCGACCACGCTCCGGACGCGCTCGTCGAGGACTGGACCGCACGCTGAGAGTGCTCGCTGTGTTCGGCTAGTTCCTCATAACCAGGTCACGCAGCGACACCAGGGCCAGCACGAGACAGGAGGCGGTGGCGAGGGTGCGCGCGAGGAGGTCGGGCACCCTCTGGCGCAGATTCATCCCGAGTGTCATGGCGAGGGCTCCCTTGGTGCACAAGGCCAGGGAGCCGCCCAGCCAGATCGTGCTTGGCGCGTGGTACTTCGCCACCAGAGCCGCCGCCGAGAGCTGGCCGAAGTCGGCCCATTCCGAGCAGAAGATGGCCAGGAATGAAACGGCCGCCGCACTCTGCCAGGTGCGTGCGGCCTCGGGTACGGGCCGGTCGGGTTCCTGCTTCTTGAACCAGATGCAGATGGCGCTGATCAGAAAGGTCAGGGTGCTGATGGCGCTGGCCCACGCCACGGGCAGGCGACTCAGGACGCCGCCAAACAGGATGGCCACCAGCATCTTGACCATGAAGGCCGCGCTGATGCCGCAGTAGACCACTCCCGGACGGAAGCGCATCGCGAGCGAGGTCACGGTGTAGATCGACTTGTCACCGATGAGCTCGGCCGCGAGCACCGTCCAATAGGTCAGGAGCAGGACGGCCAGTGGATCCTGCCAGCTCATGTCAGAACCGGGTCGCTCCGATCCAGGTTCCCCACTGGTTCCCGGCGGACGCGAACATGCTGTACATCCAGACGGTCCGGTTGTCTGTGGGATCGTTGGCGATGCCGGCGTAATCACCCCATCGATTCCGCCCGAAGCCGTCCAGATGCACGCTGGAAGCCGCTCCAAGCTTGAGGGGAACGCTCGGCTGAAGCTGCCCCAGCGGATCGGCGGCCTGCCGGCCGGTAAAGTAGATGCCCACGAATTCCACGGAGCTCGAGCGGGAGAAGACCATGACCATGTTGCCGTTGCCGTCCGGCTGCACGGCGGGGTAGTAGTAAGAAATCTTGGGCGCGCCAAAGATGCCCTGCTGCACGAGCTGTCCCGAGGTGGGATTGATCTGGAACCAGTGAGCGGCCGCCACGTTGATCCCATCCCCCCAGTCGTGACGCGTGGTCAGGGCCGTCCACACCGAGCCGCCACGGAAAACCGCGCCGAGAATCCGGACGTCTCCGGTGTCGAGCGGATTCGCGTTTCCCTTCTGGGGCGCATCGGGAGGCAGGGCATAGGGCGCGGTCCTGATCGTGCGGCGTGTCAGGGTCGGAGTGGTGAGCGGATTGGTCAGATTCCAAAGCGAAAGGCGGTCGGGGCTGGAGCTTGCCGAGCTCGGGAAGTACGAGTTGACGAAGTATTGCACCTGGGGTGCGCCGAAGGTATGGCAGGGCTGAACGGTGAAAGCAGAAGAGCCGTCTTCGTTCTTCATCTTCACGAAGTCACGGAACGTCGCCGTGCCGCCGGAATAGATCTTCGACTTCGGAACGATCCGGATCTTGGCGTACTGGAAGTCGCCACCGAAGCGGAACATGTTCGCGGTGAGGTAGAGCGCCTGGGAATCGACGCCGAGGCCTGGAAAGTCGGCCCAGTTGTTGGTGGCGGTGGTGCCGTCCCGGGTGGCGTCGAGCTTGTAGTTGAACCACCCTCCGAGGGGATCGGAGGTCTTGGATACAGAGAGGAGGAACCAGGATTGGTTCGCATTCGTCGCCAGGGCGACGGTGAGCAGGACCCACCTCCCCTGGAATTGATCATAAAGAGCCTTGGGGTCGAAGATCTTCGCCGAGCCGATGACGTTCGAGAACCACGAGGTGAGCGTGCGCTGGAGCACCGGTGCGCCGCCCGTCTTGGGGTAGACGGCCACCGTGGAGTTCACCGCAACGAGCACGTGCTGAGGACCTGCCGCGAGAGTGCAGTCGGCGGGGAAGAAGCCCGTGTCCGGAATGCCCGCGAAATTCGTGATGGGAACGGGCGCCGCGGCCACTCCCGGACCCAGAGCCAGGGGAGCGGCCAGTGCCTCGGCGACATCGGCGGCCGAGGCAGTCTGAGGCTTTCTGGCGCGCCGGTCCCGCACCAACTCGGCATCCCTTTTGGGGAGGCCGGGGGCCTCGGGGGCTTCCTCTTTGAGCTCCGTGTATTGGGTCATATCGATCGGGAATCGGGTCTTGGCGGGACGAGGCCGGTCGTATTCGGGCCCGGCTGCGGCCCCGGGCGCCATCGAAAGAACGCCGGGTTCGAGGTCGGCGCCGGATCCCGTCCGTCCCTCCAAGGGCTTGCCTCGATGGCGCTGGACCGGGTCTGTCTCTTCCAGGGGCGCGGACGGCTTGGGGGTTGCCTTTCGGGTTGGCGACGGCTTCCTGGCTCCGACCATGATTCTCCTCCCTCCTTGTAGGGCCATCAGCAGGCCGAGGGATCGACCTGGGCGTTTTCGTCGGACGGTGATCCGCCGTGCTCAGCCTCGTCTTTCAATCGCTCATAATCCTTTCGGCGGATCGGCGTACCGTGGCTGACAGGTTGATGCCGGACCCAGGAGCTTCCGGGTTCCGGATCGCCCGGGTTGAAGTCCTCCCCCGGACCTGCCGTGCCGTCCTCCGGAGTTGACCAACTGTCTTCTTTCCGACTCATGAGCCTGCTCCCTTCATGGCGGGGGTGTTGCTCCACCATGACAGAAGAATAGCTCTCTTGGGAGTGGACGGACAGAAACGAGGATTTCCGTCCGTCTACCCTGGGGGTCTATACGAGTCGATTCAGAAATGCGGCTGGACCAAGGATCTGAATTCCTTCGAAGGGATTGAGCATAAAGAGATCATCGTCCCCCGTTACAATTACATCTGCCTTGCCGGCGAGAGCTGCCTCCAATACTTTGTTGTCTTTGGGGTCTCGGCACGCTTCAACGGAAACGGTTGGAAAGACCTCTTCCCTTCGGAGACAAGGAGGGTAAGGACGTTCGCGACATCCGCAGCGGCAACGCCATACTTGTCTCGAAATCGGGTACGACTCAGGACATCGGCAAGCTCTTCCAGCAGAGGTGCGGAGTAGAGGAGGCGAAAGCGCCCCGCTTTCACCAGTTCCAGGATCGGGCCTGTCGAACCTCTGGGCTTCAAGACGGAGCGGATGAGGATGCTCGTGTCGATAACGGCACGAATCATCCGTTGATTTCCCGCCGCGCCTCCTCTACATCCGCCGTTATCTCTTCGTCAGTCCACTCAGAGTCTCTCTGAGCCATTCGCGCCTGAAGGCACTCGATACGCTCCCAGATTCCTTCCCGCTGGAGTCGCTGGAACCGCAGGTACTCGTCATAAGGGACCAGCACAGCCTCGGGCTCATCTCGTTCGGTCACCACGCAGGAGATGTGGTTTTCGGCGACCTCACGAAGGATGGT
>DATANP010000239.1:0-17713 GCA_036266195.1 Thermoanaerobaculia bacterium | reverse complement strand
CTCTTCTTCCTTTGCTTTAAAAAGACCTTCCTCAATTCTGTTCGTGGGAACAATGGTTCTTTTTCTCGGCAGTATGATTGCGAGCATAGTATCGGTATTCTTAAGAACCAGCTACGGCGTTCTTGACGAGATGAAGCTAGTAAATGATCTCCTGACGCTCTACTACGGCGAGCTAAAACGACTAAGAATCGCCTTTGCACTTCTTGTAGCAGGTATTAGCGCCTTGGTTTTTGGAGTCGGTTTAGCGTTGAGTAACAGGTAGATTACGTAAACGGCCTGAGATCCCCGACCACAGCGAGATGATATTAAACGCAGAACCCGGCGTATCTGGACTCCTCCGTCAAGATCCCGCGAAGGGGCGGGGGGCACCTAAGGTGATTGAGTTCTCATGACGGTTGCCGGTGAAATGAGTTGTTCGAGGCGGAATGAACACCTCAGAATACCCGACGATTAGGTGCCTGGCGTTTCTACTGAGTGCGTTGGGCGGCAGGTTCCGCTGCTGGAGACTGTAACGGAGCAGCTCCACGCCTCGCCTGTTCAACCGGAAAAGGCTGTCAGAACGCCGGGGTAGGTGTCGAAGACCCTGGTTGAAAGGAGACCGCGATGACCTTGAGCCGGCGAAGCATGGCAATGGCCCTCGTGCCTACCCTCACCTGCCTTTTGTTGTCCGCGTGCGCCTCGAGCGGTGGGGGAGGCGGCACCACGACGGGCGGCGACCTGATCCTCGGCGCGCCCGGTGTGGCCGTCGAAGATGACACCCTGCTCGTGGCCGCCCAACTCCGCAACCCGGACGCCAAGTCGCCGGTCCGGGTGACGGTCGACTCTGTCGAGCTCGACTCCACCTCCCCCCTGACCGACACCCCCATCGACGTAGGCGAGATTCCGGCCGACGGCGTCGCGGTCATCCAGGCGAGCTTCAAGGCCGGCTCCCTGATCCCAGGCAAGGAGTACCGGCTGGCCGTGCGCGGCACCCTCCGGGACGCCCGGGGTCGCAGCCAGGCATTCACCGCGGCCACCATTGTCGTCCTGCCCCCGGTCGACTCCGGCTCCGGCCAGGCGAGGAGCGTGACCGTGAAGCCGAACAAGACGTCCGGCGCTCCCTACCCCCCGCAGCGGCCCAGCTTCGATAACGAGGTCAACGGCTCGCGCTGGACCGTCCCGACCGGCCGGTTCGTCCCCGGCGAGCCGACCCGGACCCAGACCACGCTCGAGAAGGTGGTCCTGGGCGATCCGCCGGCCATCGTGTTCAACATCAACAACGGGGTCGGGATCACCACCGGCAGCACTGTGGCCGAGCCGAGCGGCGGCGCCACCGGTCGCGACGTCGTGTTCGTGACTTCCAACTGGTTCGCGGCCTATGCGACCGACGGCGGCACCGCCTTCACATCGCTCAACCCCACCACCATCTTCCCCGCGGACGCCATCGGCTTCTGCTGCGACCAGATCGTCCAATACGTGCCCAATATCGACCGCTTCATCTGGCTCCTTCAGGGCAACAACGGATTCCGGCTGGCCTCCGCGAGCCGGGCGGATATCATCAGCAGCGGCGGCACCGCCTGGACCTACTGGAACCTGCCGTCCGATCTTTTCGGTCAGCCCAACGGTACTGGCGTCGACTACCCCGACCTCTCGGTGGGAAACAACTCCCTCTACCTGAGCTGGGACGTCGGCTGGCCGGCCTGCCCGGCCAACTGCCGCAGTGGATTCCAGGTCTCGCGCATCTCCCTGGCGGATATCCAGGCCGGAGGCACAATCACCATCTTCTACACCAACCCTCCGGATTCTTCGATGTGCTGGGGCGGCCATCTCACCCAGAACACCCTGGACGAGATCTTCTGGGCCGGCCACAACAGCAACAGCCAGATGCGCGTGTTTTCCTGGCAGGAAGGCTCCGGCACATATTTCTGGCGGAACGTCAACATTTCGACCTGGGCGAACAATGCCCTTTCCTCGACCACGCCGGATGGACAGAACTGGCTCACCGGCAGCGGCGGTTTCCCCGGCAACGCCGTGATCGGCTCCACGCGCGTGCGCAACCAGATCTGGTTCGCCTGGAACGCCGGCACGGACCGGAGCTTCCGGCAGCCCCACGTGGAAATGGTGAGTCTCGACCGGGGCAACAACTTCAACCGCCTCCAGCAGGTGCAGGTCTGGAACGAAAGTTATGCGTTCGCCTACCCGTCGCTGGCCACGAACATCTGCACCCAGGAGGTCGGCCTGTCCTTCGAGTTCGGAGGCGGCGGGAACTATGAAAACCACGTGGTCGGCTTCTGGGGTGATTTCGTCGCCTACATCACCACGGGCAGTACCGTCGGCACCACCCGCTTCGGAGATTATGTGACGCTCCGGCAGACCCCCCGGACCGGCGAAAACCCCGGCAATCTGTTCAGCGCCTTCGGCTACGGCCTGAACCCCAGCCCCGACCTTCACTACGTCGTATTCGGCAGGCCGCCGGCCTCGACGACCTGCAAGGGGCAGTAAAAGCATCTGACAAAACCGGCCCGTTGGGCCGGTTTTGATCGGTACTACTAAACCTCCGCGCCCCTACCGAGATCTATTTGCGGCAGGACCAACCAGGCGAGCCCATGGCGGACCCGCCTGAACACACGGCGCAGTATTCCTCTAGGAGGTACCATGGCTATCCGTCCCTCGCTATCAATTCTCTTGGTGCTCGCCATGCTGTGCATCCTCGCCTGCGGCGCTGATAAAGTTCGCCCCACGGCTGACAGCGACGCTCCCCCAGCGGCCCAGGACGTAGTGACGGCGGTGACTTTCGAGACGCGCACCGTCGAGCGGCAGAAAGGCCCCTCCACGGTGAGCTTCGCCTATCCTGTGATCAAGGCCGCACCGAGCGAGGCGCTGAAGGTGGCTTTGACTCGGGAGATCGGCAACTTCCTCGCGCCTCCCACCGGCGACGCGAAGCAGGCCTCGACCCCAGAGGCGACAGCGGACCAGTTTCTCGCGGATTACCAGAACGAACGCCAAGCGGATCCGGACGCTACTCCCCCGTGGATTCTGAGCCGGAAAGCGGAGATCGCTTACCAGGACCCGCGGGTTGTCTCGCTTCGCCTTTCCGAGGAGATGTCCGTTAGTGGTCCCCATGGGCTCTCAACTGTCCATTACGCGAGCTTCGATCCCGCGACTGGCCGGAGGCTCGGCCTCGCCGAGCTCTTCACTTCGGCCGGTATGGCACGCCTGACCGAGCTCGGCGAGCACGAGTTCCGGAAGGTGAGTCAAATCCCTTTCGAGCAGAGCCTCACTGAGGCCGGCTTTTCGTTCGAGAATGGCGCCTTCGCGCTCAGTGACGAGATCGCCGTTCTCGCGGAGGGACTCGTCGTCTACTACAATACATACAAGATCGCGCCCTACGCGGCCGGCCCGACCGAGATCATCCTCCCGAGGAGCGATCTTGCCCCACTTGCGAAGCCCGACGGCCCGCTCGGCCCAGACATGGCTAGGGTATCAGCCCAGTGACCAGAACGCCCCGGTGAGCCCGTGTTTCTTGAAGATGGCCGATGCCATCGCCGGGCTGGCCCGCTCCCAATCGAAGTCGAGTCGGGTAGCGTACCAGTCCGCACCCAGCGCGTAGACCGTCTGAGGCGCGACGACCGCGCCGCGTTCGAGCTGTTTTGAGTTGAGCCAGCCTTCCAACTCGCCTTCCGACCGGAAGGCGGCGATGTTGGCTCAGGTGTAGCCAATGTCGTCCCAGAAGTGACGCGCCGGAACGAGGAAGTGGACGATTCCCTCGCCCTGTACGGTGCCGCCGGACGCTTCGAAACGCAAGGCTTCACCCGTGGCCGGCGAGTGCGTGTCGAGCGAGCCGTCACCCAACAGCGCGAGGATCGACAACCCGTCCCAGACGCAGTTCGCGAACCATTTCCGGTCACCGACCGTGACAAGGAAGTCGGTCTCAATGCCGGAAAACGGGTGAGCCATCCAGATCGAGTCGGTGCCGGGCAGGAGAACAAGGCAGTGCTCGTCAGCCAGAGCCTGCAACGCCTGGGAGACCTCGGCAAGCGAGACGTTCAATGTTTTGGCCAGGTCCACAGGAGAGGGTGGCACGAGCCTCTCCTGGAAACGGGCATAGATCAAGGCTCTTACCTGTCGCTCGAAGGCGTTCATCGCGGCGGCTCCGGATGGGATTATACTCCAATCGCTCTCCGGGCTCTGAGGTACAATCTACTTCGCTAACCGGGGCCGACCAGCAATGGGACGCTTTTCAATGTCAAGCCAAGGACTGAAGTCAACGTTTGACTAAAGAAGGCGCGCCAGGTGGGCGATCCGGCCCTCTGCCACTATGCACTTGACGGCTATAGCCACAGTGGCTATAGTGGAGGCATGGACGATCCCGAGGTCATCGAACAGCTTCTGCCGCTTCCCCCCACGACCTTCCACATCCTCCTCGCGCTTTTCGAGGAGGAACGCCATGGCTATGCGATCATCCAGGACGTCGAAGAGCGTACCGAGGGCAAGCTGCGTCTGAGCGCCGGCACGCTCTACCGCTCGATCGCGCGCCTGGTGGAGCAGGGCCTTATCGCCGAGGTCACCAGGAGGCGCGCGGCGGGCGACGATCCACGGCGGCGGTATTACCGCCTCACTCCATTCGGCATCGCGGTCGCGCGCGCCGAAATGAGCCGCCTGTCCCAACTCGTGCGGATGGCCCGTGCGAAAGGGCTCAAACCCGAGACGGCGTGATGCGCTTCTATCGTGCGCTGTTGCGCCTCTATCCCGCGTTCTTCCGGGTCGAGTATCGCGACGAGCTCTGCTATGCCTTCGCCGAGCGGACGGGTGAGATCTCCGGCCCGCTGGTCTCGCTGAAAATCCTTCTGGCGGCGCTCGCGGACGTGATCCCCAATGCGCTCGCGGTCCACTGGGATGTTCTCTGGCAGGACCTCCGCTACTCCGCGCGCGCTCTGCGGCGCACGCCGGGCTTCGCGCTCACCGCGGTGCTGGTCGTCGCGCTCGGCGTGGGAGCGAACACCGCGGTGTTTTCGGTCGCGGATTTCGTCTTCGTGCGGCCGCTGCCTTATGCCGACTCCGACCGGCTCGTGAAGCTGTGGCAGGGCAACGAGGTGGGCAGAAACGAGGTATCTCCCGCGAATTATCGCGATTGGAAAGCGATGACCTCCTCGTTTTCCGGCATGGGCGCGTACTGTTTCCACGCCGCGAACCTCGTGGGCGCCGGCGATCCGCGCCGGCTGGAGACCGTGCAGGCGACGCCGGAGGTGCTGCCTCTCCTGGGTGTCTCGCCGCTGATCGGACGCGTTTTCACGGCGCGGGACGCTGGGCAGGTCGTTCTCTTGAGCTATGGGTTCTGGCAGTCGCAGTTCGGCGGTGACCGGAATGTGATCGGTACGACGGTCCGGCTCGACGGTGTGCCGCACACGGTGATCGGGGTGATGCCGGCGCTGTTCCAGTTCCCGAACCGCTCCATCGAAGCCTGGATGCCGCTCGTCCTGCGCGAAGACAATTTCGAGGACCGCAGCGACACCTTCCTCGAGGTCCTTGCCCGCCTGCGTCCCGGCGTTTCCATCGAGCAGACCCGCCGGGAGCTGGCGGTCGTGAGCGCCCGCCTCGAGCGGCAATATCCCAAGGACAACGAGGGCATCGGCGCCCTGGTGCTCGGGCTGCGCGACGAGCTTTCGGAGCGCGCGCGCCTGTTGCTGATCGCTCTCTGCGGCGCGGCGCTCTGCATCCTGCTCCTCGCCTGTGCCAACCTCGCCAGCCTCTTTCTGGCCCGCGGCGCTTATCGCGAGCGCGAGCTGGCCGTGCGGTCGGCGCTCGGCGCCGGCGGCGACCGGCTGGTGCGCCAGCTCGTCACCGAGACCCTGGGTATCGCCTTCATTGGCGGGGTGGTCGGGGTCGCCGCCGCGGTTGCGGGCATGCCGCTGCTCGCGCGGCTCGTCCCGAGCACGCTTCCGATCGCGGAGCAGGCGTCGCTGGATCTGCGCGTCCTCGCGTTCGCCGCGGGGTTCGTCCTGCTCACCGGCTTCGTCTTCGGCCTGGCTCCCGCACTGCGGGCGGGGCGGAGCAGCGGGCTCGACGCGCTGCGCGGTGGAACGCGCACCGCCGGCGGACGCACGCAGCGGCTGCGCGCCATGCTCGTGGTCGTCGAGGTCGCGGCGTCGGTCGTCCTGCTCATCCTGTCGGGCCTTCTCATCCGCGCGGTCTGGCGGATCCAGGCGGTCGATCCCGGGTTCGTGGCCGACAACGTTCTCACGCTGCGCACGACGCTGCCGCTGCCCAAGTACGACGCGGTCGTCCAGCGCGCGCAGTTCTACGAGCGCATTCTGGAGGACGTGCGCGCGCTCCCGGGAGTGCAAAGCGCCGCGTACGTCACGGGTCTGCCGATGTCCCATCGCGGCGGGATCTGGCCGGTGTCGTTCACCGGCGAGGAGGTTCTCGTCGACGACTCGAACAGCGTGAGCCTGCGCTACCTCACGCCGGGCTACTTCGCGACGCTCGGCATTCCACTGCGGCGCGGACGCGACGTGGCGGCGACCGACTCGCGCGACCAGCCGTTCGTGGCTGTGGTGAGCGAGTCGTTCGTGAAACGGTATTGGCCGAATTGGCCCAACGAGGACCCTCTTGGAAAACGTTTCCGTCTGGCCTTCGCCGAGCGCACGATCGTGGGAGTGGTAGGAGATGTGCGGGTGCGCGGATTGGAACGGCCGAGCGAGCCCCAGATCTACCTGCCGTATCAGCAGGTGGACGATGGCGCGATCATCGGCTACATCCCCAAGGACCTCGTGGTGCGCACCGCGGCGCCGATGGAGGAGGGTGCGGGCGGCCTGCTGCCGGGGATTCGCGAGATCGTCAAGGCCGCGGACCCGGAGCAGCCGATCTCCGACGTGCGCACGATGGCGGAGATCGTTGCCGAGGAGACCGCGCCGCGCGTGACGCAGCTCCGGCTGCTCGGAGCCCTGTCGGCGATCGCGCTGCTGATCGCGGGACTCGGCATTCATGGACTGCTCACTTTTACTGTGTCCAAGCGAGCCCAGGAGCTGGGCGTGCGCCGGGCGCTGGGAGCGCAGACCCGGGAAATCTTCGGATTGGTTCTGCGCGAGGGGCTGGCGCTCGCGCTGGCCGGAGCCGTGATCGGAGTTGCCGTGGGTTACGCCGCCGCGCGCGGCATGGGCGCGCTGCTTTTCGGAGTGCGACCGGAAGATCCGCTCACGATTATCGCCGCCGCGGTGCTCTGTTTCGTGACCGCCGTGGCGGGATGCCTGCGTCCCGCGATGCAAGCCGCGCGCGTGGACCCCCTGTCGGTGTTGCGCACGGAGTAGCCATGATCAAGATCAAAGCGTTGTGGATCACATTCCTGCTGATCGCGGCAGCCCTTTCCGCTGATTCAACGGACGAGCTCGTGGGCCTGTGGAAGGCGAAGCGGAGGTTCGGGCCGGACGCGCGCGGTCTCCTGGTGATTCAACGGACCGATGCGAAGTACTCCGCGGAGATCGTCGGGCGGACGGTGCCCGTCGCTATCGAAAAAGGCGAGCTGTCGTTCGATCTTCCGAATGGCGAGGGCTCGTTTCGAGGCCGGCTGCAGGATGGCGGAGACATTGCCGGCCATTGGTATCCACCGAACGGAATGGGTCAGAACGCGGGCGGCAAGTTCGTCTCGCCGGTCCGCCTGAAGCCGAATGGTCCGAACCGATGGAGCGGACAGGTCGTGCCCTTCGAGGATACGTTCACCTTTTATCTCCTGGCGCGGAAGCGGCCGGACGGCACGATCGGCGTCTTCCTGCGCAATCCCGAGCGTGACTTCGGCGCCTGGCTGGGCGTCGATCGCATCGTTCGAGAGGGCAACGTCGTGAAGCTCATCGGGAAACGTCCAGGCCAGACCGAGGAGGGAGAAGCGGCCAGCGGGACGTATGACGCGGAGAATGAAGTGATCACCCTCTCCTTTCCTTTTCGAGGAGGGTCCTACGATTTCAGGCGCGACGGCGATGACAGCGATTTCTATCCCCGAGGCAAGAACCCGGCGCGCTATGAATACCGTCCGCCGCTCGCGCGGGATGACGGCTGGCCCACCGGGAGCCTCAACGAGGTGGGCATCGATCGCGCGGGCATCGAAAAGCTCATCCAGCGGATCCTCGATATGCCGATGGAGTCGGTGGACACTCCCGAGATCCACGGCGTTCTGATCGCGCGGCATGGAAAGCTGGTCCTGGAGGAGTACTTCCACGGTCAGCACCGCGACAAGCTGCACGAGACCCGCTCGGCGGCCAAGAGTGTGACGGCGACGCTGGTCGGCGCCGCCATGCAAACCGGAGCGCCGCTCGCGCTGTCGACTCCGGTTTACAAGGCCATGAACGGAGGCGAGTTTCCGGCGGATCTCGACCCGCGGAAGCGGGCCATGACTCTCGAGCACCTTTTGACGATGTCGTCCGGATACTTCTGCGACGACACCAATCCCGAGGCGCCCGGCGGCGAAGAGATCATGATCAATCAGGAGGAGGAGCCGGATTACTACCGCTTCACGCTGAAAGTCCCGATGGCTTCGGCGCCTGGGGAGAAAGCCGTCTACTGCAGCAGCAACCCGAACCTCGCTCTCGGCGTCCTGGGCCGCGCAACGAGTGAATTTCCGCTGGACACCTTCGACCGGCTGCTCGGTGCTCCCATGAAGATCGACCGCTACGGATGGCCAATCGATCCCGCGGGAAATCCCTACGGTGGCGGCGGCGTGCAGCTTCTCCCGCGCGACTTCATGAAGTTCGGGCAGCTCATGCTCAATGGCGGGACGTGGGAAGGCCGCAGGATCCTCAGCCGCGATTTCGTGGCTCGCGCCTCGGCGTCCTTGTATCACCTGCGCAACGTTACCTACGGGTATCTCTGGTGGGGCATCGACTACCCGTACAAGAATCGGACGGTGCACGCCTTCTACGCCACCGGCGCCGGCGGTCAGACCGTGACCGTGGTCCCGGATCTCGACCTCGTGGTCGCCACCTTCGCCGGCAACTTCAGCAGCAAGGGCTCAGCCGAAGCGTCACTCCTCACTCCCAGGTACATCCTGCCGGCGGTACGGGAACCGGGCGACGATCCCAACGCGCCCGTCGTGCCACGCGAAGACTACCTCTCCCCATACGGACGCTCGGAGATCTCGGGGCCGGTCTCGCCGCCGCAATGAGCTGAAGCCGGTGCCGCTGAATCCGCGGTATCATCTTCGGTCATGGCGATTGAAAATATCTCGGATACCGCCCGGTGGGTAGCTGTCTATCGCGCCATGGAGACCGCCCGCCCGGACGCGATCTTCCGCGATCCGTTCGCGGACCGGCTGGCGGGCGAGCGCGGGCGCCAGATCCTGGATGCAATGCCCAAGGGCCGCGCCTACGCCTGGCCGATGATCGTGCGGACGGCGTTGTTCGACGAGCTCATCCTCGCCGCCGTCCGCGATCGCAACGTGGGCCTCGTGGTCAATCTCGCCGCCGGTCTGGATGCCCGGCCCTGGCGCTTGCCGCTGCCGGCGTCGCTTCACTGGGTGGACGTCGATCTGCCCGGTATCCTCAACTACAAGACCGAGACGCTGCGGGAGGAGAAGCCCGTCTGCCGCTATGAAGCGGTGGTCACGGATCTCAAGGATCTGGAGGCGCGCCGGGCCCTGTTCTCCCGGCTCGGCGCGGAGTCGTCGCGAGCCATCGTGGCCACGGAGGGATTGCTCATCTATCTGACGCCGGAGCAGGTGGCATCGCTCGCCACCGATCTCCATGCGCAGCCGAGCTTCGCGGAATGGATCATGGATCTCAGCAGCCCGCAGCTTCTCAAGCGCATGGAGCGTACCTGGGGAAAGAGCCTTGCCGCGAGCGGCGCGCCTTTCCAGTTCGCTCCGGCCGAGGGGACGGAGTTCTTCAAGCCCTACGGCTGGCGCGAGGCGGAGTACCGGTCGATGTGGGAGGAGGCTCATCGTCTCAACCGCACGATGAAGCTGGCCTGGCTCTGGAACGCGGTCGGACGGTTCTATCCGAAGCGGGTGCGCGAGGGGTTCCGGCGCTTCTCCGGGATCGTGCGGCTCGAGCGGATATGATGGATCGGGAGCCCGCGATGAGGCCTGACGAGCAGATACGGCCCGTGGAAGACGACAGCCCGCGCGCCGGGCCGGAGGAGATCGTCCGCGCGGTGCTCGAGTTTCAGCGGGGCACCGATCGCGAGAGGAATTTCGAACGGATCTTCCGCCACTTCCGGCCGCGGGTCGAGCGCTTCCTGGCCAAGAAGGTTTTTTCTTCCGAGGAGCGGCTCGACCTAACCCAGGCGGTGTTTTTGCGGATCTATCAAGGATTGGAGGGCTACCGGGGAGAAGGTTCGCTGGAGGGGTGGGTGCTGCGGATCGCCGTCAACGTCTACCGGCACTGGCGCGACCGCCAGCCGGGAGGCCCCCAGGCGGCCCCGGAGGTCTCCTTCGGAGATACGTCCGAGGCTCCGGAGCCGTCGACTTCGGTACCGTTCCCCTCGCCGTCCGCCGCGGGCTCGCCGCTCGACCGTGCCGTGCAGCAGGAGAGGCTGGAGGCCCTGCGGCAGGCGATCGGCGAGCTGGCCCCCAAGCAGCGTCTGTGCATGGAGCTGTATGTGTATCAGGAGCGCAGCATCCAGGAGATCGCCGCCGCCCTCCGGATCTCTCCGGAGACCGTCAAGGCCCATCTGTTCCAGGCGCGGCAACGGTTGTGGGACAAGCTGCACCATACGTTTGGGACGATAGAATTCTGAGCGAAGGGGTAGACGTGGGAGAAAGCTCATCGGAATTCCGTGACACGCTCCTGGAGCTGATCGACGCGTCTCCGGCGCCGGGGGACCATCCGTCTCCCGACCGCTGGCTCGCCTATCACCGCGGCGAGCTTCCGGCCGAGGAGGAGGCGAGCCTTCAGGAGCACCTGGCGCGCTGCCGCGACTGCTTCGATCTGTCCGCGGCCGCCGCGGCATTCGCCGAGCCGGACGGCGGCACGGAAGCGGACCGCGAGCTGGAGTCGGACGCGGCCTGGCGCCTGCTCCGTCCGCGGCTCGAGCCGGCGCCGCAGAACGTCGTGAAGATCTCCGATGCCCCGCGGACGCGGTCCTCGGGCTTCCGCGTGCCCAGGACCCTGGCCGCGCTGTTCTTCGTGGCCTTCGTCGGCCTGGGCACGTGGAACGTGCGCCAGCAGAGCGAGCTGGCGGCGCTGCGGGCTCCCCAGCCCGACGCTCCCATCGTCGAATTCGCGGACAGCGAACGCGTTTCGGCCTCCGAGGAGAGGACGCTGAGCGCGTCCACCGGACCCTGGATGTTCGTGTTCCATCCTGCCGGCGACTTGCCGGTCTATCGCCTGACGCTCCGCGAGGAAGGCGGCAAGGAGCTGTGGTCCTACAAGCTGCGGCCGGACGAGGACTTCGCCCTGACGATCCAGCTCCGCGAGCCGCTCCCTCCCGGCCGCTACCGTTTCGAGCTGTCGGACGGCTCCGGCGGGCGCGCGGACAGGGTCCTCCAGACGCAGCTCCTGCGCGTGACGGGGGAGTGAGACGGCCAGGGCACGGATCCGAGGTCTTGGCCTCTGCCTGCTCCTGCTCCCGGGCCTCGGCTGCCGCGGCGAGAAGGCCTCGCCGGTCCTGCGGGTCGTCGCCCGGAAGGGTGATTATTTCCATGTCGTCGCCGGCCAGGAGTCTGGAGACGTCGTTCTGATCCTGTCCGGTCCCGATGGACGGCAGCTCCTCAAGGCCGACCGTCTCAGCGCGAAAGGTGTTCTTCCCCCGCCGGCCGAGGAGCTGCACTGGGTGGCCGAGGCTGCGGGCGAGCACCGCGTCGAGCTGAAGCTGCCCGCCGGTTTCCAGGGACCTTGCGATCTCCGGCTGGTCGAGCAGCGGTCGGCCACCGCGGCGGACCGCCGGCGGGTGCTGGCGGAGGCCGAGCTGGCCCGCGGCCATGCGCTGCGCCTGACCCGGGACCCGGAGCAATGCCGCGCCGGCGTGGCCGTCTATGAGAGCGCGCAACGACGGTTCGCGGAGCTCGGGTTGCCACGCCGGCGAGGCGAGGCCTTCTATGGCCTCGGGCTTCTCCTACGCAACTGCCTCCAGGAGAACGAAGCGGCGCTCCAGGCTTTTACGCGGGCCGAGCCGCTCTTCGCGGGCGAACCGGCTTCCGTGGCCACGATGCGGCAGTGGGCAGGCGAGATGCGCTTCGCGCTCGGCGATCTCGACGGCGCCATCGGCGATTTCCGGCAGGCCCTGGCTCTGCGGCAGCGGCTCGGAAACCGTACCGGCGAGGCTTTCACCCTGAGAACGCTGGGCCATGCACTCGATCTGCGCGGGCGCTATGACGAGGCGGCCTCCGCCTATGACCGGGCGCTCGCCCTCTGGCGGCCGGACGACAATGCGGGCGATCGAGCCGACCTTCTGCTCAAGCTGGGACACCACCACCTTTATCTTGGAGAGGCGGCTCGGGCCCGCGACCGGTTTCAGGAGTCGCTCGGCCTCTTCCGCCAGGCGAAGGACCGCGACGGAGAGGCCAGGGCCCTGAATGCCCTGGGGCTTCTCGCTCTGCAGGAAGAACGGCCCGCCGAGGCTCTGAAGCCCTTCGAGGACGCCTTGGCGCTGCGTGAGCCGGGAACCCGCGGGTGGGCCGTCACGCAGACCTCCCTCGGCGTGGCCTGGCGCCAGCTCGGCCGGATGGAAGACGCCCGCCGAGCCTATGCGGCGGCCCTGCCGATCTTCCACGGTCTCGGCGATGCCCGCGAGGAGGCGCGCTGCCTCAACAATCTCGCCCGGCAGGAAGCCTCCACCGGCCGCGATGCGGAGGCGCTCGGCCATTTCGACCGCGCCATCGACCTGTTCCGGAATCTCGCCGATCCGCCGCAGACGGCCTTGGCGCTGGAAGGGAAGGCCCAGGTGCTGCGCCGCCGGGGCGGTCTCGACGCGGCCCGCGGTCTCATGCAGGAAGCCCTTGACGCCGTCGAGCGGTACCGCTTCAGCCAGGAGAGCCCGAACACCCGGGCCGAGTTCTTCGGCACTCAGCAGGACCTTTATGATCATCTGATCGATCTGTTGATGGAGATGCATCGCAAGGCGCCCGCGGCCGGTCACGACGCCGCGGCCCTGGAGGTCAGCGAGCGGTCGCTCGCGCGCTCGCTGCTCGACGGCCTGGCCGCCGCCGGCATCGGCATCCCGAGCGGCGCGCCGGAGCTGCGCGCCCGGGAGCGGACGCTCGAGAGCGAGATCGACGCGCTGGTCTCGCTCCAGACGAGCCTTGCCGCGAGCTCCGAGCCCCCGGCACAATTGCGACGAGTCGAGGAGGAGCTGGGGCGCCGATGGGAGGATCTCGACCGGGTGCGCGCCGGCCTGCGCGCCAGCGATCCGCGCTATGCCGCGCTGACCCAGCCGCAGCCGTGGAGCGCCGCCGAGATCCGGCACGGCCTGCTCGACCGCGACACCCTGCTGCTGGAGTACCGGCTGGGCGAGGCGAGGAGCTTCCTCTGGGCCGTCACACCCGGTTCGCTCAAAAGCTTCGAGCTGCCGGGACGGGCCGGGATCGAGCGGTTGGCCGGACCTGTCCGCGAGCGGCTCGCCCGCAGCTACAGCTCCAAGGCCGAGCGCTCCGCCAGGCCGGAGCTCGCGGCATTGAGCCGGATGCTCCTCGATCCCGTCGCCTCTGAGATGCGAGGCAAGCGGCTGGTGGTGGTGGGCGACGGCATTCTTCAGAGCCTGCCCTTTGCCGCTCTCTCCGAACCGGGCAGCGGCGAGCCGCTGGTCGCCGGTCACGAGATCGTCAGCCTGCCGTCGGCGTCGGTGCTCGGCAGGCTTCGCCAGGAGGTCGCCGGCCGGCCGAGAGCACCGAAGACTCTCTGGGTGCTGGCCGATCCCGCCTTCGGCGACCGGTTCGAACGGCTCTCCTACACACGGCAGGAGGCCGCGGACATCCTGGATCTCGCGCCTGGTCCGAAGCTCCTGGTGCAAGGCCCCGAGGCGACTCGCGCGACCGTCCTGGCCAGCCCCCTGCGGGACTACAGCTTCCTGCATTTCGCCACCCACCATTCGTTCACCTCCGGCGATCCGGGTGGGGGCCGGCTGGTGCTCGCCCAGATCGATCCGCGCGGCCGGCCCGAGGCGAACGGTTTTCTCCATCTCG
Organism: Thermoanaerobaculia bacterium; assembly: GCA_036266195.1. Taxonomy (GTDB): domain Bacteria; phylum Acidobacteriota; class Thermoanaerobaculia; order Multivoradales; family UBA5704; genus DATMER01. The sequence continues at coordinate 3,630 of DATANP010000239.1, read as the reverse complement.
CCGACATCTACAAGCTGGACCTGCGGGCGGACCTGGTGGTGTTGAGCGCCTGCCAGTCGGCCCTGGGTCGCGACGTGCGGGGCGAGGGCATGATGGGGATGACCCGCGGGTTTTTCTATGCCGGCGCCGAGCGCGTTCTGGTGAGCCTGTGGAACGTCAACGACCGAGTGACGGTCGACCTGATGCGGCATTTCTACCGCGGCATGCTGGTCGAGGACCTTTCGCCGGCCGCGGCCCTGCGGGCGGCCCAGGATTCGATCCGGCGCCAGCCGCGGTTTCGCGCTCCCTACTACTGGGCCGGCTTCGTGCTCCAGGGAGAATGGCGAGGCGAGCGCCGCTGAGGCGGACCGGGCCCGGCGCGAAAACCGGCGGGCCCGGTCCGGCGGACATCAGCCGAGGAGGAGGTCGAGATCGGAGACGCCCGGCGGCTTCCTGTCCGAGGCGGCCGGATCGGTGGTCGTGCCGCCGCCATCGGCCCCTGTCTCGATGGGCTTCCGCGTGGGATCTTCGCGATCGGCCTTGGCGGCGGGAGACGGCTGGGGTGCGTTGGAATCGTTGTTGATCACTGTCTTCTCCTTTCCATTGGGTTTTTGATCTCGTCAAACCCGATAGATCTCGGGTTTCCACGGAGGGTTTAGTCCTCCGCCCTTGAAATCGAAAAGGCATCCGTCCAGGGCGCGGAGGTAGAGCACTGGCGTGCCCCATTCCGGGTTGTGCTCGGCGGCGAGAGCCCGGCGCACCTCGCCGACGCAGGCGTCCACCGGCAGGCCGGCGGCGAGGGCGCGGTAGAACTTTTCCGCGAAGCTGCAGGCCGTCTCGTCCATGACCTCGGCCTGCATGGCGATCACCGCCGGAACGCCGCGCTGGACGAGCACCTGGGCGGTGCCGGCGAAGGCGTTCTCGTGCGAGCCGCGGGCGCCGTTGCAGGCGTTGAGCACGGCCAGGCGCAGCGACGGGTGGTCCTGAAAGAGATAGGCGAGACCCGGTCCGCCCACGGGCAGGCCGTTGCCTTCCTCGTCCTCGAACACCAGCACGCCCTCGTCGCGCAGCGCGCTCCAGCCGCCGTGGCCCACGAAGTGGAAGATGTGCACCGGCGGGCCGCTCCGCAGCCGTGCCTCCAGGGCCGCGGGAGTCGGACGCTCCAATCGTTCGAGCTCGATCAGGCCGCTCTCGCGAAGCGGTTTCAGGGCCACCCCAAGCCGCCGCCACTCCTCGTCCGCCTCGGCGAGATCGCGGTAGCCCTTAGGGGTCGAGATCACGGCGAGCACCCGCAGCGGCGGCTCGACCTGCAGTGTGCCGAGCCCCTCGCTCAGCTCCAGGTAGCGCACCACCGGAGTGCGGGCGGAGAGCGCCAGGAAACCGTGGCCCGCGGCGTCGTAGAGATACTCCCAGGGCAGCCCCGCCAGTTGCGGGACGTCGTTGAGCCGCAGGCGGATCCGCAGACCGGGGCCGCCCCGGGCCTTGGCGAGACAGCCTTGAAAAGCCTTTCGCAGCTCGCCCTGGAAGACCGTGCGGAACAGCTCGCCCCCGACCTGCTCCGGACTGGCTCCGTCGGTGTCTTCCGCACCGGGCCCTCCCCGGAGCGCGCCGCTTCCGGCAGCGAAGAGACCGCCGCCCGCGAGAGAGGAGGGGAGAGAAAAGGTTTCCGTGGCCTCGAAGCCCGCCGCGCCGCTCCACGCCTTCGCGCGATAGAGGCCGTCGGGTTTCTGATCGATCCAGACATCGAAATCGATGTAGCCCTGGGGGGCGCCTGGGTGCCGCGGCCTCGCCGAAGCCATCAGGAGGCCCGCGGCCGTTCCGGCGCTCCCGAGAGTCAGGAGGTAAGAGAGCGCCAGGGCGAGCTTGACGGCCCAGATGCCGTTCCAGCAGGACTGGAACCTGCTGGGGGCGAGCCCCATCTCCTCGATGCAGCGGGCATCGTCGGCGGAGCAGTCGCAGACTCCCGACCGCGACGTGCCCACGAGATAGGCGACGCTGTGAGCGCCATAGCCGACCTGCTTCGCGAACCGCAGGTACAGCCCGAGCAGCAGAACCACGCCGAGCGCCAGCGCCGCGAGGGCCGCCCGCAGGTGTCGCCGGTGGATGTTGTCCCGGGTTGTGCCGGCGAGAGCGGCCAGACCTCCGGCGAGCGCCGAGAGCGGCAGGAAGACGAGCCGCAGGGGCTGCAACTCGGCGCTCAGCAGCATGCCGGCGAGCTGCGCCAGGACCCATCCCAGGCCCGCGCCGGCCAGGAAGGTCCAGCGGCGACGCTTTCGCGCCTCCAGCTCAGCGGCACTCTTTCGGGCTTTCCACATGATGGCAGTAGTGCTCGTTGAAGCGGCAGCAGAAGAAACCGTTGCCATTGACCAGGTCCAGCCGCTCGCTCGCGGTCGCTCCCTGAACGCCGGCCGGGCTCGGATACCGGATCCGATCGGTCACCGCTCCATCGGTCCAGGTGGCGTTGTATTCATATTCGCCGCGCAGGACATGACTCTTCGTGCCGTTGGTCCGGATGATGATCGGCGCTGTCGAATCCTCTTTGACCCTGCCCTGCGCCCAGAAGCTGAACTGGATTCCCGTCGGAGGCGTGCTGCCGACCCAGAGCGTCACCTCGAGGTCGTCATGCGAAGCAAGATAGAAGATGCGCTCGATCACCGCGCCCACCCGGTCCAGCAGCGCGTCGGCCTTTTCGGCGCTGATCGTCTCCGGCTTCGGGGCGGCGGCGAGCCGCGGCAGAGGCGGAGCTTCGAGGCTCGCGATTACGGCGATGGCACGAGGGGTGCTCAGACTGGAGAAGATGATGCTGGAGGCGGCCGGCAGCTCATTCTGGACGCTCCGCATCTCCTTGGCCGACCAGGCGCGCAGAGCCTGCAGCCCCGGCTCTCCGACCGCCGCAATGGCCTGGTCGACATCCTCCCGGGTGTAGGTGACAAGGCTGGACACCTCGTCAACGGGATAGCCCTGCGCGCCCGCTTTGCCTGTCACGGTGTGCAGCTTGAGGCGTTTCGCGGCGAACGCCTTGCGAACCTTCTCGATCTGTCCGGCAAGCTCCTGGGCCAACCGTTTGGACGGAGCCTCGGGAGCGGGCGTCGAATCGAAACGGTATGTAAAGGTTTGACTGGCGGCAGGCCTGCCGGCCGCGAGAACGAGGACGACCAGCAGGACCGCGGCGGTCCAGGCGAGCACCGGGGAGAACCGATCAGTTTTCATGTTGTGCCTCCGCGGCGACCCGCACCGCCGGATCGCCGATGATCATGTAGTTGCGGGCGTCGTGACTGGCGGTCCACAGATCGGCGAGCCGGGTCTCGTCGAGCCGCTTGCCGAACCCGAGAGCTTCCACCTCCGCCGCCAGATCGGAGGCCAGCTCGGCGTATCTCTGGTTGAAGACCTCCATGGCCCAGCCTACCGGCTTGCCGTCGAGCAGGCGCCGGAAGGTGCTCTCGAAGGCAGAGACCTGCGGCCCGGCGCCGGGCCACGCGAACGAAAAGCCCCAGGCTCGCTCCACGTGGCCGACGACCGCCAGGGCCCCGCCTCGCGGATGAGCGAGAAGCCGCTGCGGCAGGCGTCCAAGAAAGGCTCCGGGCGCGAGCTGCCGCCGATCGCCCTGGCTCCTGCGTGTGAAATCGTCCCAGCGCGGCGTGCCGGCGCCGA
>DATANP010000238.1:0-6214 GCA_036266195.1 Thermoanaerobaculia bacterium | reverse complement strand
CGGCGTCGGGCAGGCCGTAGCTCTCCGCCAGCCGGCCGAACACGTACCAGTCGGAGTCGTCCGGCTCGCCGCCCTTGACCTCCAGGGCCTGGAGGATCAGGCGGTAGGCCTCCGCGGTCTTGCCCTGCTCGGCGTAGAGCGCGGCCAGGGTGTGGAGCACGTTGTAGGACTTGTAGCCGCTCAGGCTGGCGGCGCGCTGCGCCAGCTCCACGGTATGGTCGTCCACCTTGCCGCGGAAGAGCTGGATCCAGGCCATCTGGTTGTAGACGTCGGCGTCCGCCCGGCCGGCGTCCGCGGCGCGCTGGAGGATCGACTCGGCGGCGTCGAAATCCCCCTGGCGCAGGGCGAGGTCCACCAGGGTCTGCTGCGCCGCGAGGTCGTCGGGCAGGCGGGCCAGCCGGGCCTCGGCCGCGCGGCGCGCGTCGTCCCAGCGCTGGAGCCGCAGCAGGGAAGCCACGCGGGCGCCGTAGAGGAAGATCGAGTCGGGCGCGGTTGCCTGAAGCCGTCCGGCGGTCTCGGCGGCCTCGGCGTCCTGGCCCAGGCCGCGGTAGGCCGAGAGGAGCGCGCGGTCGAACACGGACTGGCGCGGACCCTCGGCCGCGGACTGCCGGCAGGCGGTGAGGATCGGCAGGGTCGGCCCCGGCATGTCGTCCCAGGCCATGAGGCTGGCCGCGGCGCAGCGCGCCTGCTCGGCGTCGGCCTCGGCGCCGCGGCTCCAGAGGTCGAGGAACGGCGAGTTGGTGTCGGGGTCCGAGCCCTTGCGCGTCGCCTCCTCGTCGTAGGCCCAGTCGAGCCACTGGCGCGCGCCCTTGAGGTCGTTGCGGTCGATCCGCCGCAATGCCTCCTTGCCGACCGTGGCGAGCGCCTTGCCGGTGGCCGCGATCCGGTACTCGCCGTCCTCCGGGATCAGGAACGCGACGTTGCGCACCCGGTCGGCCACGGAGGAGGTCATGACCACCCGGTAGCCGACCGCGTCGTCGCCCGAGACCGTGGGCCGCAGCACGGCGAGACCGAGGTCCATGGCCACGGAGAGCGGCAGGTTCGCGGCCCGGGCCGCGCGCCGCGCCTCGTTGAAGCCGGACTCGAAGCCCTCCCAGAACTCCTTGCGCGCCTCCGGGCCCGCGAGGTCGCCGGTCATCTCGCGGCTGACGAGGGCCGCATAGCGCGCGCTGCTGTCCTCGCCGGAAACCGAGCCGGCGGCCAGGGTGCTGAGCCGCTTGACCGTGCTCGCCGGGTCCTTCTGCTCGAAGCTCAGCTCCTCGTAGCGCTTCGCCTTGCGCAGCAGCTCGGCCATGCCGAGGAGGGCCGCGGCGTTCGAGGACTGGCGGCCGGCGGCCTCGAAAAGGGTCGCCGCCTCCGGGTAGCGCCGCAGGAGCATCAGGTTGCGCCCGGCGCCGGACAGGGCCTCGGAGCGCGCGTTGCCGTCGGCGAAGGCGCGCTCGGCGCTGCGCAGCGCCGCGTCCGTGCCCTCGGTGGCGGCCAGGGCCACGAGCTTGAGCGCCGCCCGGCCGTCCGCGCCGTCCATGGCGTCGAGCCGGGTCTTCATGTCGTCGAAGCGCTGGGCCCACATCAGGGCGATGACCAGGTTGTTGGCGAGGCCCAGGTCCGCCAGCTCGTCCTCGATGCCGGTGTACTCCTCGATCGCGGCCGCGAGGTCGGCGCCCGGGGCGTAGCGCTCACCGCTGGCGTCGTGCTCCAGGAGGATGGCGAGGTCGGCCCGCGCTTCGGCCTGGGTGGCGTCGATCTCCTTGGCCTTGCGGTAGGCGGCGATGGCGCCAGCCCGGTCGTAGCCCTTGCCGAAGCGCCGGCCGAGGTCGTCGTGCTGGCGGATCCAGCCCAGAGTGACCCAGGCGTAGGCCGCAGTGCTGGAAAGATTGGGCTCGATCTTCACCGCCTGCTCGGCCTCCTGGCGCGCCGCCTCGCCCAGGCCGCCGGCGAGCAGGGCGCGGGCGATGCGCGTGCGCGGCAGGGCCTTCTTCGGCTCCAGAGCCGCCAGGCGCCGGAACTCGTCCAGGGCCTCGCGCACCCGGCCGGCCGCGAGATGGGTCTCGCCCACCTGGTCGTAGGAGATCAGGACGGGCTTCTCTTCGTAGAGCTTGCGGACGCCTTCGCGCAGGGCCTCGAACTCGGCCGGGCTGATCCGCCGCTTGCCGGTGTCGAAGCGGAGCGTGGCGTTGACCACGCCGTCGGAGTCGGCGGAGTAGGCCTCCTCCAGCTTCGCCGGCCCGAGCTGGCGGGCGCGGTAGGCGGGCAGCGGACGCGGCGCGAAGCCGGCGGGCGGCACGATGCGGTAGCGCACCTCGATCTGGAACGGGCGGGTGAAGACGTAGTCGCTCTGCCGCGGACCCGCGTCCCCGGTCTCCTCCTCGTCGGTCTCCTCATCGGTAGCGCCCGTGATCTCGTCCGGGAGCCGGTCCGCGAAGCTGGAGAGGAAGACCGCCACGGCCGCGTCGCGCACGTCGGTGGTGCCGCGGCTGGCGTCCGGCGTCTCCAGGCGGAGGCGGAAGGGGTGCGAGAGGTCGTCCGGCTCGGAGTAGTCGAGGCCCGTGAGCGTGTCGGCCAGATAGGTCTCGCTCACGTAGTCCTCGAGCGCCTCCTGGAGCTCCTGCTTGCTGGCGTCGGCGTAGGAGGAGCGCAGGTCGTTCTCCTCGGCGCCCCAGTACTCGGTGGTCTCGACGACGCGGGCGGGGCCGAGATCGGAGAGATAGATCTCGCGCGTCTCGGTCTCGCGGTTGTCGGCCGAGGCGGCCTCGGGCGTGCGCACCAGGCCGGTGGCGGTGGGGCTGGCCACGAGCGCCATGCGGCCCTGGTCCTGGACCGGCAGCTCGCCGGCGCGGGAGAACGGATCGGTGGGGTCGATCCACACCGCCGGGCTGCCCGGCACCATGACGATCGCGTGGTTGAAGGCGCCCATGCCGGGCAGCGACTCCTCGACGTCCTGCTCGTCCTCGCCCGCGTTCAAGAGCGCCACGTAGGCGGGGATGTCGAGCGAGCGCAGCAGCGCGGTGAGCACCACCGCCTTGTCCTTGCAGTCGCCGAACCTGCGCTTCAGGGTCTCGCCGGGCGGCCGTGGGATGAGGCCGCCCTCGGCCAGCTCGATGCCCGTGTAGCGGATCTCCTTGCCGAGCTTGTGCAGCAGGGCGTTGATCGTCTCGACCTGCGAGGCGGCGGGCTGGGCACCCTGGGAACGGGCCGAGCGCAGGAAGGCGGAGAGGTCGGCGCCGCGGATCGTGCGGTCCACGATGTCCGAGTACCGCCGCGCCAGGTCGCCCCACGACTGGCCGGTGGAGAAGGCCACGTAGGCCGTGCGCGGCGCCTCGGGCGGCAGGCCGGCCTCGGCCTCCTCGTACTCGCCGAGGTCGTCGACCGCGAACGTGAGCCGGCGCCGGCCGTTCGCGACCTGCTCGGCCGGCGCCATGCCGGGGAGCTGGCGGGCGACCCAGCGCAGCGGCAGGCTGACGGGCGCGTCCAGCACCAGGCGCACGTGGCGCACGGGCACGGCCATCTGGAGGTTCGCGAAGTCCACGGTGCCGCCGTCGAAGAACGGCGCGGTCTCGCGCACCGTGACCTTCTCCTCGACCACCGCTCCCGCGCCCGTGGCCGGCAGCGGCGCGCGCAGCACCCGGCCGTCCTCGAACATGTCGGGCGAGCTCTGCGACTCGGCGTTCTCGGTGACCGTCGCCGGGTCGAGCCGGTGCTCTGCCACATCATTGCCGTCCTGGGTGATCACCCGCGCCTGGAGGGTGGGCCGGTCCTGGTGCCAGGGAGCCCAGGACTGCTCCATGGCCGACCAGCTCTCGTGCGCCGAGCCGTCGGTGAAGCGGTAGACCATGCGCTGGGTGTAGGTCTGCCGGCCGGCGTCGTCGAACGAGTAGACCGTCTCCAGGAGGATCATGTCGATCCCTCCCTGCGGCTCGCCCGGCAGGCCCGAGGCGGCGCGGAAGAGCGCGGCCGCATCGGCGGCGAAGGCGGGGTCGTCCCAGGGCCTGGCCGAGGTCTCGGCGCGCAGGGACGGGACAGCCAGGAGCAGGGCGGCCAGGACGGGGACGGCACGGCGGAGCAGGAGCGGCGTGGACAGCATGGGTCTCCTCGGGACAAGCGGGTAGAGCTACCTCATCCTAGCACCGGTCCGGTGTACAATGAGCGGGCTGGAAGATAGCCAGTTGATCATGGTCGGTCGCGCCTTGGCTCAGGAGTCCCCGCCCCTCGTTTCCTCGCAGGACCCTTGCGCTCCTCCGGCTGACAGTCTTACTCGGAGATAGATGACATGAGACTTCGTAGTATTTCCTTCGGTGTAGTGGTGTCTGCGCTGCTCGCCTTCGCCGGGGCGCCCCTGATGGCGACCAGCTATGTCATGGTTTCTGACGAATCCCTGGTCGATGACTCGCCCGTGGCCGCGGTGGTCCGCGTGGCGTCGGTGGACCGCGCCGCCGGCCGGAACGCCGGCCAGGCCATCACTGAGTACAGGATCCAGGTCGAAGAGGTGCTCAAGGGAACGATCCCTGAAGGTATTGGCGGCATGGCGACCGTCCGCGTGCCCGGCGGCCTCGGCCCGAACGGGATGGCGCTCAAGATCTACGGCGCGCCCCGGTTCGAGAAAGACGAGCGCGCGCTCCTGTTCCTCGAGCCCACCGGCGACGGCTCGTACCGCGTGATGCACCTCCTGCTCGGCGCCTTCCACGAGGTCAGCGAGGCCGGGCACCAGCTCGCCGTGCGCGACCTGGCCGAGGCCCGCGAGATCCGCCAGACCGGGGCCGGCGTCGAATCCGTGCCCGGCGCCGACCGCCTGCGCGACTTCGACTCGTTCGCCCGCTGGGTGGCCGAGCGGGCCGCGAACAACAGGAGCGCGGCCGACTACTTCGTGCAGGACAGCGGCATCAAGAATGTCCTGGGCCACTTCCGTCTCTTCGCGGACCCCGACGACGGCTACCACCTGCGCTGGTTCAACTTCGACACCGGCGGCAGCGTGCAGTGGAAGGCCTACAAGGGCGGCCAGCCGGGCCTCGCGAGCGGCGGATTCACCGAGTTCCAGGCCGCCCTCAAGGACTGGAACAACGAGCCCGAGACCCCGATCAATTACACCTACGGCGGCAAGACCTCGGCCAAGAACGGCCTCAAGACCTACGATCAGGTCAACGCGATCCTGTTCAACGATCTCAACAACGAGCTGCCCTCGTTCAACTGCTCCACGGGCGGCGTGCTCGCCTACGGCGGCCCCTGGTACCGCGGGGAGACCATCGAGTACCTGGGCGAGCCCTACCACCCGGTGGCGAACGCCGACGTGGTGATCAACGACGGCCTCGCCTGCTTCTTCAAGCGGAGCCACAGCGGGAGCAAGGCGGCCGAGGAGCTGTTCGCGCACGAGCTGGGCCACACCCTGGGCCTCAACCATCCCTGCGGCGACTCCGACAGCGAGGACCCGAGCTGCGAGAACCCCTCCTTCGACGACGCGCTGATGCGCGCCTACATCCACGACGACGGCCGCGGCGGGCGGCTGGGCGAGGACGACAAGATCGGCATCTGGATCCTCTACAAACCCGGCGGCTTCGCGCTCGCGCCCAAGGCGCCCACCGGTCTCACGGCCGCGCCGGTCTCCACGACCGAGGTCCGGCTCAACTGGACCGACAACTCCACCGACGAGACCGGCTTCAAGGTCGAGGTGAAGGAGCTGACCGGCAACTACGCGGAGATCCTGACGCTGCCGGCCAACACCACGACCGCGGTGGTCGGCGGCCTCGACCCGGCCACCGGCTATGTCTTCCGGGTGCGGGCGTTCAACGACTCCGGCAATTCGGTCTACTCGAACGAGGCCACCACCGCAACCAACGGGCCGATCGGTCCGTGCGTGGCGGACGCGCACACGCTCTGCCTCCTGAGCGGCCGCTTCCGGGTGCAGGTGGACTGGGCGAAGCCCGACGGCGAGACCGGCCAGGCCAGCGTCGTGCCGGGCGGCTCGGACAACTCGGGCGTCCTCTGGTTCTTCGACGAGTCCAACTGGGAGATGCTGATCAAGGTGATCGACGGCTGCTCCTTGACCGACCACTACTGGGTCTTCTTCGCGGCCACCACCAACGTGCAGTTCGTCGTCACGGTCGTGGACACCCAGACCGGGGCGGTGAAGACCTACGTCAACCTGCAGGGGATCTCGGCGGACGCGGTCACGGATACCCAGGCTCTGCCCTGCTCCTGAGGCGAGGCTTCCGGGCTCGTTTTG
>DATANP010000237.1:0-14464 GCA_036266195.1 Thermoanaerobaculia bacterium | reverse complement strand
CGCTCGAAAAAGGTTATCTCCCCATCCCCTCTGTCACCTGGAGCCGTCCTCCCCTGTCTCTGGAGATCACCGCGTTTGCTTCAGGCGAGGCTGGCAAGTCGGTCCTCTTCGCACAGTACAGGCTGCGCAACGAGGGACCCGAACACAAGACGGCGCGTCTGTTTCTCGCCGTCCGGTCTTTCCAGGTCAATCCCACGTGGCAGTTCCTCAACGCGCCCGGCGGCGCGACGGAGGTTCGAGATATTGCTTGGGATGGCCGGTCGGTGCAGGTGGATGGCAGGGCCGTGATCCCTCTCCAGCCTCCAGCGGGATTCGGAGCGGCGACGTTCGATCAGGGAGAGGTTGTCGAACATCTCCTGTCGGGAAAACTGCCGTCGGCCGAGCGCGTCTCCGATCCGATCGCGCACGCCTCCGCGGCGCTCGCCTGGGATTTCGATCTGGCTCCGGGCGAGGTGGGGGAGACGGACCTTTCGATTCCTTTCCATCCGGACGTGCCGATCCCTCCGATCGATACCGCGTTCGCGGAAACAGTTCGCTCCTGGGAAGAGAAGCTCGGGCGCGTGGAGATCCGCGGCCCCGCCGATCTTGTCGCGGCAATGAAAAGCACGCTCGCATGGATCCTGATCCATCGCGACGGTCCGGCCATCCAGCCGGGCTCGCGATCCTATGAAAGATCCTGGATCCGCGACGGCGCCTTGACCTCCGCGGCCCTGCTGCGCCTGGGCCACGAGCCGGAGGTGCGCCAGTTCCTCTCCTGGTATGCGCCGTTCCAGTTCGCGGACGGCAAGGTCCCCTGCTGCGTGGATTCCCGCGGCGCCGATCCGGTGACCGAGAACGACAGCCACGGCGAGCTTCTCTATCTGATCGCCCAGCACTGGCGCTATGCCCGCGACCGTGCCTTTCTCGAACAGATGTGGCCGCACGTCGAGAAGACCGTGGCCTGGATCGATCAGCTCCGCAACCAGCGGCGCACGGACGAGTATCGAAAGCCGGACAAGCTGCGATACTTCGGCCTGCTTCCCGAATCGATCAGTCACGAAGGATATTCGAGCAAGCCGGTCCATTCCTATTGGGACGACTTCTGGGCGCTGCGCGGTCTGAAAGACGCCGTGGAGCTGGCCGGAGCGCTCGGGAAAACCGACCAACAAGCGTGCTGGACGGTCATTCGGGACGAATTCCGGTCCGACCTCCTGGCCTCGCTGCGCCGGACGATCGCCGATCATGAAATCGATTTCATCCCCGGCTCGGCCGACCTGGGCGACTTCGACGCTACCTCCACCACGATCGCGCTGGAGCCGGCCGGCGAGCTCGAGGACCTTCCTCAGAAGGAGCTGCACCGCACCTTCGAGCGCTATTGGAAGGAATTCGTCGCGCGGCGGGATGGAAAGAAGGAATGGGAGGCGTACACGCCGTACGAGTGGCGGACCGTGGGCACCTTCGTGCGGCTCGGCTGGCGGGACCGGGCTCAAGAGCTGATGGACTTCTTTCTGTCCGACCGGCTTCCGCCGGCCTGGAACCAGTGGCCCGAGGTGGTCTGGCGCGACCCGCGGGCGCCGAAGTTCCTGGGCGACCTGCCGCACGGCTGGGTCGGATCGGACTTCCTGCGTTCCGTCCTGGACCTCTTTGCTATCGAAGAGGAAGACCGTCTTGTGCTCGGAGCCGGCGTTCCGGATGCCTGGCTGGCCGGCGAGGGCATCGAGGTCAAGGGACTGCGCACGAAATGGGGTACCCTGGACCTCGCGATGCGGCAGCAGGGCGGGGCGGTGAGGGTGCGGATCGGCGGCGGCCTCACGGTGCCGCCGGGAGGAGTTGTGGTCGGAGAGACGGTCGTTCGCGAGCTGCCTGCGGACATCACGATCGAAAGGAAGCGTTGATGGCACGAGACATCCGTTTTCCCAAGAGCTTTCTCTGGGGAGCATCCACCTCTGCCTTTCAAGTCGAAGGCTCGCCGCTGGCCGACGGCGCGGGCCAGAGCATCTGGTACCGGTTCACGCACACGCCGGGCCTCGTGGCCAACGGCGACACGGGCGATGTGGCGTCCGATCACTACCGGTGCTGGGAGGAGGACATCCGGCTGATGCGCGATCTGGGTTTGAACGCCTATCGCTTCGGCATCGCCTGGCACCGCATCCTGCCCGAGGGAATCGGCCGCGTCAACGCAAAGGGTCTCGACTTCTACCGCGCCCTGGTGGACGGCCTTCTGGAAAACAATATCCAGCCGCTGATCACCCTGTTCCATTGGGATCTGCCGGCGGCGCTGGAAGATCGCGGAGGCTGGCTGAACCCGGACATCGCAAGCTGGTTCGCGGAATACGCGCAGGTCTGTTATCGAGCGCTGGACGACCGCGTCGACCTCTGGACCACCCTGAACGAGCCCTGGGTGGTGACCGATGGCGGCTATCTTCATGGCGCGCTGGCGCCCGGTCATCGCAACCTTTTCGAAACGCCGATCGCGTCGCACAACCTCCTGCGCGCGCACGCCTCGGCCGTGGAAGCCTATCGCGCGGAAGGCCAGCACCAGATCGGCATCGTGGTGAACATCGAGCCCAAGTACCCGGCCTCGGACAAACCCGAGGATCTGGAGGCTACAGCGCGGGCCGACGCCTACATGAACCGCCAGTACCTGGACCCGATCTTCTTCGGCACCTATCCCGCCGAAATGAAAGAGATCTTCGGAGAGGCCTGGCCCGACTTTCCGGCCGAGGACATGGAGCACATCCGCCGTCCGCTGGACTTCCTGGGCATCAACTACTACACGCGCAGCGTGACCTGTCACGATCCCAACGCGAAGCCGGTGCAGGCGGGGCGCGTGAAGCAGCGCCAGGCCACCCACACCGAGACCGACTGGGAGGTCTACCCCGTAGGCCTCGCCGACACCCTTCTCGGAATCCGCCAACGCTACGGCAACGTTCCGCTCTACATCACCGAGAACGGAGCCGCCTTCTACGATCCGCCGACCGCGGAAGGAGAGGTCAACGACCCATTGCGGGTCGACTATTTCAGGGAGCACCTCAAGGTAGCAAGGCATGTGATCCAGGAAGGAGTGGACCTGCGAGGTTATTTCGCCTGGTCGCTCCTCGACAACTTCGAATGGAGCCTGGGTTACTCGAAGCGCTTCGGAATCATTCACGTGGACTACGCCACTCAGCGCCGCACACTCAAGGCGAGCGCGAAATTCTACGCCGAGGTGATCAAGACGCGGGGGAATGCGTTGGGATCGTTGGACTGAGGAGCCGCTATCCGGCCCAAGGGGCCGGTAGAACCGAGCCCAGGGCTGAGGCCGCAGGCCGATGCCCTGGGTCTCAATGGATCCACCGATTGCGGCCTGAAAGGTCGCGAGAGATTTCGGCGGTATGACTCTCGCGACCCTTCAGGCCGCGGGGTTTGTGGTGGATTTGTTTTCCCAGGGCATCGGCCTTCGGCCTCAGCCCTGGGCTGGGTTCTGCCGGCCCGTTGGGCCGGTGATTGTCAATCCCAGACGTAGCGTTCGTCGTATTCGACGTCGTGGACCTTGAGGAGGGCTCGGAACTCGTCTTGAAACGTCCTCACTCGGTGATGCTCGCGTTGGTTTCGAATGTAGGCCTGAACCTGCCCGACTTGGGACTGGCTTACCGAGAAGGCGCCGTATCCACCCTGCCAGAAGAACTCGGCAAATTGTGGGCCCTGCTCGCGAAGCCAATCATTCGAGCCTTTCTTGAACTGGCCGACGACTTCGCTCAGCGGCACGGTCCGGGAGAGCAGGAACAGGACATGTGCATGATCCGGTTCCGTGTTGATCTCAATCGGGGTGCAGCCGAGGCCTTTGAGGGTGCCGCCCATGTAAGCGTGGAGCCCGGGGCGAATGTCGTCAGGCAGGCTTCTCGCGCGGTGTTTTGTCGAGAAGACGAGATGGATGTGGACCTTGGAAAGCGACTGGGGCACGTTGGGAGGCGACTCCAGCATGTTGGAGCGGCTCTGTCAAGGCTGCCCGCCACTTCTCAGGCAAGCGGTTCTCAGCCCGTGCTCCCACGTTCGCCGCCGCGGCAAACGGTTGCGCAGAGCGTGGGAACCCGGGCGCGGACCGCGAAATCGCCGGCGTCGCTCGATGGTGTAGTATTCTCTGCATGGGTGCATCTACGCACTCGTTCCCTGCCAGCTCGAAAGGAGGACGGCATGATCAAGAGGTTGTTGGGAATCGCCTTTGCCGGATGCCTGCTCTTCAGCTTCCCGCTCTTTGCGGAGGAGGGAGCGGGAGGCTCAGGCCCCTCTTTCTCACCCTTCCTGGCTTCGACTTCGGGCGCTGTCTGCAATGCCAGCGCTTCCAAGGGACCCGATGTGAATCCAGGGGAGCAGATCATCATCTGCGGCCCCTGTGGTCCCGACGTCAATTGCGACTACCTCCGTCCTTATGCGGGCTGCACATCGTTTGGATGGCCCGGGACCTGCGTTCCGACCGCCAATCAGTGTCCTCAGCAGAGCAACTACGTCGAGTGCACTTGCCAGGTGCCCTGACAGGCTCATCACCCTGACATCCTCCGGTCCCCTGGCCCCGCATGCGCGGGGCCAGGCGGAAGGACATGCGCGCCCGACTTCGTCACTCCGTGCTGTGTATGCCTGAGTCGATAAGGGCTTGAGCGAGGAGGTCGTCGACCTCGGACTGTTTCGCCCATTTTTGGAGATATTCCAAGTCCAAGAGGATCTGAAACGCCTCATCCGGGCTGACCAAGGTCAGTATCCCTCGACCTCAGGGTCCCAGCCGAATGCCTCGATCATGGTCTCGCGATCCAGCCACAAGGCGGCGAGCCGGAGGCGTAGCTCACGCTCGGAGAGGTCGGGGCCATACCGGGCTTGAATCCGCATCGCGGCCATCTGTTGGGCTGTTCGATTCAGATCAAAGACCTGGCGCAGCTTTTCGATCGGACTCATCCGACGATAACCTTCCAGGAGGATCTCCTCGATCTCTGGCGGAGTGTCTGGGGACTGGGTTCTCATCGCGTCAACGTGCCCTGGACCTCGCCGGCTTTCGCGTCTTTCGGGCTTCCCAGGCGGCTTCGATCCGCTTGAAAAGGATGTTCCAGCCCCACTGGGCCAGCGCGATCAGGACCAGCATGGCGATGAACAAGGCGGCGGCCATGCCTCCATGCCCCTTGTCGGCGAGGTCCAGCAGGAAGGACAGGCTGAGGATGGGGATCAGGATCATGGGGAGGTGCCGCAGCGCGAACAATCCCCAGATGGTTATGGCCACGATGTAGAAGACCACGAAGGCGGCGACAAGCAGGATTTTCATGGCGGCCTCTTGCCAATCTCGAAGGGAGGCTCAATGATCCGGAAAACCGTTGCGCAAGAGGCGTACCACGGCTTCCGTGACGTTTCTCTGTGACTCCGACTTGAGCAGGCCAATCTGCCTTGTCATCAGAGACTCGCTGGATGTAAAGAGCTTGCCAGGACGCGCGTAGCTCGTTCTCTGGAGGCTGCCCGCCTGTGGAAACTGGCCTCCGTCAACTCGATGGCTTGAGGGTCGGCGTAGGGATTGCTCGTGATCTGGCAGAGGATGAAATCTCCGCGCCCTGCGTTCGCCAGGACAACGGCGGGTCTGAGCTTCGAGCTGCTCAGATCGGAGAAGGGAAAGCGAACGAGAACTATAGCTCCTGCTGCAGGTGCCGCCATGCCTCTTCCTCCTCATCCCGGCCCCAGTCCTCGGCAAAAGCCGCTTCGCTCAACAGGGCGGGCTCATTGCTCTCCCCCTCCTCGTCGAGGATGGTGACGAGAGCTCGCTTGGACCGGGAGAGCCTGACCTCTTCCAGGAGGCGGACGTGACCATCCTTCTCGATGACGGCTTCAATGGTCTTCAGCATCGCGGTGCATCTCCCTCCTGGCATTCTAGCGCACGGGGCGAGGCTCACGCCCGCAACTTGAACCGGTACGGAAGCAACTGGCCCAGCGTGGTCTCTTCCCGTTCTCCCTGGGTGTTGGCCATCAGGATCGGCAGGTCTTCGTCGGCGCCGATGAACTCGGAGAGGAGCTGGCGGCAGAGGCCGCAGGGACTGGAGGGGGGGCTGGTGTCGGTGATCACGGCCACAGCCTGTGGCTTTCTCAGGCCTGCCGAGGCCGCCGCCGTCATGGCGTTGCGCTCGGCGCAGGTCGAGAGCGCTGGCAGGCAGTTCTCCACGTTCGCGCCCGCCCAGATAGAGCCGTCCTCCATCAGGAGGGCGGCCCCCACCGGGAAGTGGCTGTAGGGCGCGTAGGCGTTCGCGCGTACCGCGGTCGCGGCGGCCAGCAGACGGTCCCAGTCCATGCCAAGAATCTAGCACGCCCCCGATGTGATACCGTACGCGCGCACCGGACGGGTCCGTCCGTAGAACTGTTTCATCCTTTCCTCATCTACTCCAAGAGGAGCGCGGCCTTGGCCAGGACATACAACGACATGACTCCGCCCGCGGACGGCCAGGAGATTGCCTGGCATGCGAGCGAGGAGCGGCTGGAAGTTCCCGATCGGCCCATCATCCCCTTCATCGAAGGCGATGGCACCGGGCCGGACATCTGGCGCGCCACCCGCCACGTGATCGACGGGGCGGTCGAGAAGCTCTACGGCGGCTCCCGCTCCATCGCGTGGTTCGAGGTGTTGGCCGGCGAGAAGGCCCAGGCCCGGACCGGCGAGTGGCTCCCGAACGATACGCTGGACGCCATCCGCCAGTACCGCGTGGCCATCAAGGGCCCCCTGACCACGCCGGTGGGCGGCGGCATCCGCAGTCTCAACGTCACCCTTCGCCAGGTGCTCGACCTCTACGCCTGCGTCCGGCCGGTGCGCTATTTCAAGGGCGTGCCCTCGCCTGTCAAGGAGCCGGAGAAGGTCGACATGGTGATCTTCCGCGAGAACACCGAGGACGTGTACGCGGGAATCGAGTGGCCGGCGAACTCGGAGAACGCGAAGAAGGTGATCGAGTTCATCGGACAGCTCGGCAAGGAGATCCGGCCGGACAGCGGCATCGGCATCAAGCCGGTCTCGATTTTCGGCAGCAAGCGCCTGGTCCGCAAGGCCCTGCGCTATTCGATGGACTGCAAGCGCAAGAGCGTCACCCTGGTCCACAAGGGCAACATCATGAAGTTCACGGAGGGCGCCTTCCGCGACTGGGGCTATGAGGTGGCGCGCGACGAGTTCGGCGACCGCACGATCTCGGAGAACGACGTGTACGAGCAGCACGGCGGCAAGGCGCCGGCCGGCCGGCTCGTGGTCAAGGACCGCATCGCGGATTCGATGTTCCAGCAGGCGCTGCTGCGGCCCGACGAGTACGACGTGCTCGCGACCACGAACCTGAACGGCGACTATCTTTCCGACGCGCTGGCCGCCCAGGTCGGCGGGCTCGGCATGGCGCCGGGCAGCAACGAGGGCGACGGCGTGGCCGTGTTCGAGGCGACCCACGGGACCGCTCCCAAGTATGCGAACCAGGACAAGGTCAACCCCGGCTCGCTGATCCTTTCCGGGTGCATGATGCTGCGCTGGCTCGGCTGGCACGAGGCGGCGGACGGGATCGAATCGGCTCTCGCCCGCACGATCGAGCAGAAGCGGGTGACCTACGATCTGGAGCGGCAGATGGAGGGCGCGACCCTCCTCAAGGCCTCGGAGTTTGCGGCCGCAATCGTCGAGAACGTGTAGCAACCGAAACGGATACGGAGGGGATTTTTCCCATGCGATACAAGGTCACTGTGGTCGGCGCCGGCAACGTGGGCGCCACGACCGCTCAGAGGATCGCGGAGGCCGAGCTGGCCGACGTGGTCATGGTGGACGTCGCCGCGGATCTGGCGACCGGCAAGGCCCTGGACATGATGGAGGCCGCGCCCGTGCTCGGCTTCAATTCGAAGATCTCCGGCGGCGGCGATTACGGGCCGACCGAGGGCTCGCAGGTCACGGTGGTGACCGCGGGTCTCGCGCGCAAGCCGGGCATGAGCCGCGACGACCTCCTCGCCAAGAACCAGGAGATCGTCGGCGAGGTGGTGCGCCAGGTGGTGCAGCGCTCGCCCGACACGATCCTGATCCTGGTGACGAACCCGCTCGACGCCATGTGCGAGGTGGCGCGCCGGGTCTCCGGGTTCCCGCGCGAGCGGGTGTTCGGCATGGCCGGTGTGCTCGACGCGGCCCGCATGCGGTATTTCATCGCCGAGGAGCTGAACATCTCGGTGGAGGACATCGACGGGTTCGTGCTCGGCGGCCACGGCGACACGATGGTGCCGCTGCCGCGCTACTCGACGGTGAACGGCATCCCGCTGCCGCAGCTCCTCTCCGCGGACCGGATCGAGGCGATCAACAACCGCACCCGCAAGGGCGGCATCGAGATCGTGGATTATTACAAGACCGGCTCGGCCTACTACGCGCCCTCGGCCGCGGTGTTCGACATGGTGGGGGCGATCCTGCACGACAAGAAGAAGATCCTGCCGTGCGCCGTGCTGCTCCAGGGAGAGTACGGTCTCAACGACCTGTTCGTGGGCGTGCCGGCGGTGCTCGGCCGGGGTGGGATGGAGAAGGTCATCGAGCTGGAGCTGACCGAGGATGAGAAGGCGGCGCTCCACAAGTCGGCCGAGGCGGTGCGCGAGCTGGTCAACGCGCTGCCGAAGTAGCAACCTGCCGCCGGATTCTTACGTAGAGGAGAGGGGCCGCTTCGGCCCCCTGCTCATGCGCCATGCGCCGATACCGCGATCTTCTGGCTCTCTGGTCCCTGCTCGGGATCGTCGGGGCTTTGCTGCTGGTCTGGGCATACCCCCGGGCCTTTCCTTTCCGTCCGGATGCCTGGTCGGTCACCCGGGACGAGGCTGTGGCCATCGCGCTGGCCCGGCTGAACGTGCTCGGCGATCCGGTGAAGCATCCGTACATCACGGCTTCGCTCTCCCGCGACGACATCCTGGAGCGGCGCCTGGAGCTGGCTCTCGACGCGGGCGATTCCTTGGAGCGGCTGCGGGCCACGGGCATGCCGAAGCGGGTGCTCGTGTGGGACGTGTTCGTCTATCCGCCCGGCGGATTGCGCGACGACTGGGTCTATCGCGCGCAGGTCTCGCCCAAGGGCGAGGTGCTCCTGCTGCAGCTCAACCTGGACCCGCAGGCCAAGGGAGAGGTGGTGCCGCAGGAGGAGGCGCGGAACCGGGCTGACACATTCCTGGTCCAGCAGGGGTTCGATCTTTCAAGATATGGCGAGCCCGAGCTCCGCAGCCGGCAGCTCACGGCACGCACCGATCTCACCGTGCGCTATCCCAATCCGAACGCTCCGCCGGGAGAGGGGCGGCATGGCGTGCAGGTCCATTTCGCGGGCGAGCGCCTGGCCGGATTCTCCTTCTGGTTTGACGATCCGCAGGAGAGGGCGCTTCAGACGGCGATGCAGCCCACGCAGTTCTCGGGGTTGGTGCGGCTGCTGACGGTCTACCTGCTGGCGGCGCTGGTCGGTGTCCCGTTCCTCAAGCGCTATCACGAGGGGGAGATCGGGGTGGAGAGGCCGGTGCAGATCTTCCTCGGCGTGCTCGTGACCGGCCTGTTCCTCATCCTGCTCACCGCCGGAGCCCGGGCGCAGGCGGTCGGGTTCGGGATCGCGACGCGCGAGCAGACCACCTGGGTGGTGGCGGTCATCTATCTGGTTTTCTGGGTGCTGCCATACGCGGTGTTCGCGTTCGTGGGCTGGTCGGTGGGGGAATCGGTCTGCCGGGAGCGCTGGGGGCACAAGCTGGCGGCGTTCGATGCGCTTTTCCAGCGCCAGTGGGGCACGGTGACGGTGGCCCGGTCGTCCCTGCGCGGTTTCGCGGGAGGTGTTGCCCTGGCGGGTCTGGTGGCGACTCTGCTCGTCGCGCTCCGGAGGATCGGAGCCTCGCCCCTGGTCTCGCTCTTCCAGCCGTTCGACAGCGGCTGGCCGGGGCTGGAGCTGCTCGCGTCATTCCTCACCTACGGGCTCCCGCCGCTCCTCGCCGTGATCCTGTTCCTGCTCCCCGCAACCGCGAAGCGGGCCGGTGTCGCGGTCGGTCTGCTGGCGGCGATGGTTGTGGGTGCGGCCGTGTCGTTTCCCTTCGCCCTGGTGGTGCCGATCCGCTGGGGTTTCCTGGTGAGCGCGGTGGCGGTCCTCGGTCCGGCGCTGGTCTTCCTGGCCTCGGACCTCCTGGCCGCCTTGAGTGCCGGCATGGTCTCGCAGCTTCTATTGTTCGGATATCCTTTGTTGACGGCGCAGGACACGAGTCTGCGCGTTCATGGCTGGTCGGCCCTGGCCTTGGCCGCGGTGCCGCTGCTGGTGAGCTTTCGCTATCTGCGGAGTGAGCGGAGCTTCCAGTATCGATATGAAGACGTCCCCCCGCACGTGCGCCGCATCGCCGAGCGCGAGCGCCAGCGGGTGGAGTTGGAGACGGCCCGAAAAATCCAGAGCTCGATTCTGCCCGATCTGCCGCCGAGCCTGAACGGGGTGGAGATCGCTCACGCCTACCTGCCGGCGTCGGAGGTCGGCGGCGATTTCTATGATGTGCTGGCGTTGGAGGACGGCCGCCTGGCGGTGGCGGTCGGAGACGTGGCCGGGCATGGGGTGTCCAGCGGTCTCGTGATGTCCATGGCCAAGTCGGCGCTTGCGGTCCAGGTGACGTTCGATCCGGACGTGTCGGCGGTCTTCAATACCCTGAATCGAACGGTTTTCCAGACGGCCCGGAAGCGCCTCCTGGCGACGCTCTGCTATGCCCTGCTTGATCCGAAGCGGCGTGAGCTGGTCTATGCGAGCGCCGGCCATCTTTTCCCATATCGAGTGACGGTCGAGGGAGTGGTGGAAGCCCTGGAGTCGGTAGCCTATCCGCTCGGCGTGCGCGGCTACCTCCGGGTGGAGCCGAAGACGGCCCGGCTGTCGGCCGGAGACACGCTGTTCCTCTTCAGCGACGGCATCATCGAGGCCCGGCCCGAGGGGAGCGAAGAGGTCTTCGGCTTCGAGCGTCTGGAGCAGAGCTTGGCGGTCCATGCCCGGCTGAGTGTGGAGCGGCTTCGGGATGCGGTCCTCTCCGACGTGGCCCGGTTCACGGGGCATGCGCCTCGCGAGGACGACCAGACGATCGTGGTGCTGCGGCTGGAGTAGATCTGTTGCACGGCAACTGATGCCGGCGACGAGAAGTGGCGCAGGATCGCCGCGGCCGAGAGCTCCGCGCCCCTTCTCGTCTCTACTCCGTCGCGAAGTTGTCCCATTTCGCGACGCCTCACGGTAAGTTGATCTCGCCGATATAAGAATCGCCGCGAACATGGGAGTCGTCGCGACGATTAGGAGAGGCAGAGCCGCGGATAAGGTTACATCATCGCGATGTAACCTTATCTGTGTCGCCGCAACAGAACTTTGGCGCGAAGCAGATGCGAGGCGTCGTGATGTTTGTGAGCTTCGCGCCATTCCGAGAAAGATCGCTACGAAGCCTGGGTAGATCGTGGCGTGATTCGACTCTTTGCGACGAAGCATGGAGAGATCGCGACGGCGTATCTCAATTTGGAGAGAAGTAGAGAAATTTCGCGACACTAGATGGTCAGCAGTAGAGGAGATCGAGATCTTGGTCATCCTGAGACCTTGCTTTGCGACAGAATTATGCGACACCGTTCATGGTAGAGAAGCGCAGTCGCGAAGAAGGGTTGCATCGCGACGGTGTGGGCCTGAATCGCGGTAATCCGGTCCACTCCGTCGCGATGTTCAGGCGAAAAGCCCCTCCTGGAGCTTCGGTCGGACCTTTTCAAGGTTGTCCGTCAAGGCGTCGCCTACGGCGACGGCTTCGCTGCCTTCTGGCTTACGGCGTCAAGGAGGGCTTGAAGCGGGTGAACCGTCCGTCAGCGGTGAACGGATGCCGTCAGAGCTCTGTCAGGTCTCGGTACTGAAGCCCCGGGATGTGTGGAGTGCGGACGTCAAAGCCGTCCTCTCGGGCTACGGCCTCAAAAACTTCGATCTTGTAGGCGAGACCTTCAGGCTCTCCCGCGTCGGACCAGTGGTAGCGGTGTTCCCAGGTTTCGTCGGAGCGGATGAGCGGCCAACCTTCCAGGGCGAGATGGAGCGCGAAGGTTCCAGGAACGCAGTGAAACATCTCGATGGGCTGGTTTTCGAGATCGTCCTGCTTCCAGCCGAGACGGTCTCCGAGTTTCCAGGCGCTGGCGGCTGTATGCCATCGATCCTCCTGCTGGATCAGGAAGCGGGCCTCGGAGTCCCCGATCTCGACGCGATAGGAAGGCAGCTCCGGCTGCCAGGTGAAAACCAGATTGTGCTTCCACATCCACACCCACATGCCGATGCGGGTATAGAAGCGGATCGAAGGCTGCCAGGTCCAGTTCGCATCGAGCCGGATGCCGCTGGCGTCGGTTTCGAGCGCTGCGTGGTAGACCGCTTCCAGGGCTCGGCGGGCGACCTTGCGCCTGCGCGCCGCGGGATCGACGTACAGGCTCTCAAGGAGGATCAGGTCGCCTCCCCAGATCCTCTTGGCGATGGCGATCGTACCGACACGCCGGCCGTTGTCGAGAAGCCAGAACGGCCGGCGGTACCCGGCATGAGGGCTGACGAGCGGCTCGCCGTTGTAGGTGCAGCGGCGCTCGTACGCGAGGCGCTCCATGTCCGAGAGTTGGGCGAAATCGAGCCGCACGTGGAAGTGACCTTCAATCAGGGACGCGAGCTCGCACAGGTTCCAGTCTCTTGTATCCCCTTCATCCGTTGAAAGCGGCTCGACCACCTTCCGATCGATCAGTTGGCGGCAGCACGCCTCGATCGTGCTCTGTTCTCCCTGGTACCAGTCGTCTGTGCTCATGCAACCCTCATGACAGAACGTATGCTCGGAGTGTAGCGTAAAACGGTCTCTCCCGGTGTCTGGGAGCGGTGACAATTGACGGGACGCCGGAGGTGGAGGTGGCGGCAGTCGGCTAACATCAGGGGTGAGGAGGAGTATCATCCTCGGTATGGTCGGCCAGGAACGAGGCGAGCAGCTCAGACAGTCGCTCAGGCACCCTCATCTGAGAAGGGCCAGGCGATTCTCGAGTTCTGTTCTGGCGCGCCCCCGGTCTACGAGGCTAATTCTTTCAAGACTTCAGGATGGAGCGTGGCAACCTTGATGAGGGTTTTCGCGGCGCCTGAAGGCTCCCGACGACCCTGTTCCCAATCCTGCAGCGTACGGACGGAGACCCCCATCAGGGAGGCGAACGAGGCCTGCGACAGCCCCGAGCGAAGCCGGGCTTCCGTGATGCCGGGCACTTCGGGCGTATGAACACGCCCGCGCAGGCCGGCCTTCATTTCGCGTACCGATTGCAGCACTTGCTCTCCCAACTCCTCCCCCGAAGTCGCGAGCTTGGATTTTCCCGTTGTCTTAGCCATTTTCGATTTCCTCCTTGATCTGACGCAGGACGTGAGCCGGAATATTCTCGGCCCGGGCCTTGGCGTACAGCACGAGAAGCCAGATCTCACCGTAGGAGAGCCGGTTGAAGTAGATCACGCGAACGCCTCCTCGCTTGCCACGTCCGGCCATGCCCCAGCGGACCTTGCGGACTCCACCGGAGCTCGGGACGACATCGCCGGCCTCAGGATTTGCCGCGATGAAGGAGACGAAAGCACTGCGCTCTTGTTCGGTTCAGTGGTCATCGGCCAGCCGTTGAAAGAGCGGCGTTTCGATGACTGTGTACATGCCTTGAATTGTACGGCTTTGCCGTAGTCGAGTCAAGAGCATGGCAGAGCGGCGCGGCTCTTCTGGTATCTCGCGGCGGCCGGGGTCTTCACGTTGGCTGGAGAAGCTTGGCCTGACGATCCATCCGACCAAAACGCGCCTCTGTTACGCACGGGAAGAGTCGTTCGACTTTCTAGGCTACACCTTCGGACCGGCAAGGCACTGGCAAACCGGGAAGCGGTTCATTGCGTCTCGGCCGTCGAAGAAGTCCCAGCAAAGACTCAAGGAGAAGATCGACACTCTGCTTCACCGCGGAAACCCGACGCCCTGGCCAGAGCTGCGCTCTCGGCTCAACCGACTCTTATCGGGCTGGGCCGAGTACTTCAGCTTCGGCCATACCAGTCAGGCCTACAGTGCCATCCATTGGCACGTGGGAGAGCGAGTCCGACGATTCCTCTGCCGTCGGCACAAGCTGCGCGTCAGGGAAACCGCTCGGTTCGGATTCGGAGAAGTCTATGGGGAGGTGGGTGTGTTGGACCTCTACCAGTGGCGCCTGCGAAGCACCGCGCATGCCCTCTCGTGAAGTCCGTCTCTCGTGAAGTCCGTCCGAGAGCCGGATGCGGGAGATCCGCAAGTCCGGTTCGATGAGCGGCGGCGGGAGACGGAGCCAGGGGCGAGACTGAGGCACCGGCATATGGCGAAAGCCGCCGGCAACAGCCACTCCCTCGACCTATTGATCCGGCCACGAGATGTTGGACTCAAGCTGCATAGCGAACAGGTTGGTGCCGGAAGTAGTTTTTGATCCGATCGGGTGACTTGGAAAGCTTGTGGAGATGAGCAACCGTAGCCTTCTTCAACTGTCCCTTGCTTC
>DATANP010000236.1:0-1781 GCA_036266195.1 Thermoanaerobaculia bacterium | reverse complement strand
CACCTGAGCGACGTCGGCCGCCTTCTGGCCGCGCAGGACGTCGCCCTGATCGCCACGGAAGACGGCCTCGACACCACCGACCCGGGCGGAGCGCTTCGCTGGCGAGACTGGCTCGAAATCTCCGGCCGTCTCGATCGCGAGCTGCGCTCCGAGGCTGCGAAGCTCGCCCGTTTGCGCACCCCCGGCGGACGCTGGGGCCGCCCGGCGGTGGCCGTCAACCCCCTGGAGCTGCTGACCTGGTGGGAAGGCCGGGGAGGTCGCCAGCCGCTCTCCATCCGAGGCATTGCGCGAAAGCTGGGACTATCCGAGGCGACTGCACGCAAGTGCCTCCGTACCCTGCGTGCCGCCGGCCAGGTGGACGACGAAGCCCGAGCCCGAGCGCTCGCAGCTCGCGGCGGTCTCCAGCGGGGCGGCAGGCCTGCAAAGCCCCTGGATGACGATGCCCTCGCCGCCGCATGGCGCAAGGCGCCGAGCATCTCCGCTGTCGCCCGCGATCTGCACGTGAGCCGAAGCCGAAGCCGCAAGCGGCTCCGGGAGATCGGACTGATCAGCCCTTCAGCGGGTGCATCCGCATCTGCAAGAAACCTTTTTAACCCCGCAACCCCTTC
Source organism: Thermoanaerobaculia bacterium (assembly GCA_036266195.1). GTDB lineage: Bacteria > Acidobacteriota > Thermoanaerobaculia > Multivoradales > UBA5704 > DATMER01. The sequence goes on along the minus strand of DATANP010000236.1, from coordinate 1,173 downwards.
GGAGATCCCTCATGGACAAGGCTGACGTTTCCAAGATCGAGCCCGTCTTCGACACCATCGCCGCCGCGCCGCTTCTCGGCGTCAAGCCGGGCACCCTCGCGCTCTGGCGCTTCAAGGGTATCGGTCCCCGGTTCGTCAAGTGTGGCTCCCGGGTCATCTACCGCCTGCGCGACATCAATGACTACCTTGACCGGCAGACGCGCAAGAGCACCGCCGATCCCGGGCCGGACGAGTAGCCGCCGTGTTTGCAAGCAATATCGCCCTGGTTGGAGCAACCCGCCGGCCTGGGTTCGTCGCGATGTGCATCAACCACGGAAAGCGACCTCGGAAAGCGACCGAGGCCGGTGGGGCAGCGTAGGCTGCTTTCGATGCCGCGGCAGCGCCCCGGGTAGTGGCTTTCCGACGAGTGATCTCCCTCGCACCGAGTTGCGAGCGGCCACCGCACCTCAACCCGCCTCCCGCAGCAGCACCAGTTCCCTGCGCCTGTCATCCTCGCGGCTCTCCCCTTCCCAACCAGAGGGCAGCCGGCCGCCTTGCCGGTCGAGCCTTGGGGCACCCTCTGAAGGCCTCTGAGAGCCCCTCCAGCCATAGGGCAGGCCGGCAACCCTCCTTGGCGCGCCTCGGCCCGGCTCGGAGAGGCATAAGGGCGGTGTCACGAGAGTTCCCCACTGGGTTACGTACGGGTTACGCGGCTCTTCAGCCACGTTTTACCAATACCACGTAACTATCTGATCTGCATAGAGTTATGGCCGATTTTCCAGGCAAAAACTGCCCTCCCCCGGCCATTTGTCAATGAACAAGGCAGCCGGCGGACCGGCCACCGACAACGGTATACGGACGAACCCGTCAGACCGTCGCCTTCCAGGTCGATGAGGATAACCGCGATCCGTCCGGATTGAGCCGGTCACTGCGAAATCCGTAGGTAGTTACAAAAATCAGGGGGTCGAAAATGCTTCGCGGGAGTCTGCGGCGCCTCCTATATAATAAGGAAGGGGCTGCTTCTCCGGTGGGCGGAGGATGGGGTAACGCGGCGTAAGGGGGTCCGTTTGGGCGTCAAGGAGGCGATGTAAGCTTATCCACGGCGTTGTAACGTTCCCTGGCGCAATGTCAACTTCCCTGGGCCGTTGTCAACTTCTCCAGGGCAATGTCAACTTCCCTGGGCCATTGCAAAGT
>DATANP010000235.1:0-15966 GCA_036266195.1 Thermoanaerobaculia bacterium | reverse complement strand
GTCGAGCTGCTGAACGGGGTGGCGGCGCTGCTGCTGATCCTCCTCGCGCTCTACCTGGCGGTCGCGGCCCTGATGAAGGTCCGCGGCGAGAGGCGGGGGCAGGCGGTGCCGGTGGGGGCATGAGCGATCCGCTGGACCGCCTCCGGGAGCTCTGTCTCGCCCTTCCGGAGGCGACCGAGCGGCTCAGCCATGGCGAGCCCACCTGGTTCGTGCGCGGCAAGAAGACGTTTGTGATGTACGCGAACCATCATCACGACGACGTTCTGGCGTTCTGGTGCGCCGCCCCGGACGGCGCCCAGGAGATCCTGGTCGGCACGGACCCGGAGCGCTTCTTCGTGCCGCCCTACGTGGGGCACCGGGGTTGGATCGGAGTGAGGCTCGACGTGCTGCCGATCGATTGGGACCAGATCGCCGATCTGGTCGTGGATGCCTATCGCACCGTCGCTCCAAAGAAGCTGGTCGAGCAACTACCCTAAAGCACCCCGCCTTCCGGCCAGTTCGACCAGTGCGTGTTCGGCTTGCGCCGGGGGCGGTAGAGGCTCGGATCGCCGGTCTCCAGCACCTGGGCGAGCATCTTGAAGGTCGGGCTCTCGCTCGGCAGGTCGCCTTCGGCGATGTCCGGATGGTTCCACTCGTCCAGCCGGAGGAGCCGCGGCAGGTCGGCCGGCAGGCGGGACTGGAGCTCCTCGTCGGTCGCGAGGAGCTGATCCCGATGCTCGGGGATCAGGGCGCGCAGCAACTCGAAGGCCTCGGCTGACGGGCGAGCCGGCACGAGCTGGCCCCGGATGCGCAGGTCCGTGACTCCCTTCCGGACCGCCGTGCCGTGAGGCTCCTCGAACAGTGGGCCGGAGTCGCCGTCGCTCACCAGGCGCAGGAGGTCGTCGGGGCTGATCCCGGGCGGCCGCCGCAGGCAGTTGCCGAAGCAGTACAAGGCGTTGTCGATACCCTCCGTCCCGCCCATGTGCGAGTTGAACCCCAGGACCTCGATGACCAGCGCCCACCGCTCCTCGTCGCGGTACAGGGTCATCCTCGTGTCCGCTGGATACACATAGGCGTTGTCGAGCACCGGGAAGGTGTACGCCTCCGCGCAGCCGTCGAGCTGCTTCAGGATCTCCGCCGCCGAGTAGGAAGCCATCGACGGGATTCTATGCGTAAACGGCAGGGGTGTTGCAAAATGCCGGTCCGGAGAAGGGGGAGAGATGAGAAAGCTTGGAACCATCCTGACGATCGGACTGCTGTCCGGCCTGCCACTGTCCGCCCAGCACCACCATCCGGAACCGCCGCCGGAGACGCCGCCGCCGGCCGAGGAAAAGCCGCAGGAACACGGCGAGCACGCCGGGCATGCTGGTATGGAGGGCATGAAGCACGAGGACATGGAAGGCATGGACATGGCTGGACATGAGATGCCGGGCATGCTCGGCCCCTACAAGATGAGCCGCGAGGCGTCCGGAACCGCCTGGCAGCCCGAGTCCGCGCCGCATACCGGGCTCCACACCATGCGCGGCGACTGGCACCTCATGGCGCACGGCTTCCTCGACCTGGTCTACGACGACCAGGACGGCCCTCGCGGCGACGAGAAGCTGTTCAGCGAGAGCATGCTCATGGGCATGGCCGTCCGGCCAGTAGGTACGGGCCGCCTGGGGCTCCGGGCCATGGTCTCCGCCGAGCCCTGGACGGTCGGCGACGAAGGCTATCCGCTCCTCCTCCAGACCGGCGAGACCGCGGACGGCCGCACGCCGCTCGTCGACCGCCAGCACCCGCACGACCTTTTCATGGAGCTGGCCGGCACCTACAGCCACGATCTGGGCCCGGACAGCTCGGTCTTCGTCTACCTGGGCCTGCCGGGCGAGCCCGCGCTCGGTCCGCCGGCCTACCTCCATCGCTTCTCCGGCATGGAGAACCCCGAAGCTCCCCTGGGCCACCACTGGCTCGACTCGACCCACATCACCTTCGGCGTAGCCACGCTCGGCTGGGTCCAGGGCGGCTTCAAGCTGGAAGGCTCGGCCTTCAAGGGCCGCGAGCCGGATGAGGACCGCACCGACATCGAAGACCCGAAGCTGGATTCCTGGGCCGTCCGCGCCTCCTGGCAGCCGGCGCCGGACTGGTCCTTCCAGGTGAGCCGCGGCCACCTGAACAGCCCCGAGCAGCTCGAGGCCGGGATCGACAAGGACCGGACCACCGCCTCCGCCATCTATAACCGCCCGCTCGGAGATGGCAACTGGCAGACCACCTTCGCCTGGGGCCGGAATGAAAGTGACCCTGGAGAGACGACCGACTCCTTCCTCCTGGAGTCCGCCGCCACCCTGGCTACCCGGCACACCCTCTTCGGCCGCGCCGAGCGGCAGGAGAACGACGAGCTGTTCGGCCACGGAAACGAGGAAGAGGACGAAGAGGACCACCACGGCGAGGTCTTCACCGTGGGGAAGATCAGCCTCGGCTACGTCTACGACGTCCTTCTGAGAGATGCTTGGAAGACCGGCGTCGGCTCCCTGGTCAGCCTGGCGCTGATCCCTTCGGAACTGGAGGACGAGTACGGCGAGACGCCGGTCTCCTGGATGGTCTTCCTGCGGACTAGGATGTAGCCCGCCGCGCTCCCATCCGCAGCCGCCACACCCCGGTCGCGAGGAGCAGCACCGAGAGCAGGAGCGTTCCCACTTCCGAGAGCGTCGGCACGGCTACGACCTCCAGAGGCTGCGCCTCGAATGAGCCCATATCGATCGCCGGTCCGTAGATGCGCGCAAAACCGCGCTGATCGGTCGGCGGTGGGTTCGGAATGGCCGGATTTCCCGCGTCGATCGCGGGGCTGCCGGGGAGCAGCGCGTGAGTCAACGTCGGGCCGCCATTGTCCGCGAGCGGACCGAGGAGCGGATCGACTCCGATAAGGTTGTGATCGCCAATCACGAAGTAGTTATCCTCGATCAGTGAGTAGGTCGCATGGACACCGGAATTCCCGACAGGGGGTGATCCATTGGCGATGATCGAATGGTCGACGTCGGCCGCGTAGTCGCCACAGAGATTGCCGCACTCCCCAGCCGTGTTGTTCGCGATCGTCGTATGCCGGATACTCACAGTGTTATCGATCTGACCTCCTCCTGGGTAAGTCCCGTAATAGTAGGAGATCCCGCCAGCGTAAAGGGCAGCCGTATTGCCCGAGATCGTGCTGTTGACGATCTCCACCTCCCGGTTCTCTTCCACGTAGATGCCGCCCCCCTCGGCGCCGGATGAATTGCCGGCGATCGTGCTCGCTTCAATCGTCAGGGCATTGTTCCCGAACTCGGAGTAGATCCCTCCCCCGTACACCGAAGTTGCCCTGTTGCCGAGAATCGATGAGAAACGGATCGTCGTGGCGCCTGCCAGTTCGGCACTGATCCCGCCGCCGATACCGGCAACCCCGTTCGAGATGACGCTGCTGAGGATCGTGAGATTCGCATGCTCCGCGCGGATCACCCCGCCGGCACTCGAGCCCGGGACGAAACCATGGGTCATCGTCAGGCCTGAAAGGGTGACGTTGATGTTCTTGCCACTTGCATTGTCGATGTTGAAGACCCTTGACTGATCATTGCCGCTCACCGTGAGCGCTGCGGCCCCGGGACCGTTGATCACCAGGTCGTCCATGATCAGGATCTCGCCCGAGGTCAGCGTGATCGTGCCGGCGACGGAGAAGACGATCGTGTCCGCCCCGGGGAACGCATTGGCATCGAGGACCGCCTGGCGCAGGCTGCCCGGTCCGGAGTCGGCCAGGGTGGTGACATGGAAGGTGCCGGCCTCCACCCTGTCAGCGAGGACCAGGGAGAGAAGAAAGACGAGACCGAAACCTACCGCGGAGGGGATGGGCTGTCGTCTCTTTCTTGTCATGGAAGCATATTATTGGCCTCCTCTCGCCCGCGGTCAAGCCCCCGATATTGCTATGGGAGCATATTGGCTGTGGGTACTTGGGTGAGTGCCATCGGCTTCCGGAGCCCGCCACACGGCCTGAGCCGGCGAAACGCTGCCCGTCTCAGCTCTCGGACCTGGCGCTGTCGGCCGCCGCTTCCGAGCGGGTGCTTTCGAGGTGCCCCGGCAGACTCCGGCCCGTGACCGACTTCGAATAGGAGTTGGCGGCGACGAGGAGCCATCCGATCGGGCCAAAAGCCCACCGGGCTACGAGGCCGCCGATCAGGTGGGCCGCTCCTGGGAGGATCTTTCCATCCAGGACCAGGCTGGCTCCCGGCGCCACCGTCTCACCGAGGATCTTGACGCTACGTCCGATCACTACGCCGCTGGCTGGCTCTCGATGGCCCTCGTCCTCGTCGTGCTCCGACATTTCCGTCCTCCGTTTCGTATTCTGGTCCTGGGGCCTCGACTCCTGGGCCTCCCCGCTTCAAGGTATCGGCAGGAGCCGCTGGCCGAGCAAGATTTCGTGCTCGCGTATATGGCTATGGCTCCACCGCGCTGCCCTTTTAATTATACAACGGACCGGCCGCCGATCTCGTCAACGCCATCATCGCGACGGCCGCCGCACGACTGATTAGCGGCTTGGTTTGGCTCGTGGCTATCACTTCGCGCGCTTTGTTGTTGAGAGGTCTTCTATCAACACGGCGCCAAACCCTGCGAAAGGTCTCCCGTTAAGGCGCAGATCGGAGTCAAAACGAATGGTAACGATGTCCGTCAATGCCGGCGCAACGAGAGTGTAGGTCCGAGCTGGAACATCGGTGAAACTTCTTGTCAGTGCTTCGCTCTGCGAACTAAGTTCTTGCCCAGAGGCATCGAACGCGTGCGCACTCCAAGCGGGGTGTGTGACACCGCTCTTCGTGTCCGCGAATAGTGCGGCCCTGACAAAGCGCACCGTGTTCGCTGGCTCGGCAAGCCGCAAGGTGAACGAGGCGGGTTTTTCACCCGTCTTGAGTTGCGTCAATATGTTCTGGCTGACTGTCGGTGTCACTGCTCTACCGATATATAGGGTACGGACGTTGACAATGACGAGTTCAGAGTTGTCGGGAATGATGTTTTCGGTTGTCATTCCATAATACTTGTGAAGATACGGTTCGGCGGGCACGGTATAAGCAGGGGCTGATGCCGTATCTATTTCTGCCAGAACAGATCTATCGCCAACTGTCACGTACGGTGGTGTTGCAATCGGGGCAGGTGGTGTAAAGAGTTTGTCCCAATTTGTGATGACGGTACCGGCTACTACGCCGACAACACCTATCACTGCCACGACGATGGGCACGATCGGTGAAGGTGTGGGCGGGCCCGTTGGGGGCGAGGGCGGGGGCGTTGGGGGGCGCTTCATATGACTTCCCTCCGGCACTTGGCCGCTATTCTAGACTTCTTCAGCGGTTGCTCCAAGGTTAGAGAGATTGTCGTATGAGTCTCTTTCGACCTGCTCCTCCTGACGAGGAGGCAAAACAGGGGCGTAGGGGAGGTACTCCACCTTGAGGGACCTCGGCGCCGAGCCCAAAGAGGGTCAGACACTTATTTTCTGCTGATCGCATCCGCCTCGGGGTGGCACTGATCGTCGCTATCCAGGACAGCGAGGATGGCAGAGGTGTCGAGAAAGACGGTCAATCGCGGAAGGACTCTTCCAGGTAACGATCATGGTCAGTTGAAAGATCGGACAACCCCGAGCGGAAACGCCCGCTGAGAGACAGGGCCCGTTGCCTCAGCTCCTGTCGAGGAAGCCGCCCTTCGGCTCGCAGAAGCTCATCGATCCCTCCCGGATCAACTCCGCCACCGGACGTCCTCGATCCGAGGCAATCTCTTCCAGTACTCTGTTCTGCTCGTCCGTCAGCTCAATGTTTCTGGTGACCATGACTTCTCCAGTCTCTCCATACTCGGAAGCATACCACTGACCACAGGGTTACGGCGTGTCGACTGTGAGAACCGTCAGTGGACCGGGCAGCCGAACGTAGGCGCCAAGAGCCTCCCAAGCTGCCCCGGCCGGCTGAAGGGCGCCTTGGCGATGTACACCCGTTTGCCGTCGAAGTGCGTGAGGAGGCCGCTCGTGCCCAGGAGGACCTGCCCTTGCCTGCATTCTCGAAAATCCGATGATCTCGTCCGAATTCTACGGACTACACCTTGGCAGCAAGAGGAGGTTGTCCGCCGTCGTTGGATTGGCCGTGGTGGTAATGAACATGTTTGCGCCGCGCCCATGGACGGTCACGTAGGCGCGATTGCCGTCGACGCCTAGGACGAAGAATTCATCCCCTCGCTGGATTGCGGCCATACAGTCCGACAGCGACAGGTTGAAGCGACTCAAGTCGGCCAGGTTCCTGCCGCCGACAGATTGAATGCGGCCTTCCGTGCGAATGGCGCAGTCGATCTGCATCATTCTCGCGTTCAGGAACTTCACGATCTCGTATGCGAAGTATTGTGGCCGTTCGATGTGAATCGAATGACCTGTGTTGAGCACGCGCAGGACTCGCCCACCCGCTTTTCCCATTGCGCGGCCGAGCTCTTTCGTATTGCTGTAGATCTTCGTGCCCAGGTAATTGTCGTCCTCGCCTGCGGCGAGCAATGTGCGCACCGTATTCAGATCCGTTCGAATCGGCGTGGTCGTATCCCCATGCTCTACGCGATCAAAGTGGCTGTAGATGAGCTGTTCGCCCGCGACGCGCCAATGCCAGCGACGGTAGTTCGTGTTGTAGATTTCGCGTCGCGCGAGTCGCGACAAGCTGATCTGGTGGTCCGCTAGCTCCCATTTCTTTCGGTACCAATATTTCGTCTGTTGTTTGACGATGCCCGGTTGCGCTTCCTTGTCGTAGACCTGGCTGAAGTAGTCGGCGCGCGAACGGTCCGTCTCCGGCTTGACGCATTCGGCGAAGCATTGGTTGGGGGCGCGGACCTTGAAGTTATCCTGCGCAAAGGGCTGCCAGACGGAGGCAGGGCTCCACGCCACAATGGTCTTGAGCCACGGCGGCGTCGGGTTTCGCCGACCTAGACGCACGCCCAGGTTTCCTCCGAGGCTGCCGCCGATGACGGCCGTTATCCGTTCCTTGATTCGCGGCGTCCCATTGACGATCGCAACGTTTTCGACTGCATCCACAAACGCGACGACGAAATCCTCGATGAAGTCGAGAATGGGCGTCCTGATGGGTCCGTTGTCGCTTCGAAGTCGCGGATAGGTCGTGGCGTCCGCTGGAGCCACAGCGGTGTGGTCGAACGTCTCCGAGTATCCGTTGTTCGGCAGGTCGAACGCGATCACGCAGTATTGCTTCTCGCGCTTCAAACCATAGGCGAGCAGGTGCGGAATGATATCGAGCGCCTCTTCCGCGCCTGAGCTGTGGCCGTGCAGGAAGAGCAGTATCTCCTGGTCGGGCGGAATGTTCGGCACGGGATCGTTGGGAAGCGGCCGCGAGCCGGGCAATCTGATGGCGGCGGGCGACGGTTGAGGGGACGCTACGAAGTACCGCGTGCGCACAGATACTCCGCCAGTCGCAACCTGAACTTCGTACTGCTCGAAAGGCGGCGCCGGCACATTCACCGGACGATGCGGCGTATCATCTTCGGCCGAGACCGCGATCCACCCGAGTCGCGGACGCCGAGCGGCCCTCTCGGCGACTGATCCACGAAGCGCCCACGCTACATCATAGGCGCGGACGAAAGCTCGTTCGATCGCCGCGTCGATCTCGGCGGCTGACGGCGCTGGAACTTCGCCGGCGAGTTGCAACTGCGTGGCGGTCCGGAGGGCCGCCATGTCCCAACCGAGGCCGTGCTGGTTTGTGAAGACGCTGTAGGAGGCACGGCCGGTCACTGCGAGATCGGCGAGAGCATTCCCCAGTGCAATCGCCTGCTCGTCTTTCGGGTCTCGACGCTCCGCGATCACGAAACGAGCGGCCGCGCGCCCCAATATCTCGATCGGATTCTGGGTGCGCGCCGCATCGCGCAGTACGGGGGTCAGCCGGAGCTCGCTGCCCTCGTCCTCGACCAGATCCCAGGCAGTTGCAGGAGGGTCGACTCGCATGTCACTTCTCCCCTTGAGCGTTCATACTGCCGCGCGCCCAACGGCTCTGCCCCTCAGCGGATGCGCCAGCAGTCCGCTGCAGGGGTCTGGTTGGGCGTCCGAACTCGCTCGCTATCTCACGTAACGCCCGTGCTAACATCAGGCTTCTTACTCAAGGGTGTTTCATCATGTTCTCGCAGCGACTTCTTCGGGGACCCTCTCCTTTTCGCCCCTTTCGGATCAGCAGTGCCATCAGTTTGCTCATCTCCAACACCAAAGCCTCCAATGGAGCGCAACGCCTCTAAGAGAGGGAAACTGGCTGGGGCTTCGTTTTTAGACAAGGTTACCAGAGAGTCAAGTTTTTCACCGCTGAAGCGCCCGATGAGGGCACGCAGCAGTGTGTCGGAGAAACGATCACTGAACCCACTCAGAAAAGCGACAAGCCAGAGCAGTTCGCTGGAGCTAAGCGTATCCACGTTCGGAGATTCAACAGACATCAGACCAATTCGCAGCACGAAATATGTAATAGTACCCATAACAATACCAGTGAGCGGCCGAGTAAAGAGCCATCGAAGCGGGTCTTGCAACTCGACATCTCCTGAGCTGTTGAACCTATATAGAATCGCAGCGAAACTGCCAATACCGCTCCAGATGAGCACCGGCAACGGTATCATGATAATCGGAAGCACCGTATCGGCAGATGGACCATCACTCTCGGTGCCAAGTTTTAAAACAACTATGAGGCCAGCCAGGGCCAACAGGGTAACGCCAACCGCAAGCCATCTAGCAATGGCGCGCTGACGCAATATCTTTCCATACTGATTAAATATGCCTTCGACTCGATCTAGCATTAGGTGTACATACTCCAAACCTTGCTGATCTTTGGCAGCATAGACCTCTACCATCTGCTGGAGGAGCACCGGTACCGTACTCCTAATTACCCCAGGATGGGAGATTGTCATAACTTGACTCTGCAAATCACATAGCTTGTGCACCAATTTCTGTCGATCGGCTTCTAATTGAGATGTCGGATCAACCGGACTTTCTTCATAGTCCTGCTTTGCCTGAGTGAAGCGCCGCCAGATCTCTTTAGTCGCCGTCTCAGCTAACTCCGAAGCCCACTCCGAAGATATTACAAGGCTGACTGGATCCATGACATTTCACCTCCAACAGTAATGCCTAACAATTACGCCCAACCTCGTACTGAATATTCGACGGGCTCTCAGCATTTCTGACAGCCCTTCCTCCCCGTTACCTGCTGTCTCGCCTGATGTGTCTTGCACCAAGCTTCATGTTCATCGCACTTAGCCTCTATCCTACCTCTCTTCAGCGGTTGCTCCAAGATTAGAGAGACTATCGTATAAGTCTCTTTTCGGTCTGCCCTGCATGGCCTGCTTAGCCGACAAGGAACGCCTCTTCTCTTCTCTCGTAAGTTGCCTGTTCTCCACAGTTGCATCGCATGAGGCTCGGCAAGACTGTCGGCTAAGGTTATTGAGGGCCTACGCCGCGTCCGGTTATCCGGTCGCCCATGTGCAGGGACCTGCGCTCCAGGCCGAAGCGACTTAGACGACAGCGGCTTGCCGGATAAGCGGCCTCGGGTCACCGGGGTATCGGAGACAAAACAGGGGCGAAGGGAGGTACTCCACCTTGAGGGACCTCGGCGCCGAGCCCGTGCGAAGCGCCCCAGCCTTCGCACACCTCGGGCACCGAACCGCCCCCTCCCCGGCAGGCGGCCCTCTCCGGTCGGAACGGCGGCGGCCTTGGACACGGTGGCCGCCGTTCCTGTATTCAGTTGTCAATGAACGGCCGGCCCGCGGAGGCTTCAACCTCCCGGCCCGGCTGGCAGCCGGACGAACCGGCCACCGACGACGTATACGGACGTGTCCACCAAACCGTCGCCTTCCAGGCCGACGAGGATAAGCGCGATCCGGCCGGATTGAGCCGGTCACTGCCAAATTCGTAAGTAGTTACAGAAATCAGGGGGTCGAAAACGCTTTGCGGAATTCTGCGGTCCCTATATAATAAGGAAGGGTCTGCTTCATGGTCCGTCCGGAAGGAGGTAGCGAGGCGTAACAGGGGCGGTTTGGGCGTCATGGAGGCAATGTAAGCTTCTCTGAGGCGTTGTAACGTTCTCCAACGCAATGTCAACTCCCCTGGGCCGTTGCCAAGTTATCCAGGCCATTGCCAACTTCTCTGGGCCATTGCAAGGTTCTCCAGCGTAATGTGAGCTTCCCTGGCCCGTTGCAAAGTTCCCCACGCCGTTGCCAACTTCCCTGGGCCGTTGTCAACTCCCCTGGCTCAATGCAAAGTTCTCCAGCGCATTGTCAGGTGCTCTGGCGCAATGTCACCTTACATTGCGCCAGGGGAGTTGACATCGCGATATTGCAGCCTTCCCGGCCTCCTGGAGGGTCTCAACGCCTCGGCGCGCCCGCCGTCCCGTTTTGAGAGGGCTGATTTCTGTAACTACCTACGAATTTGGCAGTGACAGGCATCAAACGGCGTGAGGCTGCGTAGAATGGGCGAGACGACGGATCGGCGGGCTCGCTCGTATAACAGTCTGTCGGTGCAGTTGCAGTTCCATGGTTCATTGACAATTCGGAGGAATGGCGGCCGCCGAGCCCAAGGACGCCGCCATTCCGTGCCTGGAGGCCCGCCAACCGGGCGGGGCGGGCCGGCCGGAGGTGTGCGGAGGGGCTTCGCACGCCTCCGGCGGCCAGGCATTTCTCTACGTCCGGATGCTGTATCAGACTGCTTGGCCTACAATTCTCCGTATGATCGAACCGGTGCTGATCTCGTGGAGCGGCGGGAAGGACTGCTCGTTACTGCTCCACGAGCTTCGGCGGGCCGGCGAGCTGGAGCCGGCAGGCCTGCTGACGACTTTCACGCCGGAAGGCCGTAGCGGCGGCCACCGGGTGCGCCGGAAACTGATTGAGCGCCAGGCTGACCTGGCGGGGCTCGCCCTCCATCCGGTCCTCCTGCGGGAAGGCGCCACGAACGCGGAGTACGAGGCGGCGATGGCGTCGGCGCTGGAAGGAGCGCGGCAGCAGGGGATCCGCCGTGTGGCCTTCGGCGACATCTGCCTCCAGTCCATCCGAGAGTACAGGGAGCGGCAGATGGCCGAGTTGGGAATGGAGGCCTTTTTCCCTCTCTGGGATCGGGATACGGCGGAACTGGCCCGCGAGATCCTGGCGATCGGATTCGAGGCCACGGTGGTCTGTGTGGACACGGACCGGCTCGATCCCTCGTTCGCCGGCCGGCTGTACGACGAGGCGTTGCTGCGGGACCTTCCCTCAGCCATCGATCCCTGCGGCGAGAACGGGGAATTTCACACCTTCGTGCACGGAGGACCGATCTTCCGGCATCCGGTGGAGACCCGGCCGGCCGGTCCCGACCCCCGCGGCCGGTTCCTCTACTTCGACCTCAGCGATCCGAGATAAACGATCCACGGGGCGTCCACGGGCCCTTCATCTATTTCCTCACGCTTCCACGTAGTCCTTTGCAGAGACCTTGCGAGCGAGCCGGAAGCTCCGCGCCACGCCGGGGAGAGAGGCGGAGCACTGCTCGCCCAACTGAAAGGAGGAGCTCGTGACTCTGCAGAGACACCCCCGATGTCACATCTCCAACATTCTCTTGCTCGCCTTTGTGCTCGCCGGCCTGGGGTGGACCCTGGGTTGCGCGACGAGCCAGAAGACGGCGCCAGCGAAGACTCCGCCAGAAAGCATCACCAGGATCCTGCCGAGCTGCGGCCAGCTCAGCTTTCCCTGCTGTGCCGGCAATACCTGCTCGTCGGGCCAGTGCATCAACGGGTCCTGCGTCCTCCTCCAGTGTGGAGCGCAGGGCGCGGCCTGTTGCGGCTTTCCGGAGCCCTGCTTCAGCGGGTTGACCTGCGCCGCGAACGGTACCTGCCAGCCTCCTCCTCCCGCCTGCGGCGGCGCGGGGCAGATGTGTTGCGCCACCCAGCCCCAATGCCAGACAGGCCTCAGTTGCACCAGCGGCATCTGCCAGGCGCCGCCCGCCTGCGGCGCCGCCGGACAGGTCTGTTGCCCCAACGCGCCACGCTGCCAAAGCGGCCTCGTCTGCAACAACAACGGGATCTGCCGCCAGGAGTGCGGCGGTCCGAGCCAGCGATGCTGCTCCACCGCACCGCGTTGCGCCACCGGCTTCACCTGCGATCCGTTAACCAACAACTGTATGTCTTGCGGCAAGGAAGGGCAGCTCTGCTGCAATGGCACGACCTGCGACACGAACCTCCGTTGCCTCGACGGCGTCTGCCGGACCTGCGGCGCGCTGGGGCAGAGCTGCTGCCCGGGCGGCTCTCCGTGCAACACCAGGTCGCTCTTCTGCGATGGTAATCAGTGCCGCAGTTGTGGCCAGCTCGGCCTCACATGCTGCCCCGGTAACGCCTGTGTTCAAGCGGGCACGGTCTGCCGCGGGACCACCTGTCAGGCCTGCGGCGATCCAGGACAACCCTGCTGCCCCGGCAGCTCGTGCAACACCGGCGCGATCTGCAATGCCAGTGGGAATTGCGAGGAGTGCGGCGGAACCGGAGAGCTGTGCTGCAACGTGGGTCCAGCCTGTGCGCAACCTGGGGCCATCTGTGATCTGACCACCAACCGTTGCCGCTGAGTTGAATCTGCTGGCGGGGGTCCGCGAGGGCCCCCGCAGCGATAACAGCAACAGGCAATAGTGTTAGACTCTGAGGAGTGTTTCGTTGGATCGTTGAGATCGATCTCCCATCATGAACGATTCCCTGATCGAGGCAGTTCGGGAACGCGCGGCGGACGCTTCACGCGCCACGGAAATGGCGGACACGGTTCCGGCAAGAACCACGGGGGAGGGTGTGCGGGACCTTTTGAAAGCAAAGAAATCGGATGCAGGCAGTCCTCGTACGTAGCATCTTGGAGTGAATGAGACCATGAACCAATCGCCAGGGCTGGTCCAAGGATGGACCGGATAAAATGATGACCTCTCGCACTGGATGGCGGCTCGCATTGGCAGTTGGCGTTCTGCTGGGCGCCGGTCTCGGTTTCATCTATTGGTATGATAAGACGGGTCAACGCCCTGACCCGAGCTTCAGCACCGAAGTAGCGCACCCGGCCTACGCCTCGGAGAGCGCGCCGCGCATCGCGTTCGATGTGGCGCATAACAATTGGCACACTCCGTCCGGCCGCTACCGGCCGTTGGCCGACCTGCTGCGCCATGATGGCTACGTGGTGGCCGAGCAAGCGTCCCCATTCAGCGCGGCGTCGCTCGGACCGGTTGGGGTCCTCGTGGTAGCGAACGCGATGGGACCCGACGGGCACGAGGGGCATCCGGCGTTTTCGGAAGAGGAAGAATCAGCGCTCGTCGATTGGGTTCGTCGCGGTGGCGCGCTCCTGCTCATCGCGGATCACGTCCCTTTCGGAGGCGCCGCGGAGCGGCTGGCCCGCCGCTTCGGCGTTACGATGTACCTGGCCTTTGCTCGTGACGACAAGAACCATTCCGGGTGGGACAACGAACGCCTGCTCTTCAGCCGAGCCAACCGGCTGCTCACGGTGTGCCCGATCACCGAAGGGCGGACTCCGGAGGAGCGAGTCGGGACGGTCGTGACGTTCACCGGTCAGTCCTTGTCCGTTCCTGCCGGTGCCATACCCGTTCTCCGCCTTTCGAACGACGCGTACGATTGGCAGTCGCGCTCGGTCCGCACGCCTGCACGGGGTCACGCTCAAGGTATCGCCATGGCGTTCGGAGAAGGCAGGCTCGTCGTTCTCGGCGAGGCAGGGCTGCTTTCCGCACAGGTCGATCCTCTCGGTTTCAAAATGGGCATGAACGCCGCTGGGAATGATGACAGGCAGTTCGCGTTGAACCTGTTCCATTGGCTCTCGGGCGGGTGATCCTCACCCGAACCGGCCCGTGATGTAGTCCTACTCGCACGACGATCCGGTTGGCAGCAGTGCCAAGGCGTGGTCTGGGAAGGCACGAGTCTTGCGGCGATTTGCTGCCGAGGAGGTGGCAGATGATTCGCAAGCTCAAATCGGGCGAGTATCGCTTGTATTCAAGAAAGAAGGACGCTCAGACGGGGAAGCGGAAGAACCTCGGAACTTTCAAGACGCGAGAGGCGGCTGAGAAGCACGAACGAGAGGTGCAGTTCTTCAAGCGACATTGAGCTAACGACGACCACGGCGCTCCGAGCATCCTACCCGAACCGGCCGGTGATGTAGTCCTCGGTCTGCTTCTTGATCGGATTGATGAAGATCTTCTCGGTGTTGCCGTACTCGATGAGCTCGCCCAGGTAGAGGAAGGCGGTGTAGTCCGAGACGCGCGAGGCCTGTTGCATGTTGTGGGTGACGATGACCTGGGTGTACTGGGTCTTCAGGTCCTGCATCAGCTCCTCGATGCGGGCGGTGGCGATGGGGTCGAGAGCGGAGCAGGGCTCATCGAGGAGGATTACCTCGGGCTCGACTGCGATGGCCCTTGCGATGCAGAGGCGCTGCTGCTGGCCGCCGGACATGCCGAGGGCGCTGTCTTCCAGGCGGTCCTTGACCTCGTCCCAGAGCGCGGCGCCGCGCAGGCTCTTTTCCACGATGTCGTCCAGGTCGCGCTTGCGGTTGATGCCCTGGATGCGGGGGCCGTAGGCGACGTTTTCGTAGATCGACTTCGGGAACGGGTTCGACTTCTGGAACACCATCCCGATCCGCTTGCGCAGCGCGTTGATCTCCATCCTCGGGTCGAAGATGCTGCGCTCCTGGAACTTGATGTCACCCTCGGTCCGGACTCCGTCGATCAGGTCGTTCAGCCGGTTGATGCAGCGCAGCAATGTGGACTTGCCGCAGCCGGAGGGACCGATGAAGGCGGTGATCTTCTTCTCCGGGATCTTCAGCGAGATTTCTTTGAGCGCCTGTTTCTCGCCATACCAGAGCGACAGCGCCTCGACCCGGAGGATCGGGTCCTGGATGCCGGGGTCGAGCGCCGGATCGTTCTGCGGAATCGTTTCGATCATGAAGTCTCCAGTCTTTCTCCCTCTCCCCCGGCCCGGGGAGAGGGCCGGGGAGAGGGGGAACGGGATCAATCAGACAGCGCTGCCGGCGTACTTGCGGCGGAGATGGTTGCGCAGGGCGATCGCTACGAGATTCATCAGGGTCACCACCACGATCAGCAGGAAGGCCGTGGCGAAGACGAGCGGCGTGGTGGCTTCGATGTTCGGGCTCTGGAAGCCGACGTCGAAAATGTGAAAGCCGAGGTGCATGAACTTGCGCTCAAAGTGGACGAAGGGCGCGCGGCCGTCGATCGGCAACGTAGGCGCGAGCTTCACCATGCCCACGATCATGAGCGGCGCCACCTCGCCGGCCGCGCGGGCCATGGCTAGGATCATTCCGGTCAGAATGCCGGGGGCTGCCGCGGGGATCACCACGCGCCGGATGGTCTCGAATTTCGTGGCTCCCAGCGCGAGCGATCCTTCGCGCACGATGCGCGGCACCGCGGCCAGGCCTTCTTCGGCGGCCACGATCACCACCGGCACGGTCAGCAGCGCGAGCGTCAGGGCCGCCCAGAGGATGCCGCCCGTGCCGAAGGTCGGCGTGGGCAGCGCCTCGGGATAGAAAATCTGATCGATCGAACCGCCGATCAGGTAGACGAAGAAGCCCAGGCCGAAGACGCCGAAGACGATCGACGGCACGCCCGCGAGGTTGTTGACCGCGATGCGCACCATCCGCACCAGCGGCCCCTGCTTCGCGTACTCGCGCAGGTAGAGCGCCGCGAGCACGCCGAGCGGCGCCACGGCGAAGGACATGAGGAAGACCATCATCACCGTGCCGAAGATGGCCGGGAAGATGCCGCCTTCCGTGTTCGATTCGCGCGGGTCCGCGGAGATGAATTCCCAGCCGCGCGAGAAGTAGAGCCGGAGCTTGCCGGCGACTCCGAGGTCGTCGGGCCGCAGGGCGCGGACCACGTTCGCGACCGGCATCTCCTTGGTCTGGCCGTCCGGCGCGCGCATCACCAGGGTGCCGCGCTGCAGCTCGTCGCGCATCTTGAAGAGCTGGTCGGCGAGCTTCTGGTAGTCGGCTTCG
>DATANP010000234.1:0-5260 GCA_036266195.1 Thermoanaerobaculia bacterium | reverse complement strand
GGCTGCCGAGCTTCTTCTGGATCTCGGCCCGGGTCTGCTCGGCGAGGCGCTTCTGCTCGGCGTCGTGGTAGAAGATCGCGGTCCGGTACTGCTCGCCCGCGTCGCAGAACTGCCGGTTGGCGACGGTCGGGTCGATGTTGTGCCAATAGACGTCCAGGAGCTTCGCGTAGCTCACCTTGGCGGGGTCGTAGAGCACCTCGACGGACTCGGCGTGGCCGGTGCCGCCCGAGGAGACCTCTTCATAGCTGGGGTTCTTCTTGCTGCCACCGGTGTAGCCGGAGGTGGTCGAGACCACGCCGTCGAGCTTGTCGAACGGGGGCTCCATGCACCAGAAGCAGCCGCCCGCGAAGGTGGCCTTGGCAAGCCCGGGCTTCTGGGGCTGGGGAGCCGCCTGCGCGGCGGGCCGGCCGGCCAGGCCGAGCAGGGCGAGGACCGTGAGGGCGGCGAGGATGGCGATCGTGTTCTTCATGTCCGGGAATCTCCTTGTTCCTTCTCCTGTACGAAACCGAAGGCGGAAAGAGATTCATCCCGAGGTTACAATCGGAGCCGCAGGACGCAGGACCATATTCCGGAAAGGGGACACGCATGAGGCTGGCCCTGGTGAACCTGAAGGGAGGCGTGGGCAAGACGACCACGGCCGTCAATCTGGCCGCCGCGTTCGCGCGCAGCGGCCTCCGGGCGCTGGTGGTGGATCTGGACCCGCAAGGCTCGGCGAGCCTGTCGTTCGGGGTGACACGGGAGGAAGAAGGGGCTTCATCGGCGGAGGTCCTGACCGGCAAGGCCGAGGTCTCCGAGGCCATCCGGCCGACCGGCACCGAAGGCATCGACCTGCTGCCCGCTTCGCTGCGGCTGGCCGGGCTCGACATGGCCCTGGCGCGCAAGCAGGAGCCCGAGAAGCTCCTCAAGCGCGCGCTCGCGCCGGTCCGCCGGCGCTACGACGTGATCCTGTTCGACTGCCCGCCCGGGCTGACCGTCCTCACCTTGAACGGACTCGCAGCCGCGACCGCCTACGTGGTGCCGGTCGTCCCCCATTATCTGGACATGGAGGCGCTCGAAGGCTTCCTGGAGATCCTGGACACGGCCAAGGAGAGGCTCGGCAAGCTCCCGGAAAGGCTGGGCATCCTCCTCACCATGGTGGACCACCGCACGATGGTGACCGACGAGGTGGTGCAGGCGCTCCGCAAGCGCTACGGGCAGCAGGTGCTGCGCACCGAGATTCCGGTCAACGTCCGGCTGGCCCAGGCCCCGGCCCAGGGCCGCACCATCTTCGGCTTCGAAAGCTGGTCCACGGGCGCCTACGCCTACGGCAAGCTCGGCGGCGAGATCCTGAGGCGGGCCCGCAAGGCCGGGCTGCTGTAGGGAGTAGAATCGCCGCATGGCGACCGCGAGCGTCATCCACCGCTGGAGCCGCGAGGAATATGAGCACATGGCCGAGGCCGGCGTGTTCGGCGACCGGCGCGTGGAGCTCGTGGAGGGGACCGTCTACGATATGACGCCGCAGAGCCGCCGCCATGCCGCCGCGCTCCGCAGGACCCGGAAGGCCCTGGAGGCGGTCTGTCCCAGGGGTTGGGATGTCGATGTCCAGATGCCCTTCGGCGCGGGCGAGGACTCCCTGCCCGAGCCCGACCTCGCGATCATCCCCGAAGACCCCGCCGGGCACGCCGCCGCGCATCCCCAGGCCGCCGCGCTGATCGTGGAGGTCTCGGACTCCTCCCTGCGCTACGACCGCGAGCACAAGACCCCGCTCTATGCCCGGGCGGGCATCCCGGAGACCTGGCTCGTCAACCTCCTCCAGAACCGGGTCGAGGTCTACCGCGAGCCGGTGGACGGCCTCTACCGGGTCCGCCTCTCCTGCGGTCCCGGAGACCGGATCGCGCCGCTCTTCCGGCCGGACGCGGCGATCCCGGTGGCCAGCCTCCTGCCGCCGCGCTGACCCGTCAGGGGCACTCGGCGGTGCCGGTGTAGGTGAAGCCGAGCAGGCCCCGGCTCTGCGGCCCGAGGTAGACCCGGCACGGGCTGTGCGGATCGGGCGCCAGGACGTTGAACCCCCAGGGGAAGAACTCCGCCAGGATCTCGCCCGTGGGATTGCCCTGCTCATAGGCCACCACGCCGATGTCCCACACCGCCGCGTAGAGACGTCCGGAGTCGGAGATCGTCAGGGGATAGGTGGAGTTGCTGTCCACCGGGTTGCTGATCGGGCTCCAGGTGGTCCCGCCGTCGGTCGACCTGTGGATGTAGCCCTGGTCAGAGATGTACAGGGTGGTCGCCACCAGGGGGTCGACGGCGAGGCTGGCATAGATGGCGCCATTGCCCTGGAAGCCCAGGTGAGTCCAGGTGGCGCCGCCGTCGGTGCTGCGCAGGAAGACCGGGGTGAAGTCCTCCAGGTGGGCCGACGCGTAGAGGGTCGAAGGAGAGGAAGGGGCGACGTCGAGGTCGGAGTAGAAGGCCGCCGGCCCGGCGGGCAGCAGGGTCCAGGTGGCCCCGCCGTCGGTGCTCTTGACGATGCCGCCGCCGGCGCCGGCCACCCCGCCGATCCCGGTCGCGTAGAGGGTCGAGGGGGTCTGGGGATCGATCACCAGCTTCGTCACCTGCAGGTCCGCGTTGCCGGCGATCCCCCACGTCCGGCCCGCGTCCGGGCTGCGCCACACCCTGCCGCTGGTGTCGTTGGACAGGACGAAAACGTTGGAGCGGTCGGTAGGATCGACGGCGACCGCGGCGATGCCGGCGGGCTCGAAGACCATGGTCCGGTCGGGCCGGACGCGGCTCCAGGTCAGACCCGCATCCGTGCTCCGGAAGAGGAATCTGTCGGCCACGATCCAGATCGTGCCCGGCGCCCCGAAGTCGACGGCGGTGACGTCGAGGGAGGAGAGGCCGCGGCTGGAGAACGCCCACGTGAGCCCGCCGTCCTCGCTCCGGTAGACGCCGGCCCGCCGGTCGAACGGCGCGGCCGCGGCCACGAGCGTCTTCCCGGAGGCGACGAGCTCGGAGACGGAGCTGTCCCGGGGCAGCCCCTCGGACCGGCTCCAGGTCGCGCCGCCGTCCAGGCTGCGGAACAGGCCGTCGGAAGTTCCGGCGTAGACCGTGTTCGGCCGGCCCGGGAAGATCTGCAGGGTCTCGATAGAGCCCTCCAGCCCGGGCCCCGTCGCCTTCCAGCTCGCGCCGCCGTCGGTGCTCTTGAAGACCGCCTGGTCCACGCCCGCGTACAGGATCCGCGGAGAGCGCGGATGGGTCGTGAACGCACGGAGGAAACCGCCGGGGAAGTTGTCCATCTCCTGCCAGGAGAATCCGCCGTCGAGGCTCCGGAAGAGGCGCCAGGGCTCCGCGGCCGCCAGGTAGAGCCGGCGCGGCGCGGCCGGATCGACGACGAGCCGCACCGCGTCGAATTTCGCCGGGAGCCCGCCGCGGACAGCCTTCCAGTGCAGCCCCGCGTCGGTGGACCGGAAGAGCCCCTCGGTCGTGGCGGCGAAGACCGTCTTCGCAGTCCTGGGGTGGGCGGCCAGTTGGCGGATGGAATCGGCGGGCACGTCGAGGGGCTCCCAGGTTGCCCCGCCGTCCCGGCTCCGCAGCGCGTAGCCCAACTGCGCGTAGACCAGGAGCGGGTCGGCCGCGTCGACGGTCGGCTGGTAGGTAGACTGCTCGTCGCTCGTCCAGGCCCAGGAGACCCCGCCGTCCAGGCTCCGGAAGAATGCGCCCTGGGTGCTGGCGTATACCACCCTGGGGTTGCTCGGAGCCACGGCCAGGTCGTAGACGAATCCGCCCTCCGGGCCGAGACGGCGCCACTCGCCGGCGGCACCGTTCAACTGGGCGGCCAGGGGAGTGGCAAGGAGAAGGATCAGGGCCGATAGGACATGTTTCGCTCTCATGGCTCTCCTGGGCACTCGGGCGTGCCCGACCTGGTGAAGACGAGCAGGCCCTGGCTGGCCGCCCCGACGAAGACCCGGCAGGGGTCGTGAGAATCGAGAGACAGGGCATTGAACAACCAGGGAATGTACCGGCCCAGGAGGCGCCCGCCCGGGCTGCCGTCCGCGTACGAGAGGATGCCGACCTCCCACGCCGCCGCGTAGAGCCCGCCGGTGTCGGAGATCGCCAGCGGAGAGACGGCGTTGGTGTTCCCCAGGTCGTCGATCTCGCTCCAGGTGTCCCCGCCGTCGGTCGACCTGTAGATGTGCCCGTTGTCGGTGACGTACACGGTCGTCGCCACCAGGGGATCGACGGCCAGGCTGAAACCCCAGAAAGAGAAGCCCTCGCTCTCGAAATTCATCCGTGTCCAGGTGGCTCCGGCGTCGGTGGTCCGCAGGAGGCGCCAGGTGAAACCCTCCACGTACGCCGCCGCGTAGAGCGTCGACGGCGAGGACGGGGCGATGTGGAGCTCGTAGTACACGACCGGCTCCGCGGACAACCGGGTCCAGGTGTCTCCGCGGTCGGTGCTCTTGGAGATGCCCGCGGCTCCCGCGGCGTAGAGGGTGGACGGCGTCTGCGGATCGACCACCAGGTCAACGACCGCCCGCCCGGTATTGCCACCAGGCTCCCAGGTCGCGCCCGCGTCGCGGCTGCGCCAGAACGATCCGTCGGAGTACACGACGAAAACCTTCGAGCGGTCGGTCGGATCGACGGTCGCTTCGAAGATCAGATGGGGGCTGACCGGATCGGGCCGGATGCGGTTCCAGGTCTGCGCGTCGTCGGTGCTCCGGAAGAGAATCGAATCGGCCACGCACCAGACCGTGCCCGGCGCTCCGAATTCGACGACGGTCACGTCCGTCGAGACGATGCCCCGGCTGGACAGGGCCCACGAGCGCCCCCCGTCCCGGCTCCGAAAGACGCCGCCGCGCCGGCCGGCCTCGAAGCCGAGGGCCAGGACCGTCTGTCCGGAGGCGACGAGGCTGGGGACGCTGCCCGGCGGAGCCAGTCCCGGGGCCTGGCGGATCCAGGTCGCTCCGCCGTCCGGGCTGAGGAACAGGCCCTCGGAGGTCCCGGCCAGGACCGCGCCGGGCCGGCCCGGGGGGACCAGCAGGGTCTGGACGAAGCCTTGCAGTCCGGCCCCCGTCGCCGTCCAGGACGCGCCGCCGTCGGTGCTCTTGTAGACCGCATGGCTCAAGGCTACGTACAGGGTCCGGGGAGACCGCGGGTGAGTCGCGAGCGCGAGGCTGAAATCGTCGGTGGGGATGAAGCTGCTGTCCATCGGCCGCCAGGAGGACCCGCCGTCGAGGCTCTTGTAGAGGACGTCCAGGGCACCGTCCTCCGCCAGCAGGTACATCCGGCG
>DATANP010000233.1:0-4935 GCA_036266195.1 Thermoanaerobaculia bacterium | reverse complement strand
TCAGCCGGAGCTTGACGGCCTGCCGTCGTCGCTCGTTGAGCACCTCGGTCGAAAGCCTCTTTCCGTTTGTCGTTTCCATGTGCGCTTTATTCTACGCGCCCGCCACGGAAAGTTCAACATCTCATGGCCGGATCAATAAGTTGGAGAAGAAGGGCGTAGTCAACGAGACGGAACCGGTTTCTGTTGAAGCGGTTTACGCTACGGAGAGTTATTGGGAACCGCCGCGCGAGCCAACGTCCGATTGGCTCTACAACGAGGTGTTGCCGTCGGTTCGATCATTCCTCCGCGACCATACCCCTCACCGGGTTGTCTATGGGGAAGAGACTCGGCTGTTCGGCGATGACTATGCCGGCGAATATCTGAACTGGCTGCAGTTGGGTTATTGTGCCGAGCTTTCTCCTCGAGCACTGGTTGAGAAATTGGGCCTTCGGAACTGGGAACAGGTGGTGGACCATCTTTCAAGATCCTCCATAGTTCCCTGGTGGTGGAATGAGCCAACACTCTGCGGCAAAGCGCGGGAGAAGTTCGAAGCGCTTGTCCAAGACCTGGCTCAGGAGCCCGGCTCGTTTTGAAAAGGCTCGTGCAGACGCACGGGAACTTTCAGCTCCTCCTAACGATCCAAGTCCCCAAGGAGGCGAGCATGAACGGCACCGGCCAGGCGGCGAGCAAAGGGATCAGCACCTTCCGGGCGTTCCTGATCGCGGTGACGGTCGTCGCCTGCGGCGGCTCGCTCTTCGTCGCCGGCTACGCGTGGCTCACGCATTTCTGGTGGCTATGGACCGACGCGTATGGCGGCAACAGCTTCCCGATGGGAGCCTTCGCCGTGGAGGCGAGCCGGTTCGCAGGGTACGTCTGCCTTGCGAGCACTGTGATCTGGGCCGCCATTCTGCTGTGGGACCGCAAGGGAAAGGCGCAGAGAATAGAGGGCCTGACCAGCGAGACGCGCGGCTCTTGACAGCGGCTCCTTTGACCACGAAGATGCGTGGCACGAAGGAGGTGTTGATGAAGAATCTCCTCTTTGTCTCCGGTTTGCTGATCGCCACCAACCTCGGAGCGCAAGGCAGCCCCGGAATCATGGCCGAGGTCGATGCCGTGTATCCGGGCTCCGAGGCGCTCTACCGGGATCTGCACCAGCATCCCGAGCTGTCCTTTCACGAAACCGAAACCGCCGCCAGGCTCGCGAAGGAGCTTCGCCAACTCGGCTACGAGGTGACCACGGGCGTTGGCCGCGTGGGCGTCGTCGGCGTTCTGAAGAACGGTGCCGGGCCGGTCGTGATGCTGCGAACCGAGTTGGACGCCCTGCCGGTGACGGAAAACACGGGGCTGCCGTTTGCCAGCACCGTCCGCACGAAGGATGACGCCGGCCTGGAGGTGGGTGTGATGCACGCGTGTGGGCATGACATTCACATGTCGTCCCTGGTTGGAACCGCGCGCATCATGGCCGGCAGCAAGGGACAGTGGAGCGGCACTCTCGTGCTCATCGGTCAGCCGGCGGAGGAAACCGTCTCGGGCGCCAAAGCCATGCTCGACGATGGCTTGTTCACCCGGTTTCCCCGGCCGGATGTCGCGCTCGCGGTGCATGACGATGCCCGGCTGCCGTCCGGTGTCGTGGGTTACCGCGCGGGCCCGGTCCTGACGAACGCGGATGCGGTCAATATCCGGATCTTTGGCCGCGGCGGCCATGGCGCGCGCCCGGAAACCACGGTGGACCCGGTCGTGATCGCCGCACGGATGGTGCTCGCTCTGCAGACCATCGTGTCGCGGGAGATCTCTCCGCTGGATTCGGCGGTCATCACCGTGGGCTCCATTCACGGCGGAACGAAGAACAACATCATTCCCGACGAAGTCCAGTTGCAGCTTACGGTCCGCTCGTTCACGGAGCCCGTACGCCAGCATCTGCTCAGTGCCATCGAACGCATAGCCAAAGCCGAGGCCGCCGCGGCCGCCGCTCCGAAGGAACCCTTGATCGAGCGCGGCCCGTCCACGCAGGCGCTCGTGAACGATCCGGAGCTGACGCGGCGCATGTCGGCTGTACTGCTTCGCGAATTGGGACCTGCGCGAGCCAAGGAGGTGCAGCCCGAAATGGCGAGCGAGGATTTCGCGCAGTTTCAACTCGCCGGCGTGCCCACGCTCATGTTGCGCATTGGCGCGGTCGAGCCGGCCAGATTCGACGCGGCGGAAAAATCGGGAACGACGCTTCCGTCGCTGCACTCCTCCCAGTTCGCACCCGACCTGGAGCCGACGCTCAAGACAGCCATTCTCGTGGAAGTCCTCGCCTTGCGGGAGCTCATGCCGCGCAAGTAGAAAAGTGGAGATTTCAATTCCATGATGCCACGGCGCGGAGTCGGTCCCGCCCTCGTTGTCCTTTTCCTCGCATTGGGGTCTTCCGCTCTCGCGGAAAGCAAACCTTCTCTTGAATCGCAGGACGCGCTCACAGCGCAGATCGACCGGCTCCTCGCCGAGGCCTACCCTGCAGAGCAGCCAGGAGTGGCCGTTCTGGTTCGAGTGGGGGACAAGGTCCTTCTGCGGAAGGGCTACGGCATGGCGAGCCTGGAGTGGGCGATCCCTGTCGATCCGGAGACGGTCTTCTCGATCGGCTCTCTCACAAAACAGTTCACCGCCTTCGCCATTTTGAAGGCGGTGCAGGAGGGCAAGGTCTCTCTGGAGGATCCGCTGACCCGGTACTTCCCCGATCTGCCGGCCTTCTTCAACTCGATCAAGGTAGAGCACCTGCTGACGCACACATCTGGGATCGCGAGCTATCCGTCGTTACCGGACTACCTGCACTGGAGCCAGCGGGATCTTCCGAAGGAGGCGGTTCTCCAGCGGTTCCTGCAGGAGCCTCTTGATTTCGATCCTGGCAAGGGCTGGGTCTACAGCGATTCAGGGTTCTACCTGCTGGGCCTGATTCTGGAAAAAGTCTATGGCAAGAGCTACTCGGACGTGATGCAGGAAAAGATCTTCGGGCCTGTCGGCATGAAGCATTCGCTGGTCGACGAGCCGGGGCGGATCGTTTCGCACCGTGCGGTGGGGCATATCCTGGAGAATGGACGCATTGTGAAGGCGCCGGTGGTGAGCCCCAACGTGTCCTACGCGGCTGGAGCGATCCTGTCGACGATCGACGATATGGCCCTGTGGGATCACGCGCTGAGCCATGGATTCATTCCTGAGGATCTGTTGAAAAGAGCCTTCAACTCGTACCGGCTAGCGGACGGCCGCTCGACGAATTATGGGTATGCCTGGGCCATTGGCAAGTACGAAGGGCATGTGCTGATCGAGCACGGCGGCCGGGTGAGCGGGTGCGAATCGCACGTCCTCAGAATGCCGGACTCGGCCGCTGTCGTGATCATCCTGGGGAATGGTCTGGGCAGGAAACCCGGTCCGGATTTCCTGGCGCGGAAGATCGCGAGCTATCTCATCGGAAAGCCCTACGCCCCGGTTGCGGTCGCGCTGCCGCAGGAGATCTTGGAGGAGTACGTGGGGACCTACCGCTTCAGCGAGACGTCGGTGGGGAAGGTCGCGTTGGACGGGAGCCGCGTCCTGTTTCAGCGCAACGCGAAGGAACCGCAGGTGATCTTTCCCAAGGAGAAGGATGTATTCTTCTTCCCGGATTCCTTCACGTCGCTCCGCTTCGAGCGGGATCCGTCCGGCAAGATCGTCAGGTTGATCTACACGCCCGACTACGGAGTGGAACGCCGGGCGGAGAAAATACCGTAGATCTAGATCCGGTCGTCGAAATCCCAATAGCTCTGATTGCCCTTTTCTTGGCTCTGTTCTTCTGCAGCGTAAGGACCCCAGTAGGACTGATTTCCCTTATTGCCTCCGGTATTTTCGTCATCCGCGCGAAAGGCCGGCCAGTAGGATTGGGTCCCTTTGCTTCCTGAGCTGCTTCCGCCTCCGCCAGTTTGGCTGTCATCCGGAGGATAGGCGTACCAATAGGATTGATGGCCTTTGTTGTCGTCGTCCCTACGGTCCAGTCGAGCCATCTGATAAGCCCGATTGCACCTCGACAACAGCAGGCTGACCTGCCGTTCGTGGCCGGGAGCATTGAATGTCTTGAGGATGCCTTCCAATGCTTGAAGCCGGCTCGCCGTCTCGGCAGACCAGGGTTCAGAAAGGATGGAAGACTGGACGCGTTCGAGCTCGGCAAGCCGGGCGGACACCATCTGGTCGGCGAGCATCCGGCTCGGGACGGCCATGCCCGGCTGCGCCCAGATTGGAGTCGAGATTGTCAGGACGAGGAAGAGGAAGGCTTTCGGAACCCTCATGGGATCACCTCACCGGTCGGAGGACTGTGGCTTCACATCGGTTGACTGCCCTCTATTCTACACCCGCCAGACGCCGGAACGGCTCGCGCAACGGCTCCGGCGTGCGGCACGGGCGGCCGGTGGCTTTCTCGACCCAGATGTGCTCGGTCGTGCCGGTGACGAGCAGGTCGTCTCCTTTCCGGACCTCGTACGCGAAGCGCATGCCCCGGCTGCCGAGGTGGTCGCTCCGGCAGATCACTCGGACGGCGTCTCCATAGCGGGCGGGCTTGCGGTAGGAGACCTGGACGCTGGTCACCATGAGAAGGTAGCCCATGGCTTCGATGTCGGCGTAGTGGTAGCCGGACAGGGCGCAGAGCTGCGTGCGGGCCAGCTCGAACCAGACGATGTAGTTGGCGTGATGGACGACGCCCATCTGGTCGGTCTCGGCGTAGCGCACCTCGATCGGGGTTTCGGTCCGGACGGGCTCGGTCATGGGGTCCTTTCCTGGGGCGGTATGGGCGGCGTTGGACACCGGCGGATTCTATGGCATGCTTCCGGGGCCGGCCTCCTGGGGCCGGCGCTCTGTTTCAGCCGAGGTCCAAGAGATGCCGATCCATCCGTTCCAGGGCGTCCTGCCCAGGCTCGGCGCCCGGGTGTTCCTGGCGCCGGGAGCCCACGTCGTCGGCGA
>DATANP010000232.1:0-3799 GCA_036266195.1 Thermoanaerobaculia bacterium | reverse complement strand
CGTCTGCCTTCTCCTCCTCTCCCCCTGGGGTCCCGGCACCCGCCGTCTCCTCTTCCCTCTCGCCCTGAGCCTTGCCTATCTGGGAGCCTGCACCCTGGAGCGCATCCGGCGAGGCGAAGCTCACCGCGGGCCGCTGATCCTGGCCGCCGCGATCCTGGGAATCGTCATCGCCTGGGGCTATCTCACCCACGGCACGGGCCAGTTGGAAGTCCTCCGGATCGGCTGGCTCCACTGGCAGGCCCGCTTCCTGATCCTCGGAACCCTGCTCCTCCTCTTCGGCCGGGGAAGAAGCTGGACCGCGCCCGCCGCCGCCATCCTGATCGCGGCCGAGCTGCTCCTCGCCCACCTGCCCGCCAACCCGCCGATGCCGAAGCAACTGCTTCTCCCGGAGACCGGGCCGATCCGCTTCCTCCAGGACCACCTGCGCGATGGAGGGAGGATGGCCGCGCTCGGCCGCGACTTCCCGCCGAACCTCCCCACCCTCTACGGACTGGCGGACGTCCGCGTCTACAACCCCATGGCCCCGGCGGCTTACTTCCAGCGGCTGGAGCCGGTCATCACCGGCTGGTGGGGGGAGATCCCGGAGCTGGGAAACCCCGGACATCCGCTGTACGCCGAGTTGGGGGTGCGCTACATCCTCACCGGCCCGGAAACCACCTTGCCGTTGCCCCTGGTCTTCGAGGACCACGACGGCCGGGTCTGGGAGGTGGCGGGTCCGCGGCGGTGATCTCCTGCCGGCTGTCTACCGGGACGCCGGCGCTTGTTTCCCGCCGTCCGGCAGGTGGTTGCCGACCGTCCGCAATCCTTGGCGGATCGTCCGCAACCCTCTGCCGGCCATCCGCTACGACCTGCCGACGATCGGCTAACGTCTGCCGACGATCGGCAACCCTCTGCCGGCCATCGGCTACGACCTGCCGACGATCGGCTAACGTCTGCGGATCGTCGGCAACGCTCTGCCAGTCATCCGCGACCCTCTGCGGATCGTTGGCCAACGTCTGCCGACGATCGGCAACTCTCAGCCGGTCCTCGGCTACGACCTGCCGACGATCGGCTGACGTCTGCGGATCGCCGGCAACGCTCTGCCAGTCATCCGCTACCCTCTGCGGACCGTTGGCCAGCGTCTGCCGCTGACTGTCGTTCGTGGGGCCCTTACAGCCCCAGCCGTTCCGACTCGTTCTGCAGCGCCTGAATGACGTTCGCGATGTGCTCGTCGAGCGGCACGCCCAGCTCCTCGGCGCCCTGGAAGATGTCCTCGCGGTGGACGCCGCGGGCGAAGGCCTTCTCCTTGAAGCGCTTCTTCACGGAGGAGACGTCCACGTCCTTGACCGCCTTGCTCGGCTTGACCAGGGCCACCGCGGTCACGAAGCCGGAGAGCTCGTCGCAGGCGTAGAGCGCCTTGGCGAGCCGGGTCTCGCGCGGCACCCCGGAGTAGGGCGCGTGGCCGAGGATTGCGGTGCGCATCGCCTCGGGGTATCCCTTGGCGGCCAGGATCTCCACGCCGCGGAAGGGGTGGTTCTGCTCGTCGGGCCACTTCTCGTAGTCGAAGTCGTGCAGCAGGCCGGTCTGACCCCAGAGCTCCTCGTCCTCGCCATAGAGGCGGGCGTAGTGGCGCATCGACGCCTCCACGGCCAGCGCGTGCTTGCGCAGGCCTTCCTTCTCCGTGTACTGGCAGAGGAGCTGCCAGGCTTCGTCCCGGCTCGGAAGTGTCTCGGTATCTTCAGGTTTCATGGCGGCATACCGTAACAGAAGTGGGTACAATCGGGGAGTGAGCGAGACCCGCAAGCTGACCGTCCGCTGCCCGGACTGCTCCTCCGAGCTCATCGTCGACGCCGAGACCGGCGAGGTCCTCTCCCACCGCAAGGCCAAGCAGCCGCCCGCCGGCGGCAAGGATCTGGACGCCCTGCTCAAGGGGCTGGACGAGGACAAGGCCCGCGCCGAGGACATCTTCCAGCGCGAGGTCGCGGCCATGAAGGACCGCGACCGGCTCCTCGAAGAGAAGTTCCGCGAAGCCATGAAGCGCGCCGAGGAAGATCCGGACCAGGGCCCCCCCAAGCGCCCCTTCGACCTCGATTGATCCCGGATGGTATAATCCTGCCGGCTGTCCGGTCCGCCCCCCGCCGCCGTGGCCTGACCTGTAGCTCCGAACGCTTTGACCGTTCTGCAACGATGACCGACCGCATTCCAGCGGGCCCCGCCACGGGCCCGGGAAAGGATCCAAAACCTTGACACCATGGTGGCTGCGCCCCACAGCCGAGGGCGCCAACGAAGAGAAGGAAGAAAAGATCCACGAGAAGGCTGTTCCCGCCTCTCCACCCCCTCCGGTCCCGGAGACCACCCAGGCCTCCGTCGCTCCCGAGAGCGTCCCCCTCGCCTCCCCATCTCTGAAGGAGACCTCACCGTCCGTGGAGGATGAGCCCGACTGGCGCCACGAGCCCGTGCCCGAGTTCGAGCCCCTATCCCCGGTCACTCCGGCCGCCCAGGAGCAGGAGCCCGAGCCCGAGGCGCTCTACTACACCCGGCCCGAGCCGGTCGCCCCTTACATCGAGGAGTCGCCGGCCGCCGAGGAGGACGACGAGGAGGATGAGGACGACGAGGAGGCGGTCGCCTCCGAAGGCGCCGAGAGCACCTCCGAGGCCGAAGCGGGCCGCGAAGGCCGCCGCCGCCGGCCCCGCCGCAGCCGGGGACGCCGCAAGGAAGGCCGTGCCGCCTCCCCTGCCCCCGCGCCGGACGCCGAGGAGGAGGACGAGCCCGTCCGCGAGGAGCTGGCCTACGAGGAGCCGCGGCGCTTCGCCGTCCCCGAGCCGTCGCCCCTATCTCCCATATCGCCCATATCGCCGATATCCCGCGAGACCCGCGAGATCGTCATCACCGTGCCCGAGCGCCAGCGCGTGGCCGACGAGCGCAAGATCGCCATGTTCTGCGACCTCGAGAACATCGCCCTGGGCGTCCGCGACTCCGAGGTCGGCAAGTTCGACATCACCCTGGTGCTCGAACGCCTGCTGGAAAAAGGCAAGATCATCGTCAAGAAGGCCTACGCCGACTGGGAGCGCTACAGCGAATACAAGCGCCCCTTCCACGAGTCCGCCATCGAGCTGATCGACATCCCGCAGAAGTACTACTCGGGCAAGAACAGCGCCGACATCAAGATGGTGGTCGACGCCATGGACCTCTCCTACTCCAAGGAACACCTCGACACGTTCGTGATCCTGTCGGGCGACAGCGACTTCTCGCCGCTGGTCTCCAAGCTCAAGGAGAACAACAAGTACGTGATCGGCGTGGGGGTCAAGAACTCGTCGTCGGCGCTGCTCATCGACAACTGCGACGAGTTCCTCTACTACGAGGACGTCTGGCGCGACACCCAGAAGGGTCCCAACCTCGACGGCCTCAACAAGAAGACCGCCGAGGCCTTCAGCCTGATGATCGACGCCATCCAGGCGCTGCTGCGCGAGAACAAGGACGTCCTCTGGGGCTCCATGATCAAGCAGACCATGCAGCGCAAGAAGCCCTCCTTCAACGAGGGCTACTACGGCTACCCGAGCTTCTCCGAGCTGCTGGAGGACGCCGAGCGGAAGAACATCATCCGCCTCAAGAAGGACCAGCGCTCCGGAACCTACGTGGTCACCGGCTTCGCCAAGGGCTCCGAAGCGCCCGCCAGCACCGGAAGACGGTAAGTCTGATCCCATCCCCCCCTCTCCCCGGCCCTCTCCCCCGTGCCGGGGGAGAGGGGGTCACTCCTTCCAGTCCGGCCGGGTCCAGGAATGGTCCCAGCCGGGTATCCTCACCAGCCCGGCGTCGCTCA
>DATANP010000231.1:0-4321 GCA_036266195.1 Thermoanaerobaculia bacterium | reverse complement strand
GGGCGGGCCGGAGCGAAACATGACAACTGACGAACGACGCGATCCGGGCCCGGGCTTCGGGCTGGGCGCCAAGCTGGCCCTGGGCTTCGCCGCCCTGCTCGGCATCCTGATCTTTCTCGGCGCCGAAAGCATCTCGCTGCTCTCCGATCTGGGTGGCTCGATCGCCGTCATCATGCGCGAGAACTATAGGAGCGTCATCGCCTGCGAGCGGATGAAAGAGACGCTGGAGCGCATGGACAGCGCCGCTCTCTTTGCCCTCGCCGGCGAGGCCGAGCGGGGCCGCGCCCTGGCAGAGCAGAACCGGCCGCGCTTCGAAGAATCCTTGCAAACCGAGCTGAGCAACATCACGGAACCCGGAGAGAGGAAGCTTGCCGAGCGGCTGCGCGGGCACTGGGCCGCCTACGGGCCGGCGCTCGCCGACTACTTCACCGGCGAGCGGTCCACCGACGACCGCCGCCGGATCTACTTCGGCCAGCTCCTGCCGCGGTTCCAGCAGATCAAGTCCACTGCGGACGAAATCCTTCTGCTCAACCAGCGCAGCATGGAGGAAGCCGACACCCAGGCCAAGCAACTGGCCGCCGGTGCCACCCGCCGGATGACCTTGCTGCTCGCCCTCGGTACCGCGCCGGCCGCGCTGTCGGTCTATCTGCTCTCCCGGGCCGTGCTTCGGCCCCTGGGCGGCCTGGCCCGCGCGGCGCGTGAGATCGGGCGCGGCAATCTGGATGCTTCCGTGCCGGTCACGTCCCGGGACGAGCTCGGTGAGCTCGCCACCACCTTCAACTCCATGGCCGGAAGCCTCCGGGAGCTGCGGCGCAGCGATCAGGCCCGCCTGCTGCGCGCCCGGCAGGTTTCACAATCGGCCGTCGACCAGCTTCCCGAAGCCGTGGCCGTGTTCTCGGACAAGGGCGAGGTCGAGCTCGTCAACGCCACGGCCACGTCCGTTCTGGGCTTGCGTCCGGGAGAGCCCGTGCCGTCTCAACATGCGGCATGGCTTTCTCTTCTGGTGGCCGGGCAGGCCGAAGGACCGATGCCGTATCAGCCGCATCCGGAGATCCAACGGCTCGCGCTGGACGGAAAAGAACGTTTTTATCTGCCGAGCGCCCTTCCTCTCATCGACGGAGGAAGACGCATCGGTACGCTCCTTCTGCTGGAAGATGTGACCGAGCGGCGCTACAGCGCGGAGGCGACCAGCAACCTGCTCGTGACCACGTCGCACGAGATCCGGAAGCCGCTCGCCGTCCTGCGCCAGGCGCTGGAAAGTCTGCGGGAGACGGGAGCTGGAGACAAGGATGCCCTGGAGTCGGCGCTGCGCGAGGCGGACCGGCTGACCCGGGTCGTGGACGGTCTGGATCGGTTGGCCCAGGGCGAGGAACGCCGGCAGGATCTTCGGCTCCAGGCCACGGAGCCGCGGAAACTGATCGAGGCCGCGGCAGCCGAGTTCCGGTCCCTGTACGACCGGGATGGGGTGAAGCTCACGACCAACGGGACGGATGAACCTCGGGTGCTTGCCGATCCGAAGCGTATCAGCATGGTTCTTGGCTTCCTGCTGGACAACGCGCTCTCCCACACTCCGGCCGGCGGCTCCGTGACAATGCGGACCGAGCCGGAAGGCGACCGGATCCGATTCATGGTCTCGGACACCGGCCCCGGCATTCCGCAGGAAGACCTGGAGCACATCTTCGAGCGTTTCTATCAGGTCCCAGGCACCGAGAACGACGGGCGGGCCGGCCTCGGCCTTTCGATCGCGCGCGACATCGTGCAGTCGCACGGAGGCGAGATCCGGTGCGAAAGCCAGGAAAGACAAGGCACCACGGTCTGGTTCACGCTTCCCGCGGCGCGGGCCTGAGGAGGGCCGTTTCATGGACATCCTTTACATCGCTCTGACGTTCGTTCTCTTCGCGGCGTCCTGGGGGTTCGTGCGGCTGTGCGAGTCCCTGGCGTCGGCGCCGGAGGAAAGGAAATGAACGGCCTCTACATCCTGGGCCTCGCGGTGACGGTCCTGCTGGCAGTCTACCTGTTCGCGGCCCTGCTCAAACCGGAGCGCTTCTGATGACCAACAATGCGCTTCTTCAGACCGGTTTCTATTTCCTCGTGCTGCTGGCGCTCGCCAGGCCGCTCGGCGCCTACATGGCGCGGGTCTACGAAGGCAGGCCGTTCGGCGTCGAGCGGTTGATCTATCGCCTGTGCCGCGTACAGCCCGACGAGGAGATGGACTGGAAGACCTATACCCTCTCCCTGCTCCTGTTCAGCGCCGTGAGCGTCCTCTTCCTGTATGCGCTGCAACGGTTTCAGGGGCTGCTGCCCTGGAACCCCGCTACGCTCGGCGCGGTCAGTCCGGATTCCTCGTTCAATACCGCCGTCTCGTTCGTGAGCAATACCAACTGGCAGGGGTACGGCGGCGAGACCACGATGAGCTACTTGACGCAGATGCTGGGTCTCACCGTTCAGAACTTCGTCTCCGCCGCGGCCGGCATGGCGGTCCTCGTGGCGTTCATCCGCGGCCTCGTGCGCAGGAACGCACGGACCATCGGAAACTTCTGGGTCGATCTCACCCGCACCACCCTGTACATTCTTCTGCCCTTCTCCTTGATTCTGGCGCTCGTGCTGGTTTCCCAGGGAGTGGTGCAAACCTTTTCTTCCTACAGGACCGTTCAGCCGATCGAGGCGGGAGGGGAGCAGGTCCTCGCGGTCGGCCCGGCGGCCTCGCAGATCGCCATCAAGCAGCTCGGCACCAACGGCGGCGGCTTCTTCAACGTCAACTCCGCGCATCCGTTCGAGAATCCGACGCCGCTCTCGAATTTCCTGGAGATGCTTTCGATCCTGCTGATCCCGGCCGCGCTCTGTTGCACGTTCGGCCGCATGGTGGGCGACCCGCGCCAGGGCTGGGCGTTGCTCGCGGCCATGACGCTGGTTCTCGTCGTGTTCGTCGCCGCCGGCGCCGTCCTGGAGCAGGCGGGAAATCCGGCCTTCGCCCGTCTTGGCATCGACCACGGCGGCAACATGGAGGGCAAGGAGGCGCGCTTCGGCATCGTCAATTCCGCCCTCTGGGCGTCGGCGACGACGGCGGCCTCGAACGGCTCGGTCAATTCCATGCACGATTCCTACACGCCGCTCGGCGGCCTGGTGCCGCTCTTCCTCATGCAGTTCAGCGAGGTGGTCTTCGGCGGCGTGGGCTCGGGCCTCTACGGCATGCTCGTCTTCGTGCTCGTCACGGTCTTCATCGCCGGTCTGATGGTCGGGCGCACTCCCGAATACCTGGGCAAGAAGATCGAGGCCTATGAGATGAAGATGGCCTCGCTCGTCATCCTCATCATGCCGTTCGTGGTGCTGATCCTCACCGCCGTCGCCGTGGTCGTGAAACCGGGGCTCGCGACGATCTTCAACCCCGGGGCGCACGGGTTTTCCGAGGTGCTCTACGCCTTCACCTCGCAAGGCAACAACAACGGCAGCGCCTTCGCGGGCCTGGGTGCCAACAACCCGTTCTACAACACGACCGGCGGGATCGCGATGTTCCTCTCGCGCTTCTGGCTCGCCATTCCGACGCTCGCCATCGCCGGCTCGCTCGCGAAAAAGAAACAGGTGCCGGCCAGCCCAGGAACCCTGCCCACCCATACTCCCCTGTTCGTCGGGTTCCTGATCGGCGTGATCGTGCTCGTGGGAGCGCTGACCTTCTTCCCTGCGCTGGCGCTCGGCCCGATCGTCGAGCATCTCCGGATGACGACCGGAGGAATCTGAACCATGTCCAGGCGTCAGAAATCGCTTTTCGATCCCGCGATCGTCCGCGCGGCGGTCCGGGACTCGTTCCGCAAGCTCCATCCGCGGGTGATGGTGCGCAACCCCGTGATGTTCGTGGTCTATATCGGCAGCTTCCTCACCACGGGCCTGTGGCTCCAAGCGCTGATCGGAAAGGGCGAAGCGCCCGCCGGCTTCATCCTGGCCGTGGCCCTCTGGCTGTGGTTCACTGTGCTGTTCGCCAACTTCGCCGAAGCCATGGCCGAAGGACGCGGCAAGGCGCAGGCCGCGGCGCTGCGCCAGACCCGCCAGACCACGTTAGCCAAGAAAATTGATCCCGTTCCCCCTCTCCCCGGCCCTCTCCCCCGCGACGGGGGAGAGGGAGAAAAGCCGCGCCGTTTCGTGGAGGTCTCCTCCACCGATTTAAGAAAGGGAGACATCGTGCTGGTCGAGGCTGGAGATACGATCCCGGGCGACGGCGAAGTGATCGAGGGCGCCGCTTCGGTCAACGAGGCCGCGGTCACTGGAGAAAGCGCACCCGTGATCCGGGAGAGCGGCGGCGACCGCAGCTCGGTGACCGGCGGCACGC
>DATANP010000230.1:0-4575 GCA_036266195.1 Thermoanaerobaculia bacterium | reverse complement strand
ATCGTCGCAATGTATCCTTATCTATCGTACCGTAACGGAACCTCGTCACGCCACCAACCCAATCCGTCGCGAAATCCACTCCTATGCGCTTACATCCAGACGGATCGCGACTCAAAATCAATACATCGCGACGATTTACGGTCTATTTGCGCCGATTCCACCATATTTCGGGACGAATCGCATCCATTCGAAGGAACGAAGAGAGACTTCGCGACTCCTTTCCAGCACAAGCAGGGAAATCCGATGAACTGATCCTGACGAGACCTGTCTTCGCAACAAAAAACGACTCGTGAAGACTGCGGCAAGAAATGCCGTCGCGAAGGAGATCTACATTGCGACGTTGCGGACGAGATTCGCCACGAACTTGTCCACGTTGTCGCGAAGATCAGGCGAAAAGCCGCTCCCAAAGCTCGGGCCGGACCTCTTCGAGACTTTCAGCCAGGGCGTCGGCCGCGGCGAGACGAGGATCGGCTCTCAGGGCGGGCTCGGGCACGACGATGCACCTCATCCCGGCCGCCTTGGCCGAAAGGAGCCCGTTCGGCGAGTCCTCGATCGCCAGGCACGGCTCCGGCGCCACCCCGAGCTTGCGCGCGGTGGTGAGATAGACGGCCGGATCGGGCTTGCCTCTCTTCTCCTCCTCGGCCGAGTGGACGACCTCGAAGGCATCCAGGCCGAACGCTTCGAGCACTGCCTGGATCACCCGGTACGGCGAGGAGGAGGCCAGCGCCAGGCGCAGGCCCCGGCTCTGCACCCGGTCGAGAGCGCCCTCGACCCCCGGCTTGATCATTCCCCGCCGGGCGACCAGATCGACGAGCCGGTCAAGAATCGAGGCCACCAGGAGATCGCGGTGCCGCGAGAGACCCGGCTCCCTCTCGCACCAGTAGGCGACCGTCTCATCCACCCGCAGGCCCGTGGTGCGGAGGCAGTCTTCCGGGGTGAGCCGAAAGCCGACCTCGGCGAAGGCGGCGATCTCGGCCTCGTGCCACAAGGGCTCGGAGTCGATCAGGACTCCGTCCATGTCGAAGATGACGGCGAGAGGCTCGACCATGGGAGTCACCGCTTCAGGAGAAGATCGAGGCGCGGCCAGATCGATCCGGAGTTCTGAGCCTACTCGGCTGAGATCGCAGGGATGATCTCGGCGGCCGCCTCAACGGTCATCTGAGCTTCGGCGATCGCCCGATGGGCGTCCTCCCGCGAATATTGCTCGGTCGGGATGAAGTCGATGTCGCCATAAAACGAGAACTCCCGCTCCTTGCGCAGACGGGCGGAGATCTGGGCCAGTCGCTCCAGCCGGTCTCGTTCCACGGCCGGGAAGCGGTCACCGAATTGCAACAGAAAACCGCCTACGTCATGCCACTTGGGAGGTTCGACTCCCACCTGCCGCAGCATGCCCTTGAGAGAAAGCTCTACGATCTCCTGGGCCTCCCGTACGACGTCGGAGAAGGCTTCTTCGTCGAGCAGAACCTGGAGGATCTTCAGGCGTGATCTCGCTTTGAGAAAATAGCTCTGCGCCAGCGAGAGGTTGGTCACAGCTCGAATACCTCGCCGGGACGGTAGTCGGGCTTGAGGTCCCAATACCAGGCGTTGCCGAGCCAGATCCGTCGAGCGCCAAGCTCGGCGAGGCGCTTCCGGAGCCTGTCGAGCTCCCGGGAGAAAAAACTTCCCCGGTCGAAAAGAATCCGGGCGTCTTCGGTCATGTCGAGGAAGAGCGGGCTGCCATGGCCGACCTCCTCAGGCGTCTTGAGGACGGGCGAAAGAGGAGGAGCGGCTCCAAGCTCCGATGGTAGAAGCCGCGCAAGGCGCCTCTCGACCTCCTCGAGCTCCTCGACCCGGCGCATGCGTCCGTGGGGTAGATCGTCGGCGATGAGGAGAAGGTCGATGTCGGAATCGGGTCTGGCCGTGCCACGGCCGCTCGAGCCGAAGATCACCACGGCGATCAGCCGCTCGCCGTAGACCTCTTCACAGGCGCGAAGGAGCACCGGGAAGACCTGCTCGAGAGTTTGCCTCGTGGAGCCAGCCGGAGCCATCGGCGGATTATCGCATATTGGTTATGGGACCTACCGCCGCGTGAAGATCACCTTCCCCGGGTTGCCCTGCACGATCGAATTCTCCGGGATGTGGGACGCGACCACGGAATTCGGGGAGAGGATCGAGCCGGAGCCGACGTGGGCTCCGTCGAGGAGGACACAGCCGGCTCCGATCCAGACGTCGTTGCCGATGCGGATGCCTTTCGGCGAGACCTTCTCCTGGAGGCGGATGGGGATGTCCAGGCGGTCGTAGCGGTAGTTGTTGCCGATGATCGAGACGTTCGGGCCGATCAGGCAGTCGTCCCCGATCACGGTTCCGGAGGCGTGCGAGGTGATCACGCAGCCGGTCGCGATCTCCACGTTGCGGCCGATCGTCAAGGGGCCGTCCGTGGCCTTGATTTTCGTGAAGGAGCCGACTACCGACTTGCGGCCGATCGAAAGGTTCGAGGTGATCTCCACCTCGGCCTTCGGGCTGATCAGGCAGCCATACTTGAGGTAACCCCGGAGGGTCACCACGAAGCCGGGCATCAGAAAGCGCCGGACAAGGATTGATCCCATTCCCCCTCTCCCCGGCCCTCTCCCCCGGACCGGGGGAGAGGGAGCACTGGGGTTCATGCGGCCTGGAGCCGCTCCGCGACCTTGCGGCTTACGTCTTCGAAGCTCTCCATCTCCCCCACCTCTTTCATGGTGAACTTGATGCCGAAGGCCTCTTCGAGCGCCGAGATCAGGCGCAGATGATTCATCGAGTCCCAGGCCGAAGCGTCGTCCCTTCGAAATCCGTTCCCGATCCCGGCGGCCGGGATGTCGAGCACCCCGGCCATCACGTCTCTCACGCGGCTAGCGACTTCCGACGAGCTCATCGTGTACCACCCGGATCCAGTCGCAGGGCTCGCGCCGCACCTCGTCGCGCCGCAGCCCGTACAGCTTCTCTCCGGACGGCGAGCTTTCGAGCAGCCGGAAGCCCTGCTGTTCGTAGAAGTGCTCCACCGGCTGGTTCTTGGGCGTCGGCAGGTAGCGGCCGCGCAGCTCCAGGCCGCTGCGGTCTTCCATTAGCCGGTGCTTGATGTGGTTCATGATCGCGGTCTCGATCCCGCGGCCCATGGCCCGGCAGCTCATCAGGAAGCTGTCGATGGTCGCCATCCGGCCGACTTTCTTGAGCAGGACGACGCCGATCGTGCCCAGGTCTCCGAAACGGTCCCGCGCCCGCGCCACCCACAGCTCGCAGGCCGGCGAGGTGGCGAAGCGCTCGACCTCGGCCAGGGAGTAGCGCTCGGTGGTCAGGTTGAATTGATTGGTTTTCGTGAAGAGCTGGTGGACTCGCGGCAGATCCTCCTGCCGCGCCAGCCGGACCTCCACCTCGGTCCGCAGGCTCGCCAGGTAGCCGGTCAGATCGCCCGCCGCCATCTGGGCCATCTGAAGCTCCTGGCGCTGGCGGTTCTCCCGGTATTGATCGGTTTTCCTGCGGTCCTCTTCCAGGATCTGGGGCTTCTCGAAGTCGTCCATCCGCTCCAGCAGGCCCGCGAAGTCCGCCGGGTCCGGCGGCAGGAGCACGGTTTTGACCTCGGGCATCATCTGCTGCACGAGGCTCACCTCGGCCGGATTGTCGTCCAGGAAAACCAAACTGTCGGTGCCGATGTTGAGCGCCGCCGCGATCTTCCTCAGCCCTTCGTGCTTGGGCTCCCAGCCGATCTCCGCGGCCGCGAAGTCGGCCAGCCGCAGCGGGATCTCCGGCCGGCTTTCGAAGACCTCGACCACGTCGGCCCGGTTGTTCTTGCTGCAGACCGCGAGCAGCACGCCGCGGTCCTGGAGCGCCTTGAGGCGGTGATGGAATTCCAGGAACGCCTCGGCCTCGGGATCTCCCGGGCCGCACTTGACGCCGGCCGGACCTTCCTCGCCCACGACGCCGCCCCACAGGGTGCCGTCGAGGTCGAGCACCAGGCATTTCCTCCCGAGGCCGCGCACGGCCTTGACATGGCGCACCAGCTCGCCGGCGACCAGCGGCAGGAAGCCTGGGCTCCACTCCATCTTCGCGAGGTAGTACATCTTGGGATCGAGGATGCGGTCCTTGCCGTAACGCGAGGCGAGGCGATCCAGGTCGACCAGCCGCACTCTCGGGTTGCTCCGGAAGCGGCGCAGAAGCTCCAGGTTGAGCTCCGCGTAGAGCTCGGCCTCGCTGTATTCGGTCTTGGCGTCGGCCACGCCCGCGAGCGGCCAGCCGGGCACCGGAAAGTTACCGATCAGCACGGTGGCCGGAAGCCGCTCGGCGGCACGCTGCGCCCAGGACTCCAGGTGGGAGACGATCTCCTCCCGGAAGTTCTGGCGCTCGGCCGCGGGCATGGCGCTGAAGGTGGCCATGCGGTCCGGTTGCAGCAGGCGGAGGGAGAGGGCGAGGAAGACGACGTCCGGCTGGAATTCGACGAGCGGCGAGGCGTCGTCGAGCACCTCCTGGACGTACTGGCCGAATTTCCCGGTGTAGCAGGCGGTGCGCAGGCCTTCGCGGGCCAGGCACACGTCCAGGTATCGCGGCAGCAGGTCGAGCGTGAAGTTG
>DATANP010000229.1:0-2559 GCA_036266195.1 Thermoanaerobaculia bacterium | reverse complement strand
TCACCAGCCCGGCGTCGCTCAGCCGCTCCTCCAGCAGATCCAGGAAGCGGTGCTGGCCCTTGACCACGGCCAGGTTCAGGTAGAGCTCGCGCGCCACGCCCTTCCTCTCGACCACCACGCGCAACGCCTCGGTCCCGGGACGCGGATTGCAGGCCAGGACCGCGGCGATCGGCACGCGGGTCGGGCGGAAGGTGTGGAGCGGCTGGTAGTAGAGGGCCTCGCCGTCCAGGGCGACGGCTGGGCGCCCGGCTGTCCACCAGATCTTGAGCAGGGTCCCCCAGAACAGCAGGCTGTAGGCGAGGAGGACCCCGAAGGCCCGGCCCCAGGACTGGGTCTCACCCCGCTCCAGCCACCAGGCGACCGCTCCCACGGCCGTCACCACCCCGACTCCCCAGATCATTGCCCGCCGGCTCGTGCTCCGCACCCAGGGCCGGAACGGGAACTCCTCGGCCGTCATTTGCCGTCGGGACCCACACCCGCCATCGACTTGAGCTGGCGGTTCGCCACGGCCAGCATCGCCAGGTCGGGCGTGCCCACGGCCTGCAGCTCGGCCAGGAGCTGCTCGGTCCTGGTCACCAGCGGCCGGCGTTCCTCGACCCAGTCGTCGATCGCCCGCCCGGCGTCTCCGCCCTTCCGGACCGACGAGACCACGCGGGCGGTCAGCTCGCTCTGCTGGCTGAACAGGTCGTCCACGATGGCGGTGACCGCCAGCTTGTCCCAGACCTTGTCGGTCGGCAGGCTCCCCGCCGCCCGGCGCAGCCAGTCGAAGCCGAAGCGCGAGCCGATCGTGAAGTAGGCCTTGCCCACCTGCACGGCCGGCACCGAGGCGGCCTTCGAGATCCGCACCACGTCCAGGAGCTGGCCCATCCAGCCGAGGCAGGAGATCCGCCGGGCGAGGTCCGCGGGCACGCCCTTGCCCACCAGCGCCGCCGCCTGGTCCGCGAGCAGCGTGCGGTCCGCGCCGGAGACCATCTCCTCCAGCTTGCCGCCCAGCTCCTGGGTGCCGGCCGCATAGGCCTTGATCTGGCCGGTCATGTCGAGCGGCTGCCGGCACTCGGTCAGGAACCAGACCGTGCCGCGCTCGAGGAGACGGCCGCAGTCGAGCAGCATCTGCGCCTGGACCGTCGCCGGGACCTGGTTGTCCAGCGCCTCGATTTCGGCCCAGCGGTCGCGCAGGCCGAAGACCTCCCGCGTCACCACGTAGGCGCGCGCGATGTCCGCGGCCGACAGGCCGGTCTTCTCCTTCACCTCGTGGACGAAGGTGATGCCCGCCCGGTTCACGATGCTGTTGGTCACCGCCGTGGCGATGATCTCCCGGCTCAGCCGGTGCTGGCCGATCGCCTTGGCGTAGGACTTCCGGAGCGGCGTCGGGAAGTAGAGCTTGAGGTCCTCCTGCAGGAACGGCGCGTCCGGCAGGTCGGAAGGGAGGATCTCGTCGTAGAGCGCCATTTTGGCATAGGAGAGCAGGATGCACAGCTCCGGCCGGGTCAGGCTGAGCGTCTGCTTGCCGCGCGCCGCGATGGCCTCGTCGTCCGGCAGGAACTCGATCGCCCGGTTGAGCCGGCCGCCGCGCTCCAGGGCCCGGATGAAGCGGGCAAAACGCTCCAGGAGGTACGGGCTGACGAGCTGCGTCACCGACAGCGCCTGGTTCTGGAGGTAGTTGTCGCGTAGGACGAGCCCCGCCACCTCGCCGGTCATCTCGCGCAGCAGCTCGTCCCTCTTCGGCCGGGACAGCTTGCCCGAGCGCTCGACCTCGCCGAGCAGGATCTTGATGTTGACCTCGTGGTCCGAGCAGTCCACGCCGGCCGAGTTGTCGATGAAGTCGGTGTTGAGCCGGCCGCCCCGGAGCGCGTACTCGACCCGCGAGCGCTGGGTCATGCCCAGGTTCGCCCCCTCGCCGATCACCCGCGCCCGGATGTCCGCGGCGTCGATGCGCAGGGCGTCGTTCGCCCGGTCCCCGACGTCCGCATGGCTCTCGCTCCGGGCCTTGACATAGGTGCCGATGCCGCCGAACCAGAGCAGCTCCACCGGCGCCTTGAGCAGGGCCTGGATCAGCTCGGCCGGGCTCACCTGCTCCTCGGTAATCCCAAAGATCTGGGCCACCTGCGGGGAGACCGGGATCGACTTCAAGCTGCGCTCGTACACGCCGCCCCCCTCGGAAATGAGCGCGGCGTCGTAGTCGGCCCAGGTCGAGCGCGGCAGCTCGAACAGCCGCCGGCGCTCCTCGAAGCTGCGCTCCGGATCCGGGTTCGGGTCGAGGAAGATGTGCTGGTGGTTGAAGGCGCCGAGCAGCCGGATGTGCCGCGACATCTGCATGCCGTTGCCGAACACGTCACCGGACATGTCGCCGACTCCGACGACGGTGAACGGGCTCGCCATGATATCGACGTTCATCTCGCGGAAATGGCGCTTCACCGATTCCCACGCGCCGCGGGCGGTGATGCCCATTTTCTTGTGGTCGTAACCGACCGAGCCGCCGGACGCGAACGCGTCGTCGAGCCAGAAGCCGTACTCGGCGGCGATCGCGTTGGCCGTGTTCGAGAACGTCGCGGTGTTTTT
>DATANP010000228.1:0-2661 GCA_036266195.1 Thermoanaerobaculia bacterium | reverse complement strand
GGTCCGGCCGGCCATCCTCGCCCATCAGCTGCTGGCCGGGGACCAGGAGCGGGCGGGGACGCTGGCCGCGGAGTGCGAGGATCTGCTGTACCTCACCAGGGAGCTGCTGAAGGCCGCCGGGCGAGCCCGCATCCTCGCCGTCGTACCCGGGCCCAGGATGGCGGACGAGAGCGGTGACCGGCAGGCGCAGCTCCTCGAGGCCTACGCGGACGCCGGCCTGCTCTGGAGCAAGGTGGTCGGCAGCTCGCTGGCCCTCGCCGGGGCGCTGATCGAACGGGGCGAATGGGAGGATGTGCGCGCGCTGGCCGGCTTCCTGGCCGGCGCCGGGGAGGAAAGCGTCGCCACGGAGCTGCGGATCCGGCTCGGCGGGGCGGTCTGGGAAGCGCATCGCGAACAGCTGCGTGCGATCAGCAATACCATGCCGCCCGCAGCGATCGAGCGAGCCATAAACGCGCTACGGGCCATATTGCGCGAGGTGCCCGAGGAATTTCCCGACCGGAACAGGGAGGTCAATTCCTTCCTGCCGCCGATGGCCTCGGCCGTACACGCCATTATGAAGAAACAGGGGGCCGAGATTCCGTACCACAGCCGAATGGAGCACATCGCGACGGGCGGGGTCGCCAAGTACCCGGACATCGTCAAGACAAGCCTGGACGAGCTGGCCGCCGAATTCGACGGCATCTGCCGGCGGCCCGGCGAGCCAACCACATAGGAGAACGCGCATGGCTGGGGTTGTCAACGATATTGAGGCGCTGGCGGAATTCAGGGCGCACCTGATGCGGTTCAACCACGACCTGGCCGAGAACTTCGCGACCATCCAGGGCCACTGGCGTGAGCTCGGGGAGATCTGGCGCGACGACATGTACCGGCTGTTCGGCGAGGCGCTCGAGGAGGTCACGCCGGGCATCGCGACGTACCTGTCGGCGACCGAAGGGCACGAGGCGCACCTCGCGGCCCTGATCGAGCGGCTGAGCGGCTACCTCGAGACCGGCGCCGGGGCAGGCCTCGGGGTCGGCCGCCCTCCCGAGGTACGCCGGCGGGACAGGGCAGGGGACGGGCCGGCGTGACCGGAATTCACGCTGACATCGACGCCCTCAAGGGGCTGCACGACGCGCTGGTCAGGTATCGGCACGCCCAGCGGGACGTGACCGCCCGGGGCCAGGATCAGCTGACGGCGACCCGCGCGTCGCTGGAGGCCAAGGCCAGCCACCTGCGCGCCC
The DNA here is from genome assembly GCA_036266195.1 of Thermoanaerobaculia bacterium. Classification (GTDB taxonomy): domain Bacteria; phylum Acidobacteriota; class Thermoanaerobaculia; order Multivoradales; family UBA5704; genus DATMER01. Next base: position 1,441 of record DATANP010000228.1, on the reverse strand, counting down.
AGCTCGAGCTCGGCCAGGCCGAGTACGCCGCCTGTCAGGACCGGGCCGCGCAGGCGGACCCGGACGACCCGGTGGACTGCTCGGGGTACGCGCGCGCGGTGCAGCAGAACTCCGAACGGCTCGAGCAGATCCGCCGGTGGCAGCAGCGCATCGACGCCGAAGCCGGCGAGTTCTCCGGGATCGCCGGCCGGTTCGCCGACCTGCTGGAGAACGACCTGCCCCGGATGGAGGAGCACCTCGTGGCCATCATCGCCAGCCTGGAGGCGGCCCGCCGCGTCCGGGCCCCGGCGTCCTGACCGGAGGGACACGAGCCAATGATCAGCCGACCGGAGCAGGACGGCGACCGGCAGCTGCGGCTGCTCGGCGATGCCTGGGACAAGGCCGCGGAGCACTGGCGGGACGGTCCGGCCCGGCAGTTCGGCACCGCTCAGCTGACACCCTTGCTCCAGGAATCCCGCGGCTACCTGGAGGCCCTCCGCAAGCTCATGGACACCCTGGAAGCCGCCGACCGCGAAACCGAAGGCTAGGGCGCCGCGAATAAGGCCGGGGTGGCCTCCGCGCCCAGGTGGGCGAGGCAGGCTACCGGGTCAACCGCGTCAAGGACCAGGGGGGCGAAGGTGGAGCGGGTGACGCGAAGGTCGAGGAGGCGGGAGCGGGAGGGGGCGCCGGTGGCCCGGTCGACAGTCTGGACCCAGCCGGTGAGCGCGACGGCCTGGATCAGGTCGGCCGGGGTGGCCCCGAAGACCTCGTGCAGCGCGCGGAGGGCGACGCAGGCGACCAGCCGTTCGTGGGCCTGGGTGATCTCGCTGTCCTGGCGCGGCACCGGTTCGACGGCGTCCCGGGCCTTGACGTAGCGGTAGGCGCGCGTCGCGGGCACCACGCTACGCGGAGGGAGTTCGAGGTCCACTGCGGCGTCCCGGTTCCCCGGATCGTAGGTCACCTCGTACTCGCGAGGACAGCCGTCCGGGTAGCGGGAGACCCGGAGCACGCAGCCGATGAACCACTCGACGGCCTCCGGGTCGCCGACCGCGAACGCCGACTGGCGGCTGGTCACGTAGGCGTTCCTGGCCGCCGCCTTGGCGCGCTCCTCGGTGACCTTCCGGTCGTACTTCGCCTTGGCGACGGCGAGCGCCCGCCGCCTTTCGGCGTCCTGGCGCTGGTGCTCGGCCTGGGCGGCCTCGAACCGGGCCCGCGCCTGGTCCACCCGGGCCTGGCGCGCGCTGGGACCAAGAAGACGGCCGAAGCCGGCCGCCGGGACGGGCGCGAAGTCGGCCCAGTCCGGCGCGGGCAGCGCGGACCCGAGCGGGCCGGGATCGAAGCCGGGTTCCCGCGGGGCGGCCAGCAGCCGCTCGAAGGTCAGCGGCCGGAGCGGCAGGACGCTGCTCAGTACCTCGCCGAGCGCCTTCATGCGCTCCTCGACCTCGGCGGTCTGCTCCTCCGC
>DATANP010000227.1:0-5239 GCA_036266195.1 Thermoanaerobaculia bacterium | reverse complement strand
TCGAGCTTCCGCAGCCTCATGGACCCGGAATACAAGGACCTGGGGATCGGCCTCTCGCGGCTCGGCAACACGCCGCTCTACAGCTTCCTCTTCGCCGTCCCGCAGTCGGAGCACTTCGAGCGCGAGACCGCCGACCTGCGGGAGCGCGAGGAGGTCCGCCAGGAGATGCTCGCGAGCGTCAACGCCGCGCGCAGAAAGGCCGGCCTCCGCCCGCTGACCGCCAATTCCCTCCTCGACAAGGCCGCCCAGCGCCACGCCGAGGACATGCTGAAGCGCGGCTACTTCGCCCACCAGAGCCCCTCGGGCACCACCGTCCGCGAGCGCGCCCGGTCCGCGGGCTACGAATGGCACTCCATCGGCGAGAACATCGCCTTCGGCCAGACCTCCGTCGACGAGGTCATGGAGACCTGGCTCAACAGCCCGGGCCACCGGAAGAACATCCTCACCTCCGCCTTCACCGAGCTGGGCGTCGGCCTCGCCATGGGCCTGGGCCCGGACGGCAAATACCAGATCTACTGGGTCCAGAACTTCGGCTCCTGAGCCGTCCTCCCTCCTCCTCCAAGACACCGGCACGCGCTTTGCTGCTCTCTATGATGAGGCGCAAAGATGAGTCGCCGACTATCAACAAAGCCACAACCCCCCTTCCCAAATCCTCTGTCCGGATTTATCCTGAGCGCCAGCCGCTCAAGTTCGGAATGGATCCCGAGCCGGTCCTGTTGTGGTGTGGGTATGGATTGTTCAGCCGGTGAATCATCGGCCTCGGGCAATCCGAGGAGAACCAGATGACCGAAAGAATGACGCTTCCCGTGCTCCCCTTGAGGGACTTCGTGCTGTTCCCGGGCGTCGCCGCGCCGATCAACGCGGGGAAGCCTGCCACGCTGCGCGCCATCGAGGCGGCGCTGGCGACTCCGGAGCGCCTGGTGTTTGCCGTCTCCCAGAGGGAAGACGTCCAGCAGGTAACCCCGGATGTGCTCCATACCATCGGCACCGTGGCGAAGATCGGCCAGACCCAGCGGGGTCTGGGCGGCATGCAGCTCCTCCTGCAGGGTGAGCACCGCGGCATTGCCATGCGCATCGTCGAGAAGGACGGGCACCTGGAGGCGATTGTCCGCGAAGCCGAAGAGATGCGCCCCCTGAACGAGAACGATCCCGCCTTCCTCGGCCTCTTCCGCGAGGCGCGCGAGCGCGCGGCGGAGCTGGGCACCAAGTCGGGTCTTCCCGAAGAGGTGGTCCACCAGGTCCTGGAGGGCGTTACCGATCCGAGCCGGTTGGCCGACCTGGTCGCGGCATACACCGACGTGCCGACCAAGCAGCGCCAGAGCCTGCTCGAAACCCTGTCCGTGGAAGAGCGCCTGCGCCGCGTCCTGCTCCACGTGCAGCGCCAGCTCGAGGTGCTCGAGGCCCAGGAGGACATCAAGTCCCGGGTCCAGGAAGAGCTGGGCGACCGCCAGCGCGAGATCTTCCTGCGCGAGCAGCTCAAGGCCATCCAGAAGGAGCTGGGCGAGGGCGAGGGCGGCAACGACATGGAAGAGCTGCGCGAGCGTCTCGCCAAGCTCGATCTGCCGGACGACGCCCGCAAGGAAGTCGACCGCGAGCTCGCCCGCCTCGGCCGCATGGGCCGCGAGGCCATGGAGACCCAGGTCATCCGCAACTACCTGGAGACCATCGCCGAGCTGCCCTGGAACGAGCGCAGCCCCGAGCACCTGGACATCCCCGAGGCGTCGCGCATCCTCGACGAGGACCACTACGCCCTCGGCGACGTGAAGGACCGCATCCTGGAGTTCCTCGCCGTGCGCCAGCTCCGCGAGGAGGAGCGAAAGGCCGCGGAGACAGCGGTCGAGAACGAGGCCGGGGAGGACTCCCTCTCCCCCGGTACGGGGGAGAGGGCCGGGGAGAGGGGGGACGTGAACAACTCCAAGGGTCCGATCCTTCTCTTCGTCGGCCCTCCGGGCGTCGGCAAGACCTCCGTGGCCAAGTCGATCGCCCGCTCCATGGGCCGCAAGTACGTGCGCATCGCCCTGGGCGGCGTGCGCGACGAGGCCGACATCCGCGGCCACCGGCGCACCTACGTGGGCGCCATGCCGGGCCGGATCATCCAGGGCATGAGGCAGGCCGGCACCAAGAACCCGGTCTTCCTCCTCGACGAAGTGGACAAGCTTGGCGTCTCCTACCAGGGCGACCCGGCGAGCGCCCTCCTGGAGGTCCTCGACCCGGCGCAGAACGACACCTTCACGGATCACTACCTTGGAGTGCCGTTCGACCTGTCCGAGGTGCTGTTCATCGCCACGGCGAACTTCATCCAGAACATCCCCGGGCCGCTGCTCGACCGGATGGAGGTGGTGCAGTTCTCCGGCTACACCGCGCAGGAGAAAAAGACCATCGCCCGCCGCTTCCTCGTGCCGAGGCAGCTCAAGGAGAACGGTCTGAAGGAAGGCCAGATCGAGCTCACCGAAGAGGCCCTGGCCGAGGTGATCACGGGCTACACCCGCGAGTCGGGCGTGCGCCAGCTCGAGAGAGAGGTCGGGAAGCTGTCGCGCAAGGTGGCCCGCAAGATCGCGGCCCGCGAAGCCGAGACGGTGACCGTCGACACGGCGCGGGTGCGCGAGCTCCTGGGCCGACCGAAGATCCACCCGGAGCGCGCCGCGGGCGTGGACCAGGTGGGCGTCGCGACCGGCATGTACTACACCCCGGTGGGCGGCGACATCATGTTCGTCGAGGCCTCGACCATGAAGGGCAAAGGCGACCTGGTCCTCACCGGCCAGCTCGGCGACGTGATGAAGGAGTCGGCGCGCGCGGCCTGGACCTACGCCCGGGCGCACGCGGACACGCTGGGCATCGCGGAGACCTGCTTCGAGCGCGACGTCCACGTCCACGTGCCGGCGGGAGCCATCCCCAAGGACGGCCCTTCGGCGGGCGTGACCATGGCCACGGCCCTGATCTCGGCCCTCTCCAGCCGTCCGGCGCGGTACGACATCGCCATGACCGGTGAGATCACCCTCTCCGGCCGGGTGCTGCCGATCGGCGGCGTCAAGGAGAAGGTGCTCGGAGCCGTCCGGGCCGGAATCGCGGAGATCCTTCTGCCGAAGGACAACGAGGCCGACCTGGAGGATCTCCCGGAGGAGGTGCGGAACAACATCCACATCCACTTCGCGGGAGAGCTGGGCGACGTCCTCGCCCTCACCCTCCGCGGCGCGAGCTACAGCGAAGGCCGCCTCTCCTTCCCGGAGAGCGCGGCGCTGAACAGCGCGTCGCTGCACTGAGCCGACAAACGGCCGGCCCGCTCGCGGGCCGGCCACGTCCCTTGCCGACTGGACTGAAAAGAGAGTAGGTTCCAGACGGCATGTCCCGTCACAGCTTCGCGCCCCACCCCTGGCGCGTCATCCTTCTCCTCAGCCTGGTCACGGGTGTCGCCTACCTAGTGCGTGCGGACGTCGCGGTGGCGCAGGAGCGCATGGCGCCTGCCGTGGGGATCACGATGATCGGGATGGGAGCCATCACTGCGTGGGGCTTCCAGCTCTCGTACGCTCTTTTTCAAGTGCCGGCCGGCATGTTCGGCGAACGCTTCGGCGCGCGGTCGGCGCTCGCGCTCGCGCTGATCGGCTGCAGCGTCGCATCGTTCATCACGAGCACCATGCCCGGCGAGGGAGCCGTCCTGACGCTCGTGTCCACCCGGGTGCTGCTCGGCATCGCTCAGGCCGCGGTCTTCCCCGTGGCCGCCATGGCGGTCATGATCTATGTCCCGGTGACGGAACGCGTGCTCGCCACGTCCATCTACATAGCCACGGCGAGCCTCGGCGCGGCGGCGGCCCCCCTCCTGATGGCACCCGTCATGGAGCGGTTCGGCTGGCGCGCGGTCTTCGGACTCAGCGGTGTCATCGCGAGCGTCACCGCACTGGTATGGGTGGCGCTCATGCCGCCGCGGCCACCGTATCCGGAACAACCTGATGCCTTCCGGGTGAGGCCCGGCGTGCTTCCCGAGTTGCGCACCCTCGTGCGCAACATTCCTCTGCTGCGCCTCTCGCTCGCCTACCTGCTGCACTCCGCCGTCTGGTTTGTGTTCGTATTCTGGTTCTTCCGTTATCTGACGGAGGGGCGCGGCTTCACCATCCTTGCCAGCGGCCGATGGGGCGGCCTGCCCAGTCTCGCCGCCCTCGTGCTCGCGCCGCTCATCGGAATGGCGACCGATCGCCTCGGCCGCCGCATCGGCTCCGCGCGGGCGCGGCGCATCGCCGCGATGGCGTGCCTCTTTTCCGCTGCGGGTTTCGTGGCGGCGGGGGCGATCCTCCCGAGCGCGATCCTCGCCATCCTTGCCCTGAGCCTGTCGACCGGATGCGTGAACGGGGCCGAGGGACCGTTCTTCATGACCGCGACAGCCCTCGGAGTCGAGAGTCCAGGCGCGGCGGCCGGCGTGCTCAACCTGATGGGGAATCTCGGCGGCGTCCTCTCCATCTGGCTCGTGCCGAGGATGTCCGAGGCCTGGGGTTGGAACGGGACGCTGGTGTTCTGGTCCGGAGTGTGCCTCGTGGCGGCGCTGCTCTGGTTGACCGTGGACATCGATGCGGCGGCGCCGGACGGCTGGCCCCGGACCGTATGAGCCGTCGTTAAGTTAGACGAGCTGGACTATCGAGACTGGCCAGTTCGCAGGTCCCGCGAAACAAGGACGTCGCGGTCCTGGTCGTAGATGTCCGGGCCGAACCGGAGCGTGCCGGCGTCGTCGACCCAGGCGGTCCAATAGACGATGTGGACGGGGATGGGCTCGGGAAGCTCGACGACCCTTTCGCGGCCCGAGTCGAGCGCGTCCTGAATCGCTTCTTCGCTCCACTCCGGAGCGTCGCGCAGGACCCAGGCGGCCAGGTCCTCGGGCCTCTCGACCCGGACGCAGCCATGGCTGAGAGCGCGGACCGCGCGGTCGAACAGCGACCGGGCCGAAGTGTCATGGAGGTAGACGCCGAAACGGTTGGGGAACCGGAATTTGACCTGGCCCAGGGAGTTGTTCGACCCTGGCTTCTGGCGGAGCTTGCCGTCCGGCAGGACCTCAAAGCCATTGCGCCGGAGATAGGACCGGCCTTTCGGCCAGATCTCTTTCGAGGCGATGCTCCTGGGCACGTACCAGGAGGGGTTGAGCACCACGTCTTCGATGGCGCTGCTGACGGTCGGGGTCCGGGTGTCGGTCCGGCCGACGATCACCTTCATGTCCAGGACCGAGCGGCCGTCCTCCATGGCATCGAGGCGGAAGGCC
>DATANP010000226.1:0-3324 GCA_036266195.1 Thermoanaerobaculia bacterium | reverse complement strand
GAAGCGGTAGGAGATCAGGATGGTCAGCGCCGTGGCGAGCAGCACCAGCATCTTCCAGAAGAAGGAGAAGCCGTCGATGACGAACGAGCCGTCCAGGAGGACGTAGCGCCGCCACTCCAGGCGCTCCTCCACTCGCAGCAGGACCAGCGCCGTCAGCACCAGGCTCACGATCGAGACGGCCGAAGCCTCCCGGTTGCCCAGGCCGCGGCCGATCGTCCCGAACAGGAGCAGCAGCAGGCCGGCGCTCGCCAGAAGGATCTCCGGCGCCAGCAGCAGGAAGTCCTTCATCTGGTTGGGATCGAGCACGGGCTACTCCCCCACCGCCGGAGCCGTGGCCGATGTGGTTGGGACGGGAGCGCCCGCGACCTGGTCGGACGGCGTCGAGAGGCTCGGGTCCACCTTGGAGATCAGGTAGCCCACCGGCTTCTCGAGCACCCGGAAGAACGGCTTCGGATAGAGGCCGATCCAGAAGCACAGCAGCACGAGCGGGATCAGGTACGCGAACTCGCGGCCCGAGAGGTCCTTGAGGCCCTTGTTCTCCGGGTTGGTCAGCGGCCCGAAGAACACCCGCTGATACATCCAGAGCATGTAGGCCGCGCCGAGCACGATGCCGAGCGCCGCGAACACCGCCCACCACCAGACGCGGTTGAACGCGCCGAGCAGGATCGTGAACTCGCCGATGAACCCGTTGAGCGCCGGCAGGCCGATCGAGGACATGGTGATGATCAGGAAGATCGTGGCGTAGAGCGGCATGACCTGCGAGATGCCGCCGTACTCCGCGATCGCCCGCGTGTGCCGGCGCTCGTAGATGATGCCGACGAGAAGGAAGAGCGCGCCGGTCGACAGACCATGGTTGATCATCTGGAGGATCGCGCCGTTCAGGCCCGGACCGTTCAGCGCGAACAGGCCGAGCATCACGAACCCGAGGTGGCTCACCGAGGAGTAGGCCACCAGCTTCTTCATGTCCTTCTGCGCCATGGCGACCAGGCCGCCGTAGACGATGCCGATGATCGACAGCACCGCCATCCAGGGCAGGAGCTCCACGGTGGCCTTCGGCAGGATCGGCAGCGAGAAGCGGACGAAGCCGTAGGTGCCCATCTTGAGCAGGACGCCGGCCAGGATCACCGAGCCCGCCGTCGGCGCCTCGACGTGCGCGTCCGGCAGCCAGGTGTGGAACGGGAACATCGGCACCTTGACCGCGAAGCTCACGAAGAAGGCGAGGAAGATCCAGAACTGGAGGTTCGCCGGCATGCCGGCGCCGATCTCGTGGAACTGCAGGATCGAGAAGGTCGGCGCGTTGCCGAGGCCCTGCCAGCCGAGCAGGCCCGTCGAGTTGTAGAAGTAGAGCGCCAGGATGCCGAGCAGCATCAGCACCGAGCCGGCCAGGGTGTAGAGGAAGAACTTGATCGCCGCGTACAGCTTCCGCGGTCCGCCCCAGATGCCGATGAGGAAGTACATCGGCACCAGCATGACCTCCCAGAAGACGTAGAACAGGAAGAAGTCCATGGCCATGAACACGCCGAGCATGCCGGTCTGGAGGAGGAGCATGAAGATGTAATACTCCTTCTCCCGGTTGCGGATGGCGCTCCACGACGACACGAACGCGAGCACGCCGAGCAGCGTGGTCAGCAGGACCAGCAGCAGCGCCATCCCGTCGATGCCGAAGTGGTAGTCCACCCCGATGGCCGGGATCCACTCGTACGGCCCCTCGACGAACTGGAAGAGCGCGCCGTCGCGGTCGAACTGGAACCAGAGGGGGAGCGACAGCAGGAAGTCGATCACCACCACGCCGGTCGCGTACTTGCGGATGAACGCCGCATCCTTCATCCAGAGGATGGGGATCGCGCCGAGCAGCGGCAGGTAGCAGAGGATGCTCAGGATCGGGATGTTCTCGAACATGGGTCTCCCTCGGGATCAGCTCATCTCATCCGCATCAGCACGAAGACGCAGACCAGGGCGAACATGCCGGCGGCCAGCACCAGCGCGTAGTTGGACACGTATCCGGTCTGGACGCGCCGGAACAGGCGTCCACCCAGGCCCAGCACCTTCCCCACTCCATTGACGATTCCGTCCACCACGTACTTGTCGAACAGGCTCGACGACAGCGACAGCAGCTCGACCGTCACATTGCGCGCGCCGTTGACCAGGAAGCCGTCGATGAACCCCGCGTCGAAGCGGAAGAGCCCGCGGCAGGTGGCCCAGAAACCGCGGACCACCGTGGCGTCGTAGATCTCGTCCACGTAGTACTTGTTGGCCAGCGTGCGCTGCACCGCCGGCACCCGCGCCGCGAACGCCTGGTCGGCGGCGAGGCCGCGGTCGCCGCCGTACAGCCGCCGCGCCAGCAGCCAGCCGCCAAACGCGATGACCAGCGCGACGCCGAGCAGCCCCCACTCCAGCCCCACGGACACGTGGTGCGCATGATGTTCGCCCACCGTCTCCATCACCGGCTCCAGGAAGCGGCCGAAGACGTCCTCGGGCAGGAAGCCGAAGGTCAGCATCTTCGGGATGCCGAGCAGGCCGGCCAGCACGGCGCCCACCGCGAGAATCCACAGCGGCGCGGTCATGGTCGTCGGTGACTCGTGCAGGTGGTGCTCCTGCTCGTGCGTGCCGCGGAAGTGACCCTCGAACGTCAGGTAGTACGACCGGAACATGTACACGGCCGTCAAGGCTGCGGTGAGGATGCCGACCGCCCACAGGATCCAGTGGCCGCCGGCCGCCGCCGTGTGCAGGATCTCGTCCTTCGAGAAGAAGCCCGCGAGCGGCGGGATGCCGGCGATGGCGAGCGCGCCGATGAAGTAGGTGCGGCTCGTGTGCGGCAGGTATTTCTTCAGGCCGCCCATGAACCGCATGTCCTGCTCGCCGCCCATGGCATGGATCACCGAGCCGGAGCCGAGGAAGAGCAGGGCCTTGAAGAACGCGTGCGTCATCACGTGGAAGATCGCGGCCGAGTACGCGCCCAGGCCCGCAGCCAGGAACATGTAGCCGAGCTGGGACACGGTCGAGTAGGCCAGCACCTTCTTGATGTCGTTCTGCGCGATGCCGATCGTCGCGGCGAAGATCGCGGTGAGCGCGCCGACCACGGCCACCACCATCGAGACCCCGCCCGCGAGCTGATAGATCGCGTTCGAGCGGGCGACCATGTAGACGCCCGCCGTGACCATGGTCGCGGCATGGATCAGCGCCGAGACCGGCGTCGGGCCGGCCATGGCGTCCGGCAGCCACACGTAGAGCGGGATCTGGGCCGACTTCCCGGTGGCCCCCGCAAACAGGAGGAGCGCGATCAGCGTCGCCGCCGACATCCCGAACCAACCGAGCGGCGCCGTG
>DATANP010000225.1:0-14800 GCA_036266195.1 Thermoanaerobaculia bacterium | reverse complement strand
TAGACCGGCGCGAGCGCGGTGTGCCAGTCGTGGCAGTGGACGACGTCCGGTCCCCAGCCCATCCGCTGGCAGAATTCGAACGCGGCACGGGTGAGCACCCCGAAGCGGAGGCCGTCCAACGCGTCTCCGTGATAGATCCCTTCCTGCGCGTATAGCTCGGGGCAGGAGACGAAATACACGTCCACGTCGCTCCCCGGCAGCTTGCAGGTGAGGGCCGAGACGGCGAAGTGCCGGCCGCCCATCGGGAGCGGGATGTGCTGGATGAAATCCACCGGAACGAACGTCTCCGGCCGCCGCGCGAGCTGGCCGTAGAACGGCATCACGATCCGGACGTCGTGGCCCGCGCGGCCGAGATACGCGGACAGCCCGCCGACCACGTCTCCCAATCCGCCTGTCTTGGCAAACGGAGCCACCTCTGCGGCGACCTGGCAGATGCGCATCAGATCACCGTGCCTGGAGGCAATACGGCGTTTTTCATTACCACGATGATGCCGTCCCGGATGGCATAGTTCTCGCCGTCGGCGTGCTGGACGCCGGCCTCGTTGATCAGCCGGCAGCCATCCCCGATGCGCACGTTGAAGTCCAGGATCGCGTTGCGGATGTGGCAGTCGCGGCCGATTCCGATCGGGACCTGCGAGCTGCCGTCGGGCGGCTGGTTCTCCCAGGAGTTGGCTCCCATGACGACCGTTCTTTCGATCACGGCGCCTTCGCGCACCACGGCGCGCACACCGATGATCGAGTCCGTCACCCGGCTCCCGGAGAGAATGCTCCCCTCGCTGAGGATCGAGCAGCGCACGAAGCACTCGTTGACTTTCGTCCCCGGCAGGAAGCGCGGATGCGTGAAGATCCTCAGCTCCGGGTCGTACATGTTGAGCGGCGGCAGCGGCAGTGTGAGATCCAGGTTCGCCTTGTGGAAGCTAGGGATCGTGCCGATGTCCGTCCAGTAGCCCTCATAGGGATACGCGAAAACCTTGTAGTTGCCGAGCGACTGCGGGATCACCTCGCGGCCGAAGTCCACCGTCCTGCTGCCCACGAGCAGCTCGGTCAGCACCTCGGGCCGGAAGACATAGATGCCCATGCTCGCGAGATACGAGCCCTGCGGCGCCGGGAAGCCGAGCGCGGCCTGCGTCTGCGCGTCGAGCGCCAGCCCGTCGAGCAGAGCCGGGTCCTTGGGCTTCTCCACGAACTCGATGATCCGCCCGGATGGATCGAGGCGCAGGATGCCGAAGCCGGCCGCCTCCTCGCGCGTCACCGGCTTGACCGCGATGGTCAGATCGGCGTGGCGGTTGCGGTGGGTCTGGATGAGCTCCGAGATGTTCATCATGTAGAGCTGGTCGCCCGAGAGGATGAGCACTTCGGGCGGGTCCGGCTCCAGCAGGCGGGGCAGGCACTGGCGGACGGCGTCGGCCGTGCCCTGGTACCAGTCCTTCCTGTCCTCGGTCAGCTCCGCGGCCAGGATGTTCACGAATCCGAGCGAAAAGGCGCTGAAGCGGTAGGTCTGGGCGATGTGGCGGTTCAGGCTGGCGCTGTTGAACTGCGTGATGACGAAGATTCGGTCGATCCCGGCGTGCAGGCTGTTGCTGATCGGGATGTCGATCAGCCGGAACTTCCCGCCGATCGGCACCGCCGGCTTGGCGCGGTGCCGGGTCAGGGGCCAGAGACGGCTGCCCTGGCCTCCACCGAGAATCGCTGTGACCACCTTCTCCATGGTCCCCCTCCCCGAGTGAGCGCGTATCTTATAGCACTGCCGTACAATGCGGGTCCATGAAGGCAAGGACCCTGCACTGGAGCTGGCTCGGACGAGTCCCCTATGGGGAGGCGGTCGACCTTCAACTCGCGGTGCGCGACGCCCTCAAGAGCGGAGAGGGGCCCGAGCGCTTCCTTCTCCTGGAGCACCCGCACGTCTACACCCTCGGCCGCAATGCCGACGGCTCCGACGTGCTGGCCGGCTCCGACTGGCTGCGCGCCCGTGGAGTCGAGATCGCCGAGTGCGACCGCGGCGGCCAGGTCACCTACCACGGCCCGGGCCAGCTCGTGGGCTACCCCGTCGTCAACCTCAGCCCGGACCGCCGCGACATCCGGCGCTACGTGCGCGACCTGCAGGAGGCGCTCATCCGTACCCTGGCCGGCTATGGCATCGAGGGGCAGCCCGGCGAGGAGGCGGCCTTCATCGGCGTCTGGGTGGGGAAGAGGAAGATCGCCTCGATCGGCGTCCACCTCTCGCGCTGGGTCACCACCCATGGCTTTGCCTTGAACGTCTCGACCGACCTCTCCTACTTCTCGGGGATCATCCCGTGCGGCCTGAACCAGGTCGAGATGACCTCGATCGAGCAGCTTATCGGGCCCACTGGGAAGAAGACCCCGGCCCTGCCCGACGTCGCCGCCGACTGCGCGCGCCACCTCGCCGAGATCCTCGGACGCGAGCCGGTCGCCGAACCTCATCCGGATTGGGAGTCATGGCTCCGCGCATCGACCTCGGTCTCAACGCCGTAATCGTGGCCGTCACCGAGGAGGTCCCCCGGATCCTCACGGTCCGGCCTGGCGGCGGCCCGCCCGAGGATGCGCTCCCGTTCGGCCTCCTGGAACCCGAGCTCGACCGCACCCTCGACCGCGGGCTCCGGCGCTGGGTCGCCGAGCTGACCGGCCTCCCGCTCGGCTACGTCGAGCAGCTCTACACCTTCGGTGACCGCAACCGCGACCCGGCCGAGAGCCATGCGGGACCGCGGCTCGTCTCGGTAGCCTACCTCGCGCTCGTCCAGGAGGCCTCGGTCAAGGGTGAGGCGAGCTGGCGCGACTGGTACGAATTCTTCCCCTGGGAGGACCGGCGCCACGGCCGGCCCGCGGTTCTCGACCGCGATATCGTGCCCGCCCTGGAGGCCTGGGTTGCCGAAGCGCCCCAGGCCCGCCGCGAGCGCGCCGACATCGCCTTCGGCCTCGGGGGTGCGCACTGGGACCCCGACCGCGTCCTCGAGCGCTACGAGCTGCTCTACGAGATCCAGCTCGTAGCCGAAGCCCGGCGGGACCGGGCCGAACGCGCCTCGGAAGAGGACCAGCTCCTGCCCGGCCGGCCCATGATCCTCGACCACCGCCGCATCCTGGCCACCGCGCTCGGCCGCCTGCGGGGAAAGATAAGGTACCGCCCGGTCGTCTTCGAGCTGCTCCCGCCCACCTTCACCCTTCTGCAGCTCCAGACCGTGGTGGAGGCTCTGACCGGCACGCTGCTCCACAAGCAGAACTTCCGCCGCCTCGTCGAGCACAACGGCCTCGTCGAGGGCACGGGCCAGGACGTGCGGACCGGCGGCCGCCCGGCCGAGCTGTTCCGCTTCCGCCGCAACGTCCTCCGGGAGAGGCCGGCACCGGGCGTCGGACGCGGAGCGCTCAAGGCATAAAACCTGCTCTCCAACGGTTATCTGTAACAGCGGCGACACACGTCTGTCGCCCTCTTGACAAGGGCTAATACTCAGCCATAGCATAAGAACAGAGGTCGGGGTTCCCGGCCTTTCTTCATACCATGCATATGCTCAGGATGAGCATAGGAGGAATAGAGAATGAGCCTGCTGGAATCTTCGAACACCTCCGCCGTCCTGGAGTACACCCCTGAAGTCGCCCGGGCGACCGCGGCGCTCCACGAGCGCGTGAAGCCGGTCATCCCGGACCTCGAGTGGCCGATCCATGCGCCGTACATCGCGGCCATCAACGAGCTGAAGCGGCAGCGCAACGCCGTCATCCTCGCTCACAACTATCAGACGCCGGAGATCTTCCACGGCGTCGCCGACTTCGCGGGCGACTCCCTGGCGCTCGCGCAGCAGGGCGCCAAGACCGACGCCGACGTCATCGTCCTGGCCGGCGTTCACTTCATGGCCGAGACCGCCAAGATCCTGTCGCCGGAGAAGACCGTCCTGATCCCGGACCTGGAGGCGGGCTGCTCGCTGGCCGCCTCGATCACGGGCGCGGACATCCGCCTGCTCCGGGAGCGCTACCCGGGCGTGCCGGTGGTGACCTACGTCAACACCTCGGCCGAGGTGAAGGCCGAGTCCGACATCTGCTGCACCTCGGCGAACGCCGTGGCCGTGGTCGAGTCGCTGGGCGTGGACCGCGTCATCTTCCTGCCTGACGAGTACCTGGGCAAGTACGTGGCGTCGCAGACGAACGTCCAGCTCATCCTCTGGAAGGGCCACTGCGAGGTCCACGAGCGCTTCACGGGCGAGGACCTGCGCCAGTACCGGCAGGCTTACGGAAAGGGCGACGAGATCGAGATCCTGGCGCATCCCGAGTGCCCGCCGGACGTCCTGGCCGAGGCCGACTTCGTGGGCTCGACCGCGGCCATGATCCGCCACGTGACCGACTCCCGGCCGCGGCGGGTGGTGATGATCACCGAGTGCTCCATGAGCGACAACGTGGCCGTGGAGCTGCCGGACGTCGAGTTCGTCCGCCCGTGCCAGCTCTGCCCGCACATGAAGAAGATCACCCTGCCGAAGATCCTCCGGTCGCTCCAGACGATGGAGTACGAGGTCCACGTCGACCCCGAGGTGGGTGCGCGGGCGAAGCTGGCCCTGGACCGCATGCTGGCCGTCGGCCGCAGGGAGGGTAAGTGAACACCGTCGTCTCCCCGGCTGGCATCTCGACCTCGGACGTCCTGGTGGTCGGCACCGGCGCCGCGGGTCTGACCGCGGCGCTCGGCTGCGCGCCGCTCCGGGTCACCGTCCTCACCAAGGCCACGCTCGTTAGCGGCTCCAGCCCGTGGGCGCAGGGAGGTGTAGCCGCGGCCATTGGCAGCGACGACACGCCGAAGCTCCACGCGGCCGACACCCTCTCCGCCGGCGCCGGGCTTTGCGATCCCGAAGCCGTGGGCCTGCTGACGGGTGAAGGTCCCGAGCGCGTCAAGGCCCTGCTGGACCTGGGCGCGCACTTCGACCGCGACTCCGCCGGCCATCTCTCCCTGGGCCGCGAGGCCGCGCACAGCCGCCGCCGCATCCTCCACGCCAAGGACGCCACGGGTTCCGAGATCGTCCGCACCCTGGCCGAAGCCGTGCGCCACGCGCCCGAGGTGCGGGTCGTGGAGCGGGCCTTTGCCATCGATCTGGTGATCGAGGACGGCCGGGTGGCGGGAGTGCTCGTGCGGCAGGAGGACGGCCGCCGGGTGCTCCATCTGGCCAACGCCGTCGTGCTCGCCACCGGCGGCCCGGGCCAGCTCTACCTCCGCACGACCAACCCCCGCGAAGCCACCGGCGACGGCCTGGCCATGGCCGCTCGGGCCGGCGCGCAGCTCGTCGACCTGGAGTTCGTCCAGTTCCATCCCACCGCGCTCGCCGTCGAGACCGAAGGCGAGCCCATGCCGCTCTTGACCGAAGCCCTGCGCGGCGAGGGCGCGATCCTGATCGACGACCAGGGTCACCGCTTCATGAAGGACGAGCACCCCGACCTCGAGCTGGCGCCGCGAGACATCGTGGCGCGGGCGATCTGGCGCCGTCTGATGGGTGGCCGGAAAGTCTTCCTGGATGCCCGCGAAGCCGTCGGCGCCGAGCTCCCCGAGCGCTTCCCGACCGTCTTCGAGCTCTGCCAGCAGCACGGCCTCGATCCGCGCACCGATCCCATGCCCGTGGCGCCCGCCGCCCACTACCACATGGGAGGCATCGCCGTGGACGGCCGCGGCCGGTCGTCGCTGGCCGGCCTCTGGGCCTGCGGCGAGGTCTCCTCGACCGGCGTCCACGGGGCCAACCGGCTGGCGAGCAACTCGCTCCTGGAGGCGCTCGTCTTCGGAGCCCGTGTCGCGGACGACCTGCGAGCCTCCGCCGGCCGCGGCTTCCCGTCCGGCCGCCGGATTCCCAAGGCCCCCCAGGGCACCCCGCGCGACGCCGAGCTCCAGCGCACCGTCCGCCGCATCATGTGGGAGAAGGTGGGACTTGTCCGGGACGAAAGAGGATTGACCGCGGCCCTGTCCGAGCTCGACTCGCTGTCCGAGACCTGGCCGGAAGCGGCGGGGGAGGCGAGAAACCTCCTCGGCATCGCGCGTCTGGTCACGGCCGCGGCCCTGGCCCGGCGCGAGAGCCGGGGCGGCCACTACCGCTCCGACTTCCCCTATCCGGACCCCGACTGGCAGCGCCGCCAGTTCCTGACCGCCGCGCCCGACGGCTCCGCTGTCTTCGAGGGCACCGACGCCTCGGAAGAGCTGATGGCCATGGCGGTGGCCCTGTGAGCGAGCCCCGGCTGGCCTCCCTCCCGCCCCTGCTCTACGAGCCCCTCATGAGGAGAGCGCTGGAGGAAGACCTCGGCCGCGCCGGCGACCTGACCAGCGACGCGATCCTGCCGCCGGATCTGAAAGCCGAGGCTGCCATCGTCGCGCGCAAGGCCGGCCGCGTCGCAGGCCTGGAGGCCTCGGTCTCCGCCTTCCGCATCCTCGATCCGTCCATGGAGATCGAGCTGCGGACGAAGGACGGCCGGGACGCCGAGGCCGGCGAGACCCTGGCCGTCGTGCGGGGCCCTGCGCGTTCGCTCCTCTCGGCCGAACGCACGGCGCTCAACCTCCTCGGCCGCCTCTGCGGAGTCGCCACGACCACCCGGGACCTCGTGGCCCTGGTCGCCCCGCACGGCACGCGCATCGTCTGCACCCGCAAGACCACGCCCGGCCTGCGAGCGCTGGAGAAGTACGCCGTCAAAGCCGGAGGGGGCAGCAATCACCGCTTCGGCCTGGACGACGCCGTCCTGATCAAGGACAACCACGTAGCTCTTGCCGGAGGCATCCGTCCGGCCGTGGAGCGGGCGCGAGCCTACGTCGGCCACTTGGTGAAGATCGAGCTGGAAGTCGACTCCCTGGACCAGCTCCGGGAGGCCCTGGACCTGAAGGTGGACGTGGTCCTCCTGGACAACATGTCCATTGAGACCCTGAAAGAGGCCGTGAGTCTCGCCAAGGGCAAGGCCCTGACCGAAGCCTCCGGCGGCATCACCCCCCAGACCGCCCCCGCGGTCGCCGCCACCGGCGTGGACATGATCTCCGTCGGCTGGCTCACCCACAGCTCGCCGGCGCTCGACGTGGCGCTCGACGTCCACATCTGATCCGCGGCTGCGCCGGCTTTTTCCTCGGCAGACCCGGGGATACAATCGTTTTAGGGAATTCGGCGACAGTTCGTGGCTGTGCTCCGTATACACCTTTGAAGCGGCTTCCGAACGGAACGACTCCTCAAGGGGACCATCATGAGCTTTCGACGTCTGGCGATCTGTCTGCTTTTCGCTGTGTCCCTCTCCCGATCCCGGCTCGTGGCGGATGAGCTGCCGGCGTGGACTTCCATCGGACCTGACGGCGGCGATGTCCAGACCCTGGCGGTGTCGCCGGCGTTCCCGAACTGGGTCCTGGCCGGCGTCCGGCAAGGCTACGGGATCTTCAGGAGCGCCGACCGCGGCAATAGCTGGGGACCCGCCACCGACGCGGTCGGCCGGAATGTCCTCGACCTGGCCATCGACGCCAAGGGAAGGGCCTTCTATGCGGCGACCAACCGCGGGCTCCTCAAGAGCACGGACGGCGGCGTCCTGTGGCCGGCGGTCGACGCCGACACGGGCTACACGCTCGTCGCCGCACACCCGGGCAAGGCCGCGATCGTCTTCGCCGTGCGGCGAGGCGTCCTGTTGCGCAGCACCAACGGCGGCCTCACCCGCCAGGCTGTCAAAGGCCCGAAAGAGGTCGAGGCGGTCGCGTTCGGGTTGGTCGGCAAGCGCACCGTGGTGTACGCCGGAGCCGGCAACGGGCTCTGGCGGAGCACCGACGACGGCCGGGCCTGGACCGACGAGAGCCCTCAATTCCCGTACCCCCCTCACGTCGCGGCGGTCGCAGTCAACCCCGGCAATCCCCAGGTGCTCTACATCGGCCTCCAGGATAGCCAGAGAGTGCTGTTCAAGAGCCTGAACGGCGGCGCCACCTGGCGGCTGAGCCAGCGCGGGCTGCCGGCGACGGAGGGCAGGTTTCCGGCGGTTTCGGAGCTCGCCGTGGACCGGACGAATCCTTCCATCGTTTACGCCGTCGCGGGAGTCGAGCTCTTCCGTAGCACCAACGGCGGACGCGACTGGTCGCGTCCCGCCCTCCAACCCCCGGGCGGCTTCGTTCACGATCTGGCGACGACCGGGTATGGTGTGCTGGCCGGCACTCCGGTAGGCGTCCTGCTGAGCGTCGACCGGGGGATCACCTGGCAAACCCGCATCGCCGGCCTGGCCGCCACCTCGATCGCCAGCCTCGACATCGACCATCAGGAGCCAGCCCAACTCTATGTCGCCAGCGAGCCTGGGGGGATTTTCAAGACGTCCAGCCAGGACCGGCCGTGGCTGCGTCTGGGGGACCTCCGGAACCCGCCCACCTCGATCGGGCCGCTCGCGGTCGATCCGGCCGGTTCGATCGTCTATGCCATCTTCAACGCCGGATTGGAGGCCGGTGGAGGCATCGTCAAGAGCACCAACGGCGACGGGCACTGGACCGTGGCCCTGGCTTCCTCCTGTTTGTTGCTCTCGCGGATCGCTCTCGATCCCCGGGAGCCGACCCACGTCTTCGCCTCCTCTTATCTTGCCAATCTTCATTGTGACCCGGCGACCTGCTCGTTCTTCCGCAGCCTGGATGCGGGCGAGACCTGGGAATGCCTCGGCGACTTCCTCAGCGGCATCTATGGCAATGCGCTCTTGGAGGTCGACCCATTCACCTCGGTTGTCTACGCGCAGGTTTCCGGAGACCTCTGGCGGAGCATGGACGACGGAAAGACCTGGACACTGGCGAGTAGCCACCTGTTTCCCGATGCCTTCGCCGCGTCGCCGCTGGTCGCGGGGACCCTCTGGGCCGGGCAGGGGGGCCGGGTGCTGCGGAGCCGCGACGGCGGGCTGACATGGCAGTCCTTCTCGATCGGATCGCCCTCCGGCGATAAGGTGACCGGCCTGGCGCCCGATCCGGTCGAGCCCTCGACGCTCTACGCCGCGACCCAGCGGAGCGGCGTCTTCAAGAGCATCGACGCGGGGGAGACCTGGAGCCTGGCGGGACGCTGGCCGCCGGGCGCCGAGTACAAAGGGGGACTGCGGGTCGATCCAGGGGAGCCGGCGGTCGTCTATGCCGGGACCAACGGCCTGGGCGTGCTGCGCCTCGATCAGGACGGAAATTGAATGATGCCGGCTCCTCCTCTACCATCCTCGGTGGGGTTGACGGTGTATATGCTGATTGTATACTCGTCAAGGCATGGCAGAGGAGACCGAGGCCTCAGAGTTTGACTGGGATGGGGGCAACGCCGAGAAAAACTGGCTCCGGCATCGAGTGTCCCAATCGGAGTGCGAGCAGGTCTTCTTCAACCGGCCCTTGTTGGTCGCGGAGGACTTGCGGCACTCTGATTCCGAGGACCGTTTCTTGGCCCTGGGGGAGAGCGATGCCGGCCGGTTGCTCTTTGTGGCCTATGTACTGCGAGGCGACAGGATACGAGTTATTTCAGCGCGGGAGATGACCCGTCGAGAGCAGAAGGAGTATGAAAGTGCCAGGATCCAGGAGCTTGAAGCCGATCCCGAAGTTTGAGACCGAGGATGAGGAGCGGGAGTTCTGGGCTACCCACGACTCGACGGAGTTCGTGGATTGGAGCCGGGCGAAGCCCGTCACCTTCTCGCGCCTCAGGCCGTCGACGAGGACGATCTCGCTGCGGCTTCCGGAGCCTCTTATCGAGAACCTCAAGATGCTCGCCAACAAGCGGGATGTCCCATATCAGTCACTGCTGAAGATCTTTCTCGCGGAGAGAGTCGCGGAGGAACTGCGGCATCGGCGTTGAGCTGACCTCAGGGAACTGCGGTTTCTTCAGCCTCCCTTTCCGGCGTGTCCGCTCCCCGAGCTGGATCTGGAGGAAATAGACCATGGACGTGGACAAGGCGTTTGAAACACAGCTCAAGAACATCCAGACGAGGACCGGCAAGTCGCTGGACGAGCTTTTCGGCCTGATCCGGCAGAGCGGCCTCCAGAAGCACGGCGAGATCCGCGACATGCTCAAGAGCAGCCTGGGCATGGGGCATGGAGATGCCAACACCCTCACGCACAACTACTTCAGGGCCGCAGAGGGAGGGTCGTCCTCGCCGGCCGCCGCCTCGGGCGACGTCCTGGACGAGCTCTACTCGGGCGGCAAGGCCGGCCTGCGGCCGATCCACGACCGGCTTATGACTGCCATCAATGCTTTCGGGCCGTTCGAGACCGCTCCGAAGAAGGGTTATGTCAGCCTGCGCCGCAAGAAGCAGTTCGCCATGATCGGCCCGGCCACGAAAACGCGCGTCGAGGTCGGGCTGAACATGAAAGGCGTCGAAGCGACGCCGCGCCTCCTGGCCCAGCCTCCCGGAGGCATGTGCCAGTACAAGGTGAACGTCACGGTCCCCGCCGAGGTCGATCTGGAGCTGATCGCCTGGATCCGGCAGGCCTACGAGGGGGCGGGGTAGCTTGGTAGGTGCGCAACAATGTCTGAAGGAGAATTCGTCAGTCTCACAGGGGAGGCGGAGCCCTTTTGTAGAGAAGATGCGGTCGTTGGAGGCTGCATCTGGGCATGAGAGATTCAATCATGGCCGACATCCCCATCGCCTGTTCGCTCACGGCCGCCCAACTCGACCAGCGCCGCGAGATCCTGGCTGCGCTCAGGGCGCGGTGCGCCGAGGTGCAGCCGATCGAAAACGGTCTGCGACTGCGATTCGAGGCCGCGTCCGGTGTACTCTCGGATATCGCCCGTGTGATCGATCTCGAAAGACAGTGCTGCCGTTTCCTTCGATTCCGGCTCGACGTCCTTCCGGATGGCGGTCCTGTCCTGCTCGAATTGAACGGACCGGAGGGCACGGCCGAGTTCCTCGGCGCCGAGCTTGGTTTCACAATGGGTGATCAATGAACCCGCACACCATCAATACGCTGTCTGAGTTGGAAGCGCTGTTCGGACCGGTCTCCGAGGCCGCCCGAAGAAAAGAGGTCTCTTATCTTCACCCGGTCTATCAGGCCATGATCGCCGCGTCGCCGTTCGCGGTCCTCGCGACGATCGGTCCGGATGGATTGGATGCGTCCCCTCGCGGCGACGCTCCGGGTTTTGTGATAGTTCAGGATGAGCGGACGCTCCTGTTGCCCGAACGTCGGGGCAACAACCGGATCGACAGCCTGCGCAATATCCTTGGCGATCCGCGGGTGGCCCTTCTGTTCCTGATCCCCGGCGTTGGCGAGACCTTGCGGGTCAACGGCAAGGCGCGGATCTCGGCGGACCCGGACCTGCTTCAGCGGTTCTCCGTCCGGGGCGCGCTGCCCAGATGCGTTCTGGAGATCACGGTCGAGACAGTATTCTTTCAATGTGCGCGGGCCATCCATCGTTCGAACCTCTGGAGCCGGCTGCCCGACGAAATCCTGCAGAAGGTCCCTTCCGCAGGCCGCATTCTCGACGCTCTCAGCGATCATGAGATCGACGGCGCGACGTACGACCAGGGGCTCGTCGAGCGGCAACGGTCGAGTCTCTACTAAGATGGGCGGTGGAGGAGGGCAGGCATGAAAGCGATTCGAGTCGAGTCTCCAGGCGGTCCCGAGGTTCTCCAGTACAAGGACATTCCTGATCCCGTTCCGGCGGAAGGCCAGGCGCTGGTCCGCATCGAGGCGATCGGCGTCAACTTCATCGACGTCTATCACCGGACGGGCCTCTATAAGGTCCCGCTGCCGTTCACCCTGGGCCAGGAGGCGGCCGGCACGGTCGAAGCGCTGGGAGCGGGCGTGAGCGGTCTGGCGGTCGGCGATCGCGTGGCCTACACGGGCATCATGGGGACTTATGCCGAGAAGGCCGTGGTGCCGGCGGATCGTCTGGTCAAGCTCCCCGAAGGTCTGAGCGCCCGCGACGGTGCCGCGGTCATGCTGCAAGGCATGACAGCCCACTATCTTGCGTGCTCGACGTATCCTCTGAAACCCGGCGACACCTGCCTGGTCCACGCGGCGGCGGGCGGAGTCGGGTTGCTCCTCTGCCAGATCGCGAAGCTCCGGGGTGCCCGTGTCCTGGCCACCACCTCGACCGAAGAGAAGGCCCGGCTCGCCCGCGAGGCTGGGGCCGATGAAATCATTTTCTATGACAAGCAGGATTTCGCGGCCGAGGTCCGGCGTCTGACCGACGGCCAGGGCGTCCAGGTGGTGTATGACGGAGTGGGCCGCACGACGTTCGACAAGGGGCTCGACTCGCTGGCCCGTCGCGGCATGATGGTCCTCTTCGGACAGGCGAGCGGACCGGTTCCCCCTTTCGATGCGACAATCCTGAACACGAAAGGCTCGCTCTACCTCACGCGGCCCTCCCTGTTTGCCTACATGGTCACGAGAGACGAGCTCACCTCCCGGGCGGACGACGTTCTCGGCTGGATCCGGGAAGGAAAGCTCAAGCTGAGGATCGGCCTCGAGCTGCCGCTGCGCGAAGCCGCCAAAGCCCATCGCGCCCTCGAAGGCCGGACGACGACGGGCAAGGTACTGCTCGTGCCCTGAGATGCTCTTCAGGGCTCGACGATGATGTCGCCCTCGAACTTGAACAACTCGAGGAAGGTGACCTCCCAGATTTGCCAGACCGGGCAGTACGCCCCTTCTTTCGGAAGGAGATCGGCGGACGGGATTCCGACGTCGTCGTCGCGCTCCGCGTCGGTGGCCCACCAGCGCAGGTAGGCGCCGTCGTCGTAGTCCCGCTCCGCGTCCGACGGGATCCAGCCGCCGGCGCTCCACCCGCAGAAGATCCACGCCAACTGGTCCGGCACCTTGGGATCGGTGCCGTTGTCTTCGATCACGAACTGCACCCGCTTGCCCATGAAGGTCTTATGGGTGGAGTCGAGGACGGTGCCGCTCAGGATGGCTCTGTTCTTTTCGAACGTCGAGTCGTCAATCTGTGCCTTGAAGGAGAGCGGAAAGGCGTCGGCCGGGCTGTCGGGATCGTCGGTGTCCGGGATCTTGGCTTCGTCGGAGAAGGTCAACGAGCCGGTCGTCGTCCCCTTCTCGTCCTTGCTGGCCGAGAATTCGACGGTCTTGCTCAGACCGTCCTGCAGCACGAACCGGACGCTGCCACGGGCCGAGGACAGGGCGTGAAGGGGCAGCGCAACGAAGCACAGCACGAACAACCCGAGAGACATCATACGCTTCATGAGAGGCTCCTTTGGTCAGGACTGCTGAGTTGACACCGGTATCGTCGCACAAGCGACAGAGCATGGCTGTGAAACAGGTCACAAGCCCCGCCAGGAGGATGGGCGATTCGGAAGGCGCCGCGTTACAGTGGGTTGCTGATATCCTTCCGCCAACAATCCAGGAGGAGCCCTGAATGGCCGCTGAGCTCCAGACGCCGTCGCCCCTGACCTCGATCTCGCGGACTGAAGAGCGGAGGGTCATCTTCGCCTCGTCGCTCGGCACGGTCTTCGAGTGGTACGACTTCTATCTGTACGCCACGCTGGCGCCGTTCTTCGCGGCCCTGTTTTTCCCCAAGGGCAACGACACAGCGGCGCTGCTGGCGGCGTTCGCAACCTATGCCGCCGGCTTCCTGGTGCGGCCCTTCGGCGCCCTGGTGTTCGGGCGCCTGGGCGACCTGGTCGGCCGCAAGCACACGTTCCTGATGACGATCGTGGTCATGGGCATCTCGACCTTCGGCGTCGGGCTGCTGCCCACCTATGAAGCGATCGGCATGGCCGCACCGATCCTCCTGGTCACGCTCCGGCTGCTGCAAGGGCTCGCGCTCGGCGGCGAGTACGGCGGCGCCGCGACCTATGTCGCCGAGCATGCCACGGATGGCAAGCGCGGGGCCGCGACGAGTTGGATTCAGACCACGGCGACGATCGGCTTCTTCCTGTCTCTGTTGGTGATCGGAACCTGCCGCGGGCTGATGGCGGCCGAGACGTTCACGGCCTGGGGCTGGCGCATTCCGTTCCTGGTCTCCCTCCTGCTGCTGGCGGTCTCGGTCTACATCCGTCTCAAGCTGGAGGAGTCGCCGGTCTTCCGCCAGATGAAGGCGCAGGGCAAGGGCTCGAAGGCGCCGCTGCGCGAAAGCTTCCTGCACTACCCGAACAACAAGTACGTGCTGCTCGCGCTGCTCGGAGCGACCGCGGGGCAGGGCGTGGTCTGGTACACGGGCCAGTTCTACGCTCTCTTTTTCCTGACCATCTCGCTCAAGCTCGACTATCTCACCGCGTATACCGTGGTCGGGATCTCGCTCGCCCTGGCAACGCCGTTCTTTGTCGTGTTCGGCAAGCTTTCAGACCGCATCGGCCGGCTCAAGATCATCCTCGCCGGATGCCTGCTCGCCGCTCTCACTTATTTCCCGCTTTTCAAGGGACTGACCCACTTCGTGAACCCGGCCCTGGTGGAGTACGGCGCGGCCAACCCGATCACGGTCGCCGCGAGCGACTGCAGCTTCCACGTTTTCGTCGGACCGAACACCCGGTTCACGGACTGCGACCGCGCGAAGGACTTCCTGACCAAGGCGGGGCTGTCTTTCGAATCGCTGCCGGGGCCGGCGGTGGTGACACGGATCGGTTCTGTCGAGATCGCCGGCTGGGACGAGGCCCGCTACAAGGAGGCGCTGGCGCAGACCGGCTATCCGGCCGAGGTGGACAAGTCGCGGATCAATTATGGTATGACGGTGTTGATCCTGACGATCATGGTCCTCTACGTGACGATGGTCTACGGACCGATCGCCGCCTTCCTGGTCGAGCTGTTCCCGACGCGGATCCGCTACACGTCGATGTCGCTGCCGTATCACATCGGCAACGGCTGGTTCGGCGGCATGCTGCCGCTGCTCGCGACCGCAATGGTGGCCCGGGCCGGAAACATCTACGCCGG
>DATANP010000224.1:0-8381 GCA_036266195.1 Thermoanaerobaculia bacterium | reverse complement strand
TAGAGATTAGGTAGGACACCCCCTTCTGGGAGCAGTTGAGGATCTTCGCCAACAGGTTCTGCTCCAGACCGAACGTACCCCCGCTGAAGACCGAGAGCCAGTAGGCGATCGAGAGAAGCTGGTGATAGCGGTCACTCCCGTCCGGGCAGTCGCGGGAGACGACGGGCTGATCCTTCATCTTCCGCAACGCCTGCTTCATCAGGTCCGTCTCATCCGAGATAGGAGGGAGGATTGCCGGCTCGATCGCGTCCCAGTTACCGAGGATCAACACGTCCAGGTCCTCGTAGTAGTAGTCAACATCCTGCGCCCGCGACGCGGTGGACTTGGGCTCAATTTCCGCTGTCGGGTAGCCGGCCTCACTGAGGCGCTCGATCGCCTCTAGCCGGTCGATATCCCGCAGCTCGGGATGGGACTTCGCGAGGGCCAGGAAGACGTAATAGTCGGAGGCGTAGACGCCTTTGGTGTAGCAGCGACGGAAGCTCTGGCGAGAGATGCGGAGAGCCTGCCGAAGATGTTCCTCCAGCGGGAGCGCTCCGGGCTCCGGAGCGAGGGATAGGCCCTCGGGAAGGTTGGCCCCAGGGGTAGCCCCAGGGTGCGTATCGATCGCCAGCGAGAGAGGCGGAGAAGTGGGAGAATCGCCAGCGTCGGCCGCGTCGAGAAACTCTTGCGTGTCGTCGTCGGATACTACGGTTGCCGGAATATGGAATTCCGGATAAGATTGGTGCCGCATTCGTTACACCCTCGGGGTCTCGGTTCGCCTACCGGGACCCCAACAGCACCCCTCAACGATCTAGAGCGGCTTCGAGTCGCGGATCACCCGCAAGCATTCGCTGACGCGCCGTAGCCTGTGCGGCAGGTTCTTCGCCTGCCGGTTGAGGTAGCGCATTAGCTCCGGTAGCGTCGTCTCGCCGTCCCTGTAAGCTTCTACCCATACATCGAGAGGGATTGGTTTCGGTCTCGTCATCGTCTTCACGGTGTGGCTCCTTTAGGGGAACGGCCCCCCTCTCGGGCCGTTTTGATCGTGATCTACCGGCGACCGATCCCGCGACGGTAGTAGCGCTTGTGTAGCTCGCCAGAGCGACCGGGGAAGAAGGCAAACGCCGTGGCTCGGCCTTGGGCGTGTCGCCGGGCGATGCGCTCTTGTTCCGGCTCGGGCAACTCGGATACGTCCGACACTCCCGCGCGGATCGGCTCGGGGCTCGGTGTTCGGGGTCTCGTCTTCGGACTTCATCGCGTCTCCCTTCAACTCGCCGCCAAGACGCGTTGGTCGCCCGGATCGCTCGTAGACCTACGTCGCTGACCCTCGATCCACGCCGAGAGGTCGCTTTCGAGATATCCCACCCTCCGGGCTCCAAGTCGAATGAAAGGCGGCCCATCTCCGCGAAGGCGCATTCCGGGTAGCGTTCTAGGGCTTAGCCCGAGGAATCGGGCGGCTTCGTCGTTGGAAAGAATCACCTGCTCTTTGTTCGCCATCAGAGCGTACCTCCTACGCTTTCTATCGTAGCCTAACGCTCTGAATAAGTCTATATGAATCAATGGTTTAGCGTTCAAATTTGTTGAATGTCAATCCCGTGAAATACGAGTCGGAGTTGCGGGATTGCGGAACGATCTCGGTGATTGTGCGGAGAGAGAAGAGGGCGGCCGAAACCGCCCTCTTCAGAGGCGACTACGACGCTTTACTCGAAGGGAACGGCAATACCTCTGCCTCGCTGTTGTCCAGCGCGGTCGCGATACGTCGCGAGATCGCCTCCGCTACCTGCCGGAGGGGGTTGCCGCCGACGTGGACGTATCCCTCTGTAGTACTAAAGCCGGAGAGCCCCGCGACCCTCGCCCAGGATCGGTGACCCAAGAGGCCCGCTACGAAGATCGGGGAAAAGCCCATCTCGCTTCCCACGGTGGCAAAGGTGTGTCTCAATGTGTGCAAGGAAGCGTCCTCCAACTTGGCCTCGTCGCGAACCCGCTCCCAGCACTTCTGGAGTCCGACGAAATGGCCGCCTTCGCGCCTTCCTGGGAAGACATAGGGATTGCCGCTGTGCAGGGGCAAGGCTCGGATCAACTCGACTGCGGGCGCGCCGAGATAGATGGTTCGAGGGCCGACCTTCGAGTCCTTCAAGCGCAAGCATCCGGATGGGAGATCGACCCCGCTCCATTCCAAGGTGAGAACTTCCCCGAGACGCGCGCCGCTAAGCGCGAGCAAGCGGATCGCTTGTGCCGCGACCAGCGTTAGGCTTCGATTCCCTTCCGCCGCGTCGAGAACGGCGCCGAGTCGAGCTAGCTCCTCAAAAGAGAGGTGACGGTCGCGCAGGCGCTCGGGATTGCGGTCTACGTCGCGGCATGGGTTCGTGCCTCTTGGGCGCCAACCCCACTTCTCGGCCTTATTCATCATGCCCCGCAAGGCAGAGAGAGTCCGATTCGCCTCGATCGGGGTTCCTCGCATTGCCCCGTGTAGCCGGGCGATTTCTTCATAGGAGATGTCTTGTACCTTGCGGGTACCGAGACGGGGGAGCAGGTTCCTCTCAATAAGCCGTCGCGTCTCGCGGGCTGTGCCCGTCTTATGGTGGACCTCTACGTAGTCCTTCAAGTAGCGCTCGGCTAGCTCGTGGAGAGTAGGCGCGGCGCGTTTCTCCTGCCGATGAGCGGATGGGTCCCCTCCAGCCTTGATCTCCGCGAAGCGATCCTCTGCGAGGTTGCGGGCCTGTTCGGGAGTAAGCTTGCCGTGTTGACCGAGGGTCAGCCGCCGCTGATCGCCGCTCAGGGTGCGGTACCGGATGACGTAGCTCTTGACGCCGCTCGGTTTGACCCGGAGGCCGAACCCCGGGAGCTTGTCGTCCCAATGCTCGGTCTCTTTAGCCGTAGGAGAAATGCTATCCACGAAGCGTTTGGTGATGCGGGGCATTGAAGAGGAACCTCCATCTCGAAGACGTTTGCAGTTCCCGGGGGCGCGAGAGGGGCGCATCCGGGGGCGCTCCGAGAGGTATTCTAGCTTTTTTGCGCGCTGAAGTAAATATTTCAACGCATTGGAAATGCTGGGTTTAGCGCTCTTCCGCGTGCCGTCGCGTACTACGATCGAGAGTCTCCGGAGCTGTAGGTCAGAGGTTCGAATCCTCTAGGGCGCACCACTCTCTCGCCCCCCGTTGAACAGCGGCCGGCGGCCCGGATTCCCCGGTATCCAAGATCCCGCCGGCTTGCGGGCGCGTTTCCGCGTCGGCTTTCAGCAATACACCCTGTAAGGGCACTCTGGGGGAAGAGGCGGGTAATAGCAGTGCTCCTCGCCATCGCTCGCATGGCACTCCAGCTCAGCGCAGGCGCCGCAGTTTGCATCGAGCCCGTTGAAGAGGCGCTCTGGCGACTGGCCCGGCGAGAAGTTCGTGGTGCCCGGGAGCAGCGTGTCCGGAGTCAGGTCGCCGTTGGTGTCGACGACCGCTGAGCCGATCCTTTTCACCTTCGGATTGTCCCGGAGGCTCCACGGGATGGGGCTGCCGGGGAAGGTAAAGCTTCCTGTGAGCGTCAGTTGCCGCGTGCTCTTGTTCTTCGCGGGCTTCACGGGAATGAAGGCCAGGCGCGCGTCGACCGCGAGAGGCGCGACGAAGTTCCCGCCGTTCTCCTGCGTCCGGTAGAGGCTCATCGGCGTCACGCGCTGCTTGCCGCTGAGGGAGACATAGACGTGGAACGCACCGCAGGCGGTCTTGATTGGGGCGATGCTCACCAGCGACAAGGCACGGAACCGGATGCGCGTCCTGGCGGTGCCCTTGGCGTCGAAGACGGCGTCGTCGAGCCGTTCGATGACCGTGTCGGCCCCCCAGAGCTGCCCCGAGGCGCCGGTCGCGAGAGGCAGGCCCTTGAATTCCACCCGGCCCGTGAAGACCTTGGAATCCTCGCAGAAGAAGCCGGCGGGGATGGGGTTTTGGGCAAAGTCGTAATAGGTCTTGCCGTCGGCCGGAGTGGTGAAGACGTCGATTCCGCGATGGATCCTGGAATCGGCGGCGAGGGGAGAGAGATCGATCAGGAACGAGACCACAAGCAATGCTAGAAAGCTTCTGTTCCTCACGCTAGTCTCCTTGTGCTAAAGGGTGGTGGGTAGAATCAGTGCCGACGGCGCCTCTACCAAGCATGGTGCGCAAGAAATAAAATGCGAGACAGCTTCCTGATCTCCCAAGCCCTCGGCGCCTGCCCAGAGCTCTCGGCATCTCGCCAAAACCTTTCGGCGTCTGGCGAGAGTTCTCGGCGCCCGGCGAGAGTCTTCAGCAGTCCGCCGAGACCTTTCGCCGACCGATTCAAGCTCTCGGCGAGCCGCCGAAAGGTCTCGGAAGGCGCCGAAAGGTCTCGGCGGTTTTCCAGACCTCTCGGCAACTCGCCGAAGACTCTCGGCGGCTTCCGAGACCTCTCGGCGACGCGCGAGACCTTTCGGCAACTCGCCGAGAGTTGTCGGCGACACGGGAAGAGGTCTCGGCAAAAGGCCTTTTCGGTGCTTTCAGTATGATCTTCCAAACCCTCCTCCGCCGGCTGTACCAGGGTCCTCGGGGTGACTGTCCGGGCGTCTGCAATCCGTATCGCGACGAGCATCCGGACCTCGATCAGCCCGGCGGCTCCCGGCAGCGGCGGCGCAACCTGGAGGCGTATCTGGAGCGGGTGGGCCGGCCGCGGCTGGTTCTCCTGGGCGAGGCGCTCGGGTTCCGCGGCGGACGGTTCTCGGGGATCGCGTTCACCAGCGAGCGCCAGCTCTGCGGTCCGAATGATCGGAGGGGGCGGCGGCTGGCCTGGGCCGGCGAGCCGTTCCGGCCGACCAGCCGCAACCCGGCGCTGTGGCTGGAGCCTTCGGGGAGCGTGGTCTGGGATGCGATCGGCGGCCGGCCGGACGGGGTGCTCCTCTGGAACACGTTCCCCTGGCACCCTTGGCGGCCGTCCGGGCCCCTGACCAACCGGCTGCCCGAGCGCGGCATGGTCCGGGAGAACCTCCACATCCTCGAACGGCTCCTGGAGGAGGCCGACGGCGCGCGGGTGGTCGCGGTCGGCCGGACGGCCCAGGCCGGGCTCGAAGCCGTGGGGATCGAGGCCCCGGCGGTCCGTCATCCGGCGCACGGGGGCGCGGCTCTTTTCCGCAGCCAGCTCCGGGAACAGCTTGCCGTGTTACACTGATACGAGTTTCTCGATCGGTATTCACAGGAGGTCCCATGCGCAGATCTCTCGTCCTGATCGTCCTCGCCCTGTTGGCGCTCCCCGCGCTGGCTGCGGCCGAGGTCTATACTGTGACGCTCACGAACGGCAGCGTCCTGGAAACCGCCTATCAGCCCCAGGAGGCGGCGTTCGACCGCAACATCGTTCTCCTGATGACCGAGGTCGGCAACTGGATCGGCGTGCGCAAGGATGAGATCGAGAGCGTGCGCTCCGACGCCGAGCTCAGCGGCTACGGCAAGGTGATCGAGAAGAACACCATCCTGCTCGGCTGGGCCGCCAACGACGCGGCCGACCCGGACGCCAAGCCGGCCGAGGGCCAGGGGAACACCCGCACCGATCCGGCGCTCTCCGCCACCGCCCAGGCGCTCCAGGGCCTCTACGAGCAACGCAAGGCCGAGGAGAACTACTCGATCAAGCAGTTCGTGCAGCCGAACCAGACCCAGGGCATCCCGGCACGGATGATCGGAACTTCTCCTCCGCAATAGAACCGCGGTAAGCTAGCCCTACCGGGTCCTCCCGCCGTGGGAGGACCCACCCTTTGACAGACCCGACGGTGCGGTGACAGGAGGGAGACCTCCGTCTTGAAAGGGAAGCCGGTGAGAATCCGGCGCGGCCCCCGCCACTGTAACCGGGAACGAAACCGGAACAAGCCACTGCAGGGGATGGATCGCCAATCGGCGGTTGCCCCTGTGGGAAGGCCCGGGAGTAGGAAGATCCGGGAGCCAGGAGACCTGCCGAACCGTCCGATGCCACCCGCGGGGCGCGGGGGAAGGCCCTGGCGCGTCCGCGCCTCCTGCCGCCCCGCCACCCTGGCGGGGCGTCGTTCATTCCAGGAGCACGCGCATGCGCCACAGCCTCATGTTGCTGGCTGGAATCCTCGGGGGTGGGATTCCAGTGATCGCCCAGACCGCCCCACCAGCCACGCCGAAATTCGAGGAGACCGTCGTGGTCTCCGCCTCGCTCGACTCCGAGGACCGCGACGACGTCCCGGCCTCGGTCACCGTCCTCGACCAGGACGAGATGGAAGCCCGCCAGGTCGATACCCTCTCCGAGGCCATCTCGACCGTGCCAGGCCTGACCATCCCCCAGGCCGGGCCTCCGGGCCAGCAGACCTCGCTCTTCGTCCGCGGCGCCGAATCCGAGCAGACGCTCCTGCTCTGGAATGGCATCCCGCTCAACGACCCCTACTTCGGCGGCGCCAACTGGCAGTTCGTGCAGACCGACGGCGTCGAGCGCATCGAGGTCGCCCGCGGTCCGTTCAGCGCCCTCTATGGGAGCAACGCGGTGGGCGGGGTGGTGCAGGTGTTCACCGGCTCGCGCCAGGGCGGCACCTTCTCGGCCGAGGCCGGGGAGGACGGCTACTACCGCGGCGGCCTGGCGGCCGGGACCGACCTTGGCCGGCTGCGGCTCGACATGACCGGCAGCCTCCGGCGGGGGGACGGCGAGCTCGAGAACAGCTTCTACGACAGCGAGGAGCTGGTCGCGCGGGGTCTCTGGACGGTCCGCCCCGGGGTCAGCGTCGGCCTGATGGCGCGCACGAACGACTCGAAGACCGGCATCCCGTTCTCCAACGGCGCGCCGAACCCGACGGGAGACATCTCCTGGCAGGAGCGCGAGCTGGCGGTTCCGTTCCGCGCCGACCTGGGGACCTGGGAGGTCGAGGCGCTGCTGTCGCAGACCCGTTTCGACTCGGAGCTCCGGGATCCGGACGACCCGTTCGGCTTCACCTCTTCGGACACCGAGTCCGAGGGGCTGCGCGGCCGGACCGTGCTCACCTGGCGCCACGATGAAAACCTCTGGATCGCGGTCGGCTCGGAGGCCGAGCGCCTGGAGGTGACCAACAGCTCCTCCTTCGGCTCGAACCTGGACGGCGCGCACCAGCGCACCTGGGCCGTGTTCGGCCAGGGGAGCTGGGGGCACGGCCCGGTGCGGCTCGACCTCGGGGTGCGGCGGGACGACAACGACGTCTACGGAGGGGAGACGAGCCTGCGCTCCGGGGTGGTCCTGAACGCCGGGGCGGGCGTGCGTCTGAAGGCGAGCTACGGCGAGGCCTTCCGGGCACCGTCGCTCGGCGAGCTGTTCTTCCCGTTCTCGGGCAACCCCGACCTCCAGCCCGAGGACAGCGAGAGCTTCGAGCTGGGGATCGAACGCGAGGCCGGGGGCTGGCGGGTGGCTCTCACTGGCTTCGAAAACCGGCAGCGCAACCTGATCGACTTCGACTTCGTGGACTTCCGGAACGTGAACGTCGGCCGCGCCCGCAGCCGGGGGGTGGAAGGCGAGGTGGGCTTCGTCCGCGGGATCTTCGATGTCCGCTGGAACGCCACCTGGCTGGAGGCCGAGGACCGGATCACCGGTCTCGCGCTGCTGCGCCGGCCGGAGAAGAGCTCGAACCTGGTGCTCTCGGTCCGGCCCGGGGACTGGACGTTCAACGTCGAGGGGCGGTACGTGGGCGAGCGCCCGGACGTGGATCCGATCACCTTCGGACGCACTGACAATCCCGACTACCTGCGAGTGGATCTGGCCGCGCGCTGGAAGGCGCTCTCCTGGCTGTCCCCCTACGCGCGGCTCCAGAACGTCGCCGACGAGGAGTATGAAGAGGTCCTCGGCTATCCGGCCCCGGGCCGTACCCTCATCGGCGGGGTCGCGGTGGACTTTTGAAGACCGCGGTCCGATCGTCCCTCCTCCTCCTGGCGCTGCTTCTCGGCTGCCGGGGGGAGGGGACTCCCCCTCAGCCGAAGGGCCCCGCGGTCCCGCGGCGGATCGTGGCCCTGGCTCCGAACCTCAGCGAGACGCTCTTCGCGCTCGGGCTCGGGGACCGGGTGGTCGGAGTCGGCGACTTCAGCACCTGGCCGCCCGAGGCCGCGGACAAGCCTCGCCTCGGCGGCCTGTTCGACGCCAACCTGGAGCGCATCGTCTCGCTCAAGCCCGACTTGGCGGTCCTTCTGCCGAGCGAGAAGGATCTCGCGGCCAAGCTGCAGCCGCTCGGCATCGAGGTGCTCACGATCCCGAACGAAAGCCTGGCGGACATCGAGAAGTCCTTCACCACGGTGGCGGACCGGTGCGGTGTGCCCGACGCCGGAGCCCGGCTCACCGCCGATTGGCGCACCGGCCTGGCGCCTCGCCCCGTCCCCGGGAAGCCGCGGGTGGTGATCTCGGTCGGCCGCCAGGAGGGCCGGCTCGCCGACGTGCTGGTCGCGGGACCGGAT
>DATANP010000223.1:0-4710 GCA_036266195.1 Thermoanaerobaculia bacterium | reverse complement strand
GAGCAACTTGAAACGTCGCTGGCTGAGCTTGAAAAAGATCAGACCACCGCCCCGTTGGGGCGCGAGGAGAAAGTAGGATGAGCGAAGCTCAGACCACCACGCCGTCGGCCTTCGAGAAGGCCCGCCAGGAGCTTCTGAACGCCGGCCGCAACCTCTGGCTCGCCAGCCTCGGCGCCATCGTCGAAGCCGACAACGCGAGCCAGAAGCTGTTCGACCGGCTCGTCGAGCGGGGCCGGCCCCTCGACGAGCGCCAGCGCAAGACCGTCGACGCCTTCACCGACCGCGCCAACGGCGCCATGCGGGAAGCCGGCAAGCTGGTCCAGGACACGGTCGAGTACGAGGGCAAGCAGGTCCTCAGGAAGATGGGCGTCATGACCCGCGACGACCTGCGCACCCTGTCGGCGCGCCTGGACATCCTTTCGAGACAGATTGACGAGTACGCGGCCGCCAAGGCGGTCGCCGAGCCGATCATCCCAACTCCGGACATCGAGACGAGGTGAGCACCATGAACGACGCCACGAAGAACCTGCAGGATGAGCTCAAGGATTCCGCCCATCGCATCTGGCTGGCCGGCCTCGGAGCGCTGGCTGCGGCCGGGGAAGAGGGCACCAAGATGTTCGACCGCCTGGTCGACCGCGGCCGCGAGTACGAGACCCGTGGACGCGAGGAGGCCCGCAAGCAGTACGAGGGCGCGAAGACCTCCACCGACGACTTCCTGAAGACCTGGTCGGACAAGCTCGACGAGTCCGTGACCAAGGCGCTCCACCGGATGGGCGTGCCCAGCCGCGACGAGATCCACAACCTGACCCGTCGCGTCGAGGAGCTCAACGCGAAGGTCGAGATGCTCAAGCCTCGCGTGACCCCGGCCGGCGGGCACAGCCCCTATGGCGAGCCGATCGTCAACGCGAGCCCGATCGTCACGCCGAGCGGCGAGCCTGCCGGTACCCCGGTGACCCCGGGCACCTCCGCGCCGACGCTCGACACGGCCGATCCGTCCAAGATCATCGCCTGAGAGGTCCTGTCCAGGCGGAGGAGCGCGAATGCTCAGCAACGACAGCCCGGACGGGCGCGCGGCCAGCTCGCAGAAGATCGGCCTCGCGCTCGCCGGCGGGGGCCCGGAGGGCGCCATCTACGAGATCGGCGTCCTCCGCGCCCTTGACGAAGCACTCGAAGGCGTCGACCTCACCGACCTCCACATCTACGTGGGTGTGAGCGCCGGCGCCTTCATCAACGCCAACCTCGCCAACAACATCACGACGGCGCAGATGTGCCGCGCCATCGTCTCCCAGGAGCCGGGCGAGCACCCGTTCGTCCCGGAAACCTTCATGACCCCCGCGCTCGGCGAAATGGTCAAGCGCGGGCTCAAGATCCCGGGCCTCGTCGCCCGGGCCCTCGGCGACTACGTCGTCAACTTCCGCCAGCGCACCCTCTTCGACGCGCTGCTCCAACTCTCCGGGGCCCTCCCCGTGGGGGTCTTCGACAACGCGCCGATCCGGGAGTACCTGGAGAAGATCTACAACATGAAGGGGAGGACCGACGATTTCCGCCGCCTGGGCAAGCACCTGGTGGTGGTGGCCGCCGACCTCGACTCCGGGCAGGCCGTGCGCTTCGGCGAACCCGGCTTCGATCACGTCCCCATCTCGCGCGCCGTCCAGGCCAGCGGCGCCCTCCCCGGCCTCTATCCGCCGGTGGAGATCGACGGCCGCTGCTACGTCGACGGCGTCCTTCTCAAGACGCTGCACGCCTCGGTCGCCCTCGAAGCCGGGGCCGACCTGGTGATCTGCGTCAACCCGATCGTGCCGGTGGACACCGTGCGCGCCGTCGAGGCGGGCATCATGAAGCGCGGCAACCTGCTCGACCGCGGGCTGCCGGCCGTCATGTCGCAGACCTTCCGCACCCTGATCCACTCGCGTCTCGAAGTCGGCATGGCTGCCTACGAGACCAAGTTCAAGGATGCGGACGTGGTGCTCATCCAGCCCGAGCGGGACGACTACCTGATGTTCTTCACCAACATCTTCGGCTTTGCCGAGCGCCGGACCGTGGCCGAGCACGCCTACACCTCGACCCGGCGATACCTCCTCCAGAACTACGACCGGCTCGAGCCGGTCTTCGCCCGCCACGGACTGCGGCTGCGCCGGGACGTCCTGGAGCAGGAGCGCGAGCTCTGGAGCGGCGTGTGGGAGGGGCGGAGGCGCAAGGAGCGCCACTCCGGCAACGCCACCGTGCGC
Source organism: Thermoanaerobaculia bacterium (assembly GCA_036266195.1). Taxonomy (GTDB): domain Bacteria; phylum Acidobacteriota; class Thermoanaerobaculia; order Multivoradales; family UBA5704; genus DATMER01. Next base: position 2,482 of record DATANP010000223.1, on the reverse strand, counting down.
GAGCTGGACGACGTGCTCGCCCGGCTGGAGAAGCTGGTCGAGGATCGGTTGGAAGGCCATCGGGCCATCAACGGAAGCGCCGGCGTTCTTCAGGCACCTTGAGCAGATCGTAGTACCGGTCTCTGGGTTCGCCGGTCAACCCGTTGACCCCATGCTTGGGGAGCCAGACGCCGTGCACATACACGGCCGCGAGCGCCAGCAGGCCGATCAGGGTGAACGCCACCCACCTGAGTCCGTACATTGAGAGCACGACGGTTCCGAGCGCGAAGAGCGCGACCTTGAGCACCCGGCGGGCCTTCGGCTTGTGCTCCTCGAAATGCCCGAACAGGACATTGCCGAACGCGAAGATCCCGAACACGATCGCCAGATCGAACCAGATAGTTTCAGTGTTCCACATGAGATGTGGTCTCCCTGTCAGGGCTTCCGTTCCAGATAGCGCCGCAACCGTCCCGAGGCTTGTTGCAGAAATCTGGGGCCCCAGGAGATGTGGTTTGGGTGGGGCCAACCGAGTATCCAGGGGAGCATGACCAGGATCCGCGCCGCCAGGAACACGTCAAGATAGTCGGCAAAGCGCCTTGGAAGTGGCCGTATCTGTTGATACCCGGCCAGAAACGCCTCCTGCAAGGCCGGGAAAGTTTTCTGGTCCTCCAGATACGAGAGAGGCACAGCCATGTCGTACGCATAGTAACCCCAGCCACAATCATCAAAGTCGATGGCCCGCACCTCGTTGCCATGAAACAGATAGTTCCATTGGTGCAGGTCCCCATGGATGAACCCAAAGACGTCCCGGTCCTCTCCCAGCTCTTCAACGGCTTTGTGCACCCATTGAGCTGCTGCCTCAAACACGGCCAGATCCTCTGCGGAGAAGTGGGTTGCCGCTTTGTCCGGGGCGTGCGCGTCACAAAACACGGCGCGCCGCGTGGGTGGGGATGCTTGCGAAGCAACAAATCGTTCCGAATGGCAGTGCAGCCGCGCCATGAACGCTCCCACGCGTCGCAAGTCGTCCGGCGTCAGATTCTCATTCCGGAACTTCCCGGGAATCCATTGAAACAGAACGCATTGTCGCGGGACCGATTCTCCTGGTGCCGGGATTTCCTGGATGAGGGACCCATCGCGAGCAGGTACAGGGGCGGGCACGATGAGGTCGGTCTCGCGCCGGATCGCTGACAACCACTGGAGCTCTTCGAGAATGGCCTGGGTGGTGCGCGCTCCAGAGGCATGGACACGCAACACAAAGCCCGTATTGGCCCCTGTCTCCTCTTCCGGCGGTAGAACCCGAAAGACCACATTGCTTGTGTTGTCAAGCAAGGCGGGTTGCGCGTCTGCAAGGTCATAGTGGCTCAGCGCGCACGAGGCCACCTGGGTGAGGCCGGAATTTACGGGACTCATCAAAGAGGATCAGAGGTCGGCGATTCAGGGAAAGCCGGCTCGTTGTTCCTCCGGCGTCGTCGCGAAGGTGTGCGGCACCCTCAATTCGCCTTCCTCGAAGTAAAGCTCTTTACCTACCTCGACTTGGATGGTTTGGAGAGCCAAGGGGCTGCCGACCTTGACTTCACCCGCAATTCGTTGCTTCGCCTTCAGCCGATCGGCGATGACAGGCTTCGTTCCCGGAAAGACCACGGGCACTCCCTGGGCCAACTCGTCGTCGGTGAATTTGTGGCCGGTTACCTTCACGGACAACATCTGATCAAAGTCCGGCGGCCCCGTGATTCGGTGAGCCAGGAAGAGCTCCTTCCCTTTACCGAAAAGAATGTACTCCAACTGGGTAGGCGTTTGGGCCTTGGGATCGAACTGCCGGAAATGGATGACTCGCTTCACGGCAACATTGACGTCCTCGAGGATGGGAACGCTGTCCTCTCGCTCCAGGTGTCCGCGAAAGATCTGCTTCGCCCTGATCGAGCCGAGGGGGTTGTGTTGCGCATCCGAGGAGACCAGCTCCGGCAGCACGAAGTCCTCTGGATTCAGCGTATAGATGCTCGTCGTAGGGTGCTTCTGGCGGTCTCTCGCATAAATTTTCTGTTGAGGAAAAGTGACCTCGAGGATCACCTGATAGCGGTGCGGCATAGGAGGTTGGCCTTCCTCCTGGAACATGGGCAGGTGAGAGAGGTATACCGTTTTCTCGCCGACGACCAGCATGTTGTGAGTGTCGGGAGCATCCGCGGAGTGGGCCGACGCTGAGAAAAGGGCCAGGATCAGGATCGCTGGGCAGACCCGCAGGGAGAATCGCTGTGCGTTCATGGCTAACTACCTCCTGCCTCAAGTAACGCTCCCATGGCGTCATTGCCTCACCTTAGGCGCGCATCAGGGCGGAGAAGTTACTCCACCAAGCCAAGCGGCGGTCGAAGGAAGGCGCTCAATCGACCTCGATGAACCCCTCACTCACCAGCACGCTGGCGCCACCGATCCAGGTCCCCACTACCTCGCCGTCCCGTTTCTCCGTGCGGGCTTCGAGGATGCTGGGGCGTCCCATCTCCACGCCCTG
>DATANP010000222.1:0-2805 GCA_036266195.1 Thermoanaerobaculia bacterium | reverse complement strand
GGGATGTCGGGCAGGTCGGCCTTGATCAGCCGCGGGTTGAGGCGCGAGAACTTCGCCCGGCCGTCGAACCGCAGCTCGTAGAGCGGCTCCTGGAGCGTGGCGTTCAGGCTGACCGGGAACGGAGCGCCCAGCTCCTGCGTCACCTGCAGGTCCTTGAGCGTGCCCGCGAGCTTGCCGTTGCCGGAGAAGGGGGCCATGTCCGGCGCCCGGTAGGTCCAGCGCACGGCCAGATCGACCGGGTAGTCCCCCTGCGGCCGGACCGAGCCCTTGACGTCGGCGTCGAACGTGGGGGAGCGGACCGTGAGGCTGTCCACCCGCACGTCGTTCCGGATGGCCGTGGTCGCGAGGTCGATGCGGTCGATCACGAACGGCTTCTCCTCGGGCTGCGGGGTCTTCGAGGCGACGCTCAGGTCGCGGACCCGGGCGTCCCGCACGATGATGTTGAAGCGCAGGTTGACGTCCGGCAGCGGGGTGCGCTCCTTCTTCTCCTCGGACGGGGTGGTGACGATGCGGATGCCGTCCGCGTAGAGCTGCTGGATGTCGAGCCGGCGCTGGGCGATCTCGCGCAGGCGCCATTCGAGCTGGACGTGGTCCACGTACATCTCGAACCCCTCGCGCTCGTACTTGAGCCCGCGGATGTCGAGCGGGCCGCGCAGGGGGCCGGTCATCTGCGCCACCTCCAGCTTGCCCGGCATGAGCGCGCCGAGGCGGGTGAAGAGCCATTGCGTACCGCTCTGGGTCCCGGCGAGGAACCAGAACGTGGCGGCGAGGATCACGGCCAGGGTGAACAGACCGAGGGCGGTCCGGATCAGGATCTTCTTGAGGCGGGGGCGTTTCATAGATCGGGTCCTACAGTGAGGTGAAAGCGCACGGGATGGCCCGGCTCGGTCAGGGCCCAGGCGGCGTCGGCGCGGATCGGCCCGATGGGGGAGACGAACCGCACCCCCACACCCGCCCCCTCCTCCAGCGAGCCGGAAAACGACTGCATGGCGTTGCCGGCGTCATAGAACGCGGCCACGCCCCATTTTTCGAGGAAGCGCCACTTCTCCAGGATGCGGTACTCGACCTCGACGCTGCCGGTCAGGAGCGACTCGCCGCCGATCACGTTGCCAGCCTCGTCGAGCGGCCCCAGAGCCTGGTAGGCGTACCCGCGCACGCTCTGGTCGCCGCCCGCGAAGAAGCGCAGCGTGGGCGGCAGCTCCCGGAACTGGCCGGTCTCGGTCCAGCCCACCTCGGCGCGGGTGATGAAGCGGAAGCGGTCCGCGAAGCTGTGGATCAGCTTCCCCTGGACCTCCGCCTGGAGGAAGCTGGCGTTCGAGAGCAGCGCCTCGTCCGCGCCGCGGAAGTCGACCTGCACCCGGTGGCCGCGGGTGGTGGAGATCCGGTCGTCAGCCTTGACCCGGCTCCAGCTCGCCTGCGGGATCAGCAGCTTGGACCGCCCTTCGTCCACGCCGACCTCGAAATCTTCGACTTGATAGTTGAGCCCGAACGCCTCGCGCCAGCTCCCGCGCGCCTGGGTCAGGCCGGCGCCGATGAGGCCGCTATGGCTCTGGCTGGTGTCCGTGTTCAGGTCGGCGTACCCGAGCTGGTACGTGAGCACATCCGTGCGCGGATAGGGTCCGGGGATCTGGTAGTTGGCGCTGAAGCGCTTCTCGATCTGCGACACCCGGGCCTCGGTCTGGCCGCGGTGGCCGTGGCGGTTGATCCGCCGCAGCTCCAGCGCGACCGTGCCGCGCGGCCCGGTGTCCGTGCCATAGCCGGCGCCCGCCGACCACCGCTGGCGCTGGCTGGCGGTCAGGTTCACCTCGACCGGCACCTCGAGGCCCTGCGCCTGCTCCTGGCGGGTCACGACCTCGACGCGCTGAAAGTAGGGGCTGTCGGACAGCGCGTCCTGGAGCTTCAGCAGCTCGTTGACGTTGATCGGGTCGCCCTGCTTCCAGGTGACGTAGCCCTTGAGGAGGTCCGGGTCGAGGAAGTCCTGGTTGAAATGGACGGGCCCGAACCGGTACCGGGGGCCGGTGTTGAAGTGGAGGATCACGTCCGAGGTGTAGCTGGCGAGGTCCACGCGGATCTGGTTCTCCTCAAACGCGGCGTCGAGATACCCGTTCTGCGCCGCGTACTCCTCGAACGCCGCCTTGCCGGACTCGTAGTCGGGGTGGAACAGCGTCTCGCCCTCGGTGAGCGGGAAGTCACGGACAATCCTCTGGAACCCGGCGTCGTTCGCGCCATCGCCCAGGAGCTGGATGTCCCGCCGGGTCACCTTGAGCGCCGGGCCGGGCTCGACCGTGTAGCGCGCCACCCAGGTGTCGCCCTCGCGCTCGAGAGTCGATTGAACGCCCGGCCGGTAGTAGCCGAACGGCTGGATCGCGGTCTCGATCTCCTCGGCGGCGCGGGAGTGGAGCCGGCGGAGGCGGTCCTCGTCGAGGTCGTCGTCTCCCCGGGCTTCCTCCAGGCTGAGAGTGGCGAGCACGTTGCGCCGGAGGTCGCGGTCGAGGCCGTCGATCTCGATCCGGACGTTCTCCCTGGCATGGAGCACGGCGGGGAGGAGGAGAAGGGAGAGCAGCAGGGATTTCGATGTCATTGATGAGTCATTGCCTGGCTTGGCGCCTGGCCCTCGGGAACCCGCACCGCTCCTTCCTCCGGCTGCCGGAGGGAGCGGAACTGGCGCGAGTGGACCCGGGTGAGCTCGGCTCCGAAGAAGAAGATGAGAGAGGAGTAGTAGACCCAGAGCAGGATCACCACGAGCGAGCCCGCCGCCCCATAGGCCGAAGCTATGCCGGTGCGGCCCAGGTAGAGGCTGATCAG
>DATANP010000221.1:0-30207 GCA_036266195.1 Thermoanaerobaculia bacterium | reverse complement strand
CTCGGATCTGGTCGTCCTCCGCACCCCGCTTCTCCCCTTCGAGGAGATGGAAGCCTGGAGCGCCGGCCTGCTCTCCCCGGGGTATGAAGAGCATGACGAGGCCGGGCTCGCGCAGGCGATCGCCCACGATCGCACTCTGTTGCGCGAGCGCCTGCGGGTGCTGATCGAGCGGCCCGAGATCCGCGAAGCCCTCGCCCTCGCCTCCCCCGACCTCCTCGCGGGCCTCCGCCACTGGCAGCAGGCGCCGGAGAGCCGCAAGGGCCGGCGCGCCGAGCACGCGCTCGTGCGCTACCTCCTGCGCATGGTCTCGCGGCCGACGCCCTTCGGCCTCTTCGCCGGCTGGACGGCCGGCACGCTGGGAGAGCGCACACGGCTGGAGCTTGCGGAGCGCGGCGCCTGCCGGCGGCACAGCCGCCTGGACATGTTCTACCTCTTCCGGCTCTGGGATCTCCTGCGCCGCCACCCCGGCCTGCGGGCCGAGACACTCTTCCGCCCCAATTCCAGTCTCTACGAAGCGGCCGGCCGGCTGCGCTATGCCGAGGCCCGGCAGTACCTCCACGTGCGCCGCTATCACCTGGTGGCGGTCGAGTCCTTCGACGCCCTGAAGGAGACGCTGGAACGAGCCGCGGCCGGCGCACGGCTTCAGGAGCTGGCGGAGGCGCTCGTGGCCGGCGATCCCGAGGTCGACCTGGAGGACGCGACCGCGTTCCTCCATGACCTGGTCGACAGCCAGATCCTCGTTCCCGATCCCGGCCTGCCCCTGACCGGCGAGGAGACCACCCCGGCCCTTCTGCGGCAGCTCGCGGGACTGCCCTCACTGGCCGAGGTCCGGGAACGTCTGGCGCGCGCCGGCCGGGAGCTGGCCGATCTCGACGCCGGAGGGCTGGGTGCCGATCCCCAGCGCTACCCGGCCATCGCCCGCGGGCTGGAGCCCCTGGGCGCGCCGGTGGACCTCTGGCGCATGGTCCAGGTCGATCTGATCAAGCCCGCGCGCGAGGCCGTGCTGGGCCGGGATGTGGCCGATGAGATCCGGCGCGGCGTGGACGTCCTGCACCGCATCTGCCCGCAGTCGGGCGACCCTGCAACGCTCGTCGAGTTCCGCCGCGCCTTCCGCGAGCGCTATGGCGAGGGCCGGGAGATGCCTCTCCTGGAGGTGCTGGACGAGGAGATCGGCATCGGCTTCGGCCGCCTGACCAAGGCCTCCGCCGATGCCTCGCCGCTGCTCGCGGAGCTGAGGTTCTATCCACGCCACCAGGCCTCCCCGGTCCCCTGGTCCTCCCGGGAAAACCACCTCCTGGGCCTGCTCACCGACGCCCTGGCGCAGGGCCGGATGGAGGTCGAGCTGACGGAGAGCGACCTGGAGACGCTGGCGGCGCCCTCCCAGTATCCCCTGCAGGACGCCCTGCCGGACGCCTTCGCGGTCAGCGTGGCGCTAGGAAACAACCGCATCCTGCTGGAGCACGCCTGGGGTCCCTCCGGGGCGCGGCTGATCGGCCGACTGTGCCACCTCGACGAGCGCATCGACGCCGGGGTCCGTGCCCACCTCGCCGCCGAGGAGGCGCACGCACCGGAAGCCATCTACGCCGAGATCGTCCACCTGCCCACGGGCCGGGTAGGCAACCTCCTAGCCCGCCCAGTGCTGCGCTCGTACGAGATCCCCTATCTCGGCGTCTCCGGCGCGCCGCGGGAGCGGCAGATCCCGGTGCAGGACCTCACCGTGACCGTGGAGGGCGACCGGGTCCGGCTGCGCTCGCGAAGCCTCGGCCGCGAGGTCGTCCCGCGCCTGACCGCCTCCCTGTCCACGGTCTACGAAAGCCTGGGGCTCTACCGCCTGATGGGAGCGCTCCAGGAGCAGGGGCGCGCAAGCCATCTGGGGTGGAGCTGGACACCGCTCAACAAGGTCCCGTTCCTGCCGCGCGTCGTCCTGGGCCGGCTCGTGCTGTCCCGCGCCCGCTGGCTCGTCGCTCCAGAAGAGATCGCACCGCTCGCCCGGGCGCGCGATGCCCTGGGAGCGGCCCGCTGCCGTCTGGCACGGCGCTGGCGGCAGGAGCGCCGGATCCCCCGCTTCGTTCTCCAGGTCGAGGCCGAGAACGCGCTCCTTCTCGACCTCGACAACCCGCTGTGCCTGGATTCCTTCGTCGAGCTGGTCAAGGGGCGCACCGAGATCGTGCTCACCGAGCCCTTTCCCGCTCCGGACGGGCTCGGCGCCGTCCACGGCCCCGAAGGACGTTTCTTCCACGAGATCCTGGTCCTCTTCGCGCGCCGCCCCGCGGACCGGCCGGCCGCGCCCCTTCCGGCTCCAGCAGCCCGAACGGACCGCAGCTTCCCGCCGGGCTCCGAATGGCTGGACGTCCGCATCCACACGGGCACCGGCACGGCGGACGCGATCCTCCGCGACGAAATCGCGCCGCTGGTCCGCGAGGCGCGGAGCTGGTTCTTCACGCGGGAGACGGACCATCTACGGGTCTGCCTCCGGGGAGACCCCGGCCGCCTGTACGAGCTGGTCCGCGAGACCTTCAGCCGCTTGGCCTCGACCGGAGCGGCCTGGAGATGCCGGCTCGACACCTACGAACGGGAGGTCGAGCGCTTCGGCGGAGACGAGGGGATCGAGCTGGCCGAGGAGGTCTTCCATCACGACAGCGAGGCCGTGCTCGAGCTGCTCGGCGCCCTCGCCGGAGACGAAAGCGCCGACCTGCGCTGGCACCTGATGCTGCAAGGGATCGACCGGCTGCTGGACGACTTCGGCTACGGCCTGGAGGACCGTCGCCGCCTGATCGAGCGCGAGCACAAGCGCCTCGCGGACGGCTTCCGGTACAGCGCCCTGCGTGGCGTCCTTGCCCGGCGGCTGCGCCGGGACCGGCCTCTGCTGGAGAGCCTCCTGGATCAGAGGATCGAGGCGCTGGAGCGCCGTTCGCAGGCGATCGCCGGGCCCCTGCGTGAGCTACGGGAGTGCGCGAGCCGGGGCCTCCTCTCCAGGCCGCTCGACGACCTCGTGCCCGCCTTCCTGCACGGCTTCGTGAACCGGCTCGGCCGTTCCGCGGCGACCGAGCACGAGACCGTTCTCTACGACTACCTCAACCGCCTCTACCGCTCGCGGATGACCCGCCGCGGATGACCGCACGAACAACTGCTGATCCCCATCCCGACCGGTCGAGGCGGCGGGCCCCCGCCTTTGCTGGCAATTCACTCGGCCGGCATGATCGTGAAGCCGTCGAAGTTGTCCTTCGGCCGCTCCGCACCTGCTTCGAGAGCGGTCAGACCCGAGGTCTCGTAAGGAATCAGGAGGTCGCGGCTCCCGACTCCTGTCAGATAGAGCCAGAGTTGCCGGTCCGGATACCGCGTCCGAATCTCGGACATCAGCCCGGGATGATACCGGGCGAAGACGACCGGTCCGTCCAGGTTCGGACTATTGAGTCCGAGAGCGCTCAGGGCGCGGATGTTCTCGGCCCACGTGACCTTGTGCAGGAAGGAGGTGTAGCGGTACCTCCCGATCGGAGTGCCCGGGGCGAAAGCGACCAGCACCAGGGCCGGGGGTTGGTCCCACTCTGCGGCCAGGCGCGCGAAGCGGTCATCCGTCCCCCAGTACAGGCGGGAGACCTCGCGCGCGGCGAGCCAGCCCGTGACTCCGTTCACCGCGAGGAAGACCGCGAGAAGGACAGAGGCGGCAGACCGGCGGGTATCCGCCACGCTGTCCAGCCCGAGCGCGGCCAGCAACAGCAGCGAGGGGAGCGCCGCATGATAGAAGCGCGCCCCATAGCAGGTCCCCGCGTACCAGTAGAGGCCATAGAGCAGGATGACCGTGGGGATCACCGACAGGACGATCGCGCGGGCCCAACGGTCGCGCCGCTCCACGAAGGCCAGGGGCGCGAGAAGGAACGCGAGAGATCCGCCGCCAGCCAGCCAGAGCCAGGCCGTGAGGTTGACCTTCGTGTTCCAGACGGCGTGCTTCACCGTGTGCATCCCATCAGGCAAGGCCTCGCAGCCGTGGCCGGGACCGAACCCGAGCCGGTTGCACCCGGGGCCGTAGCGAAAAATCGGATGATCGACGGGAGACACGTGCTCGTCGAAATAGGCCTCCTGCGGGAAGCGCAGGGGGTTCCCGGTGATGTGCGCGTTGTAGGCTCCGAGGAGCGCTACGAGCACCACTGCCGGTCCGGCGACCGCGGCGACGTGGACCGGGCGCAGCGTTCGGCGGCGCGAAGCGAACACCAGGAACAGCGCCGCGGCGATCCCCAAAGCGACCGCGCAAAGCGGCCGGGTGGCCGCCACCAGGCCGAGCGCCGTCCCAAGAGCCGCGGCGTGCAGCGGCGAAGGATTGGGCCGAGCCAGGCGCAGTCCCATGGCAAGCACCACGGCCGCGGTAAAGGCCACCAGCGTATGGGACATCAGGCTCGCGGCGAGCAGCAGCGCCTGCGGGCTCAGGCCATAGAGAGCCGACGCGAAGACCGCCGCGCGGCCTCCCCGCTCCTCGCCGCCGAGCCTCCGAGCGCTCCCAGCCACGATCAGGGTGGTTGCGCCATGAAGGATCGGATTGACCCAGGCGGTCGCCCGGAGCAGCACCCCGACCGCAAGCACCGCCGGCCAGCCTGGGGGGAAGATGCTGAACGTGCGCACCCGGTCATCCACGAACCACATGGCGAAGGCCGGGCGCGGCAGGCGGAGCGGCGCCGTGAAGTGGCCGCCCGCGAACATCCGGGCCTGGAAGCCGTACGCGATCTCGTCCATCACGTGCGGCACGTCGGCCAGAGAGAGGCTGGCGATCAGGCGCGCCAGGGCCACGCCGAGAAGGGCGAAGGCGATCGTGGCAAGCTGGGCAGGATCCCGCCGCATGCTCTCGGAGTCGCGTCGCCGGAGATCAGCGCTTCTGGAGCTCGGCCAGTGCGGCGAGCACCTCCTCGCTGTGCGTGGCCGGCTTGACCCCCACGAAGGTCTTCACGATCTTGCCCTCGGGATCGATGATGAACGTGTTGCGCGCCGAGTACTTGACCCCTTCGTGCTCCATGACCGAGCCGTACCTCGCCGACACCTGCGCGTCGGGGTCCGACAGGAGCTTGAAGGCGAGCCCCTCCTTGGTGCAGAAGCTCTTGTGAGACTCGGCGCTGTCGACGCTCACGCCGACGATCGTGGCGTTGACCTTCTCATACTGCGCGAGGTCGCGCTGGAAGTTGTGGGCCTCGATCGTGCAGCCGCCGGTGAAGTCCTTGGGATAGAAGTACAGCACCGTCCACTTCCCCTTGAAGTCCTTCAGACTGGTCGCATTCCCCTCGCCGCTCGTCAGGGTGAAGTCCGGGGCCGCCGAGCCGACAGCAGGCACGGCCGGAGCATCCGGAGCCGCCATTGCCGCCGGTACCGCCGGTACCGCCTGCGCCAGGGCGGCGAGAACGAGGAGCACGAGAACAGAGAGACGTCCGAAACGGTTCATGCCGATGGCCTCCGTCAAAAGCTCCCGGGCGGCGGAACGCGGCCCGGGAAGGCCATAGCTTAAGACATTATGCCCCGGCAAGGATTACGTGATCTTCGCCCCGGCGAAGCGCAGCAGGTCGCTGATCGAGAACTTGCCATCCTGCGGCGCGCCGAACTGGCCCTGCTTCGGCTGCCAGGCCGGCTCCGCCCGCAGATAGGATGACGGGTCGCTGGCAAGCAGTCCGAGGAGCACCTCCGCGACGATGCGCCCGCCGACCGGCCCGAGCTTCTTGCCGTTGCAGCGCACCTCCGCCTCCTTGAGGATGTAGAACCAGAGCGGCGTGTTCTCGCCGAACGCCGCGGCCAGGTTGCGCGGCGGATCCCCTGGCTTCGGCGGGAAGCTCGTCGGCAGGTTGAGCTCGGCGGGCGTCAGGATCACCTCCTTCGGCATGCCCATGGCCCGCGCGACCGCCTGGCCTGAGGGCAGGCCCAGCGCCTTGCCCCGGAGCAGGTTGCGCTGAGCCAGCGACTTGAAGATGTCGGTGATGAACGGCAGATCGCTGAGGCCGGCGGCAAGCTTCGTATCGATCCTGCGGGAGAGTTGGGGCGACACGCCCACACTGGCAAACTTGAAGAACCGGGCCCATTGGATCTCCAGCCCGTTCCGGCGCATGCCGAAGCCGCGCAGATCCTCGCCCTCCTCGCCGAAGATATCGACGTCGTTCGGGTCCTCCGTCGCCTCGTTGAGCTCGTAATCCCCGCGCACCATGCTGTGCCCGAAACGATAGGCCGCCACCGAAAACTCCACCGGGATGAACGGCTGGTTCCGGTAGGAATAGAACTTCAGATCGACGTTCAGGGCTCCCGCGATGTCCTTGGTGCCGTTGCCGAACGGCACCTTGTACGTCTCCAGCTTGATGATGTCCTTGATGACGTCGTCGCCGCCCAGGATCTTCTGCAGGAAATCGTGGACCACGACCCATTGATAGTGCCAGCGGACGATGCGCCGGACTTCGTCGAACCGGTCGGGCCGACCCGGCGGCACGGCGTCGACCACCTTGTTGTGAAACTTGATGAACGCCAGGTGGAGCTGCGAAACGATTGCGTTCTCGTCGTTGCGCGGATCGCCGATCAGCGCGCGCTTCGGGTTCGCACTGTTGCGCGGCAGATCGTCCTCGCCCGCCGCGTTCTTGCCGACGAGGAAGTGGAGGCCGTCCGAATCGTAAAGATAGGGATTGTTGTCCGGTCCGTCCGCGTAGAGCGAATCCAGATCGTAGCGCGGTGTCCGGAAATTGCGCAGGGCGTCCGGATCGTTGTCGCGCTGCAGCTTCGAGTTGGGATCGAACGTGATGTCGTGATCGACGAACTGGCCGAAGTAGGTGAAGCCCGCGGGGATGTCGGGATTGTCGAGAGCGGGGTCATCCGCCTGCTCCTCCGTCTCGAACATGAACGCGGCCAATGCCAACAGGTCGGGGTCTCGCGATGAGAGCGGCGGGAGATGGCGGAACATCCGGCCGAATCGCCCTTCGTAGAGAGTGGAACGTGGCACATCCTCCAGACCGCGGATCGGGTTCGTCCCATGGAAGCGCTGCGGCGGGCTCGGGCTGGTGTGGGGCGCCTGGTTCGAGAGCGTTGGGTCTGCCATGGCGGTTCCTCCTTTACGGCGGGTACTCCCGGCGAAGAGAGCTCGGCGGGAGTCGAACGGGGTCGGATGACTCCATCTGAAGGAGACGTTCCTGGCGGCCAATTCCCTCACCGGAGTGCCCCTGCCCCGCTGTCCATGGCGCCAGCCATCGCGCCCCCTCTCGGAATCAAAGGCTCGGCAGTGGCGGCCTCCGTTACAGTTCCCGGATTTCATGCGCTAGACTCGCCAGCGACCGAGTGCCCCACGATCAGACCGGTGATGCCTTGCCCCTTCTTCCGCTCGTCCTCTTCCTCCTGACCTACCTGGGTCTGGCACTGGGCCGGATCCCGCCGTTCAAACTGGACCGCTCCGGCTTCGCCCTCCTCGGCGCCGTCGCCTTCCTCGCCACCGAGTCGATCTCGGTGGACGAGGCCAAGACGGCGGTGGACGCGCCGACGCTCGCCGTGCTGTTCGGCATGATGATGCTCTCGGCGCAGTACCGGGTGTCGGGCCTCTACACCGCGATCGGCGACCGGCTGGCGCGTGTCGAAGACCCCCGCCGGCTGCTGCTCGGCACGATCGCCGTCTCCGCCCTGCTCTCCGCGGTCCTGACCAACGACGTCGTCTGCTTCGCCTTGATTCCTCTCCTGGCCGGAGCCCTCCTGCAATCCGGCCGTCCTCCTCTCCCCTACCTCCTTGCCGTCGCCTGCGCCAGCAATCTCGGCAGCGCGCTGACCCCCATCGGCAACCCGCAGAACATCTTCATCGCGCAGCGCCTGGGCCTCCGGTTTCTGCCGTTCCTCCTGGCCTGTCTGGTGCCGGTGGTTCTCTCGCTCGGGGTGCTGTACCTGCTCCTCTCGCGCCGGCTCGGTGAGAAGGGCGCCGCAGCAGCAACGCCAGCGGCGCTCGTGAGCTCAATGGAGTCACGCGTGCCACTTCAGCCCTGGCAGGCGGGCAAGGCGATCCTGCTCACCGTCGTGGCGATCGCCCTCTTTCTCTCGCCGGTTCCGGCGCCGCTGACGGCGCTCGGCATCGCGGGAGCCGTCATGCTGACCCGGCGGACCTGGACCCGCGACATGCTCTACCTGGTGGACTGGCACCTGCTCGCCCTGTTCATCGGCCTCTTCGTGGTGGTGCGGGGCTTCGAGCTTTCGGGCTGGACCGGGGCCGCCGGCCGCGCTTTGGCCGACGCGGGCGCCGACCTGTCGCAACTCAGGATGCTGATCCCGGGCGTCGCAATTCTGAGCAACCTGGTGGGCAACGTGCCCGCGGTCATGTTGATGCTCCCCTTCGTGGGCCGCGCCCCGTCCACCGGCTACGCCCTGGCGCTGGCCAGCACCTTCGCGGGCAACGCGGTGCTCGCCGGCAGCATCGCAAACCTGATCGTGGCCGAGCAGGCCGAGCGGATGGGCGTCCGATTCAGCTTCCTCGACCACCTCCGCACCGGCCTGCCGGTGACGCTGGTTTCGCTGGCCATTGCCGCGGTAACCTTCGCCTTCTGGTAAGGAGACCTGCCATGGAGCGTCAGAACGTCGGCATCCTGATCTTCGAAAACGTCGAGGTCCTCGATTTCGCGGGACCCTTTGAAGTCTTCTCCCGGACGCGGCTCGTGCCGGGGCCGGAGTCCCGCCGGTCGGACGACAGCGCTCCATTCCATGTCTTCACGGTGGCGAGATCCAAGGCCCCGGTCAGCGCCACCGGCGGCCTCGTCGTGGTTCCCCACTACGACTTCGAGGATGCGCCACGGATCGATCTGCTGGTGGTCCCGGGCGGCTACGGCACCCGGCCACTCCTCCACGACGAGGAGATCCTGGACTGGATCCGCCGCACGGCCGCGGCAGCGCGGCAGGTCACCTCGGTCTGCACCGGCTCACTCCTCCTGGGCAAGGCCGGCCTTCTGGAAGGCCGCAAGGCCACCACCCACTGGGCCGCCCTCGACCTCCTGGAGTCGCTGGGCACAGGCGCCACCGTCGAGCGCGAGCTCAGAGTGGTCGACGACGTCGTCGTCACCTCCGCCGGAGTGGCCTCGGGCATCGACATGGCCTTCTACATGGTCGAGCGCCTGTGCGGACGCGAAGTGGCGGACGAGACCGCGCGGTACATCGAATACCGGCGCTCATGACCATCAAGTGGCGCACCGTTCTGCTCCTCGCCCTGGCGGAGCTCCTGGCCATGTCGGTCTGGTTCTCGGCTTCGGCTGTCGTGCCGCAGCTCACGACCGAGTGGGGTCTCTCGGGCGCTCAGCAGTCCTGGCTGACCATGAGCGTCCAGGTCGGGTTCGTGACCGGGGCGCTGCTGAGCGCAATCCTCAATCTCGCGGACCGGCTTCCGGCACAGCGCCTCTTTGCTGTCTGCGCCGTCCTGGCCTCAGGAGCCAATGCCGCCATCCCCCTGTTGGGCGCCGGTCCAGGCGTTTCCCTGGGACTCCGCTTCCTGACGGGCGTGGCGCTGGCGGGTGTCTATCCTCCGGGGATGAAGCTGGCGGCCTCCTGGTGCAAGGAAGACCGAGGGCTCGGGATCGGTCTGCTCGTCGGAGCTCTTACCCTTGGATCGGGGGTGCCTCACCTGCTCAACGCTCTCGGGAGCCATGGCATGCCTCCCTGGCGGAGCGTGCTGCTGACCACCTCGCTCCTATGTCTCGCCGCGGCTCTGATCGCGGCCGTGGCGATCCGCCCCGGGCCTTTCCTCGGCAAGGCGCCGCCATTCGACTGGCGGTTCGCCGGGCGGGCCTTCGCGGACCGGCCGACCCGTCTCGCCAACTTCGGGTATCTCGGGCACATGTGGGAGCTGTATGCGATGTGGGCCTGGGTGCCGCTCTTCCTGCTGGCAAGCTATGAGCACGCGGGCTGGAGCGCGGCTTCAGCCCGCCTGGCCGGGTTCGGAGTCCTGGCCGCGGGTGCCGCCGGGTGTGTGCTCGCCGGTATCCTGGCCGACCGCCTGGGACGGACGCGGATCACAATCTGGAGCTTGGCGGTATCCGGTGCCTGCGCCCTGGGCGCCGGGTTCCTGTTCGGCCGGCCGCTGCCGCTGACCGTCCTCTGCCTGGTCTGGGGCTTCGCGGTCGTGGCCGACAGCGCCCAGTTCAGCGCCGCGATCAGTGAGCTTGCCGATCCGCGCTATGTAGGGACGGCGCTCACCCTGCAGACCAGCCTCGGGTTCCTGCTGACGCTGTTCACCATCCGGATGATCCCGCCGCTGGTCGACCGGATCGGCTGGGAGCATGCCTTCATGGCTCTGGCTCCCGGGCCAGTCTTCGGGATCGTCAGCATGCTGCGGCTGCGCCGACTCCCCGAAGCCGAACGGATGGCGGGCGGACGGAAGTAATACAAAATGCCTGAATGCGGAGGTGTGCGGACCTCTCCGCACACCTCCGGCGCGGCCCGCCCGCGCCGAAAGCGGGCCTTTCAGACACGGGACGGCGGCGGCCTTGGACTCGGTGGCCGCCGTCCCTGCGAATTGTCAAAGAACCATGCAACTGCACCTGCGCCTACAGAACCTTATACGAGCCAGCCCGCCGATCCGTCGCCTTCCCAGGGAGCCAGTAAGGTTCTGTGTTGCAATTGAACGTTCAGTCGCAACACAGAACCTTACAACGGGCCACAGAACCTTACAACGGGCCACAGAACCTTACAATGGGCCGTAGAACCTTACAATGGGCCACAGAACCTTACATTGCAACAGAGAACCTTACAATGGCCCGTAGAAGCTTACATTGCAACAGGGAACCTTACATCGCCACAATGTCGCCCCAGGCCGGCTCCGTTACGCCTGACTTCTCCCTCCTCTGCCTGATCCGCGGGCCCGCGATTTGGCCTCTTCCTTATATAGTTGCCGCAGCCCCCCTCTTTTTTGACAAACCGGCCCAGACAAATTTCATGCCACCTTGGGCGGCCTGGAAAAAATTCCGATTTCTGGAAGCAGGGGTATCGGACCGCGGTTCGGCCGCGTATCATCCGTGACCTTGTGCCGGCCGACCGAAGAAGGTCAGGTCGGAGTGTTCTTTGAAAATATGGAGGAATGGCGGCCTCCGGGTCCAAGGACGCCGCCATTCCGACCGGTGACCCGCGCGATCGGGAGGACGCGGGTCGTGCCGGAGGTGTGCCAGGCCGCAGTGCTCCGCACACCTGGCGGCCGGGTTCTTTAGACGTGATCAGCTCGCCATGAGCGCTTGCGGGCTCAGCCCCTGCTGGCGCTCATGGCTCTCCCGATCGATGGCGAAGCACAGCATCTCCTTTCCGAAGTGCTGGATGCGGCTCGCTCCCGCGGAGGGACTATCCTTTCTCAGCTCCTCTCCAGCGCCGAGCGATCCCAGCAACCGAGGTTGGCGGCGGCCTCATAGGTGCTCTGCGCGAACTCGAGGAGCGCCTTGTCACGGTCCTGCGCGGAACGGACCGCCTCGTAGGGAAGAATCCATTCCTTGAGGGTCTGATCGTAGCCTGCGGCCGCGGGCAGGACGCGGGCCTCGGCGCAGCCGGGCGGCTCGGGATACGAGTAGGCATAGAACGCCGGCTCCAGAATCGGCGCTCCGCCGCCACCGGGCCACCACCCTACGCTGATGCACTCGTGCGAGTAGGCCTCGCGGGCGACCCTGTCGGGGAGGCCCGGCATGCCGCCCGGATGCGTCGGCGCGGGACGGCCCGAAAACCGCGTGCAGGCGAGATCGAAGCCACCCCACCAGAAGTGGACCGGGCTGCACTTGCCCAGGAAACGCCCGCGGAACTCCTTCAGCACCCGATCGATCTGGACGAGCACCCGCCAGAATCGCTGCGCGGCCTCGGGGTCGTAGGAGGCGTGCTCACGGTCATCCGGAAACGGAGTCGGATCCGCGATCTCCGAAGGAACCGGCCAGATCCGGATCTCGATACTGAGAGACCGGAGCATGGCCCGGAACCGCTCATAGAAATCGGCCACCGACTGGGACACGAGTGGAAGCGTATGCACCGAGCCGTCGGTCCCGCGGGCGATCAGCAGGTGGTCGATGAAGTCGAGCTCCATCTCCACAGTGCGTTCGCCGTAAGGCATGGGCGACGTGGTCAGCCCACGCGACGAGACATACGAGGCGACCTGCCACCAGTGGTTCTGCATCGGGGCGAGCGCCAGCCGCGTCTTGCCGACGATCTGCATCCAGAGGTGCAGAGTCGCGCGGGTGTCCTCCCATCCTTGCAGAGGAAGTGGCGGCCAGGCGTCAGCGGTTGTGAGTTGTGGCTCGGTGTTCATGGCAAGGGCTCCATGTCCAGAGATCAAGGATACTTCTGACATCCTCTCCGATACAGCACCAGGGGCGCAAGCTGGACGTTGGAGGATTACCCCGAGGTACTCCTCCGGTGATATGAATGAGCCATGAGCCAGGTTTGAAGGAGCGACGGATGATGCGGATGTTCTGGATTTGTCTCGGAGGCGCGGTTGGAACGGCGGGCCGGTACCTGCTGACGGGTTGGGTCCCCCGCGTACTCGGCGCAGGCTTCCCCTATGGAACGCTCGTCGTGAACGCCGTCGGGTCGTTTCTCATCGTGGTGATCATGCAGATCGCGCTTCAAACGGAAGGCTTCCCTCCCACTCTCCGGCTGGCCCTCACGACCGGCGTCATGGGAGGGTTTACCACCTACTCCACATTCACCTACGAGACGCTCCAGCTCTTCGACCAGCGCGCCTGGCTTTTTGGGTTCCTCAATATTGCTGCGACGGTGCTGGTGTGCCTGGCGGCGGGCATTCTCGGGCTGGTGTGCGGGCGGTTCCTTTCAGGGAATTGACAAGGAGACGCTATGCGAATTCTCGACGGTGAAGGAACTCTGGTCCGGGTCTTCATCGGCGAGGGCGACCACTGGCACCGCCAGCCGCTCGCCCTGGCGATCGTCGAACGACTTCGTCGCGAAGGCTACTCCGGCGCCACGGTCTTTCGCGGCACGGCAGGCTTCGGCGCGCGCAGCGTTCTCCACACCACGCAGATCCTCCGCCTCTCGGAAGACCTGCCGGTCGTGATCGAGATCGTCGAGGCGAGCGAAAGGATCGACCAGCTCCTGGAGCTGCTCGACGAGATGGTTCCGGAGGGGCTCGTCACCATGGAGAAGGTGCGGATCGTCAAGTATTCACCGGGCACCCGCGGGATTGATGGGGAACCGGGGAAGTGAGTCCCCAGCGGCTCACTCGTCGCTTTCCTGAAGGCCTATTGCCAGCTCCTTCTCCATCTCATCGCCGAGGCGCGAGAAATGCTTGGACAAGCGCTGCGCGAGACGGAGCCAGCGCTTCTCGCGGGGCGATACCTGTTCGTTCGATCCGGGCTTGTTGAATTTGTACAAGGAATCGAAAAATCCCTGGAGGACGCGGAGGTCTGCCAGAGCAGCCACGAGATCCAGCGCCATGTATTCGAGCTCCGTGTCATGCCGCACTCCGTGCTGTTCGCACGCCATGGAGCTTTGGGTCCTCCCGAATGCGCGAAATACCGGAGCATCTTCTTTGTCGAGCCATATGCTGACGAACGTCTCGCGAAAGACGGAGAATTTGTCCCAATCCGCGGGATCGATGATGGGAACGGGGCTAGAAAGAGATTCCATCAGCTCTCGGAAGCTGGCGGGCTCCGACGTCGGGCGGTCTGCCATGGGACGCTCCTCCAACAGGTTCGGTTTAACGATGCGCACGTCCGTAGCAGGCACTTGAAATGAAAGCGGAACCGCTCCTGGACCAACTGCTGCTTGCTCGGCGTCGAGGTCGAAGCCCAATTCGCGCAAGGCGGCGACGATGGCCCGACCGTTGTCGGGACTCTTCTCCACGAAGAGGTGTAGCGCCCTTCGACTGAGACGTCTCAGAGTCCATGGCCGACGATTATAGGACCAAAAATGCCAGCCTGGAATCCTTGGGCACCCCGCCTGGCCGCGCGGATTACCGCCCGCCGGAACGCCATTGCGCATGGCTTGTCGGCATCCGGTATCCTTGGAGACATGACTGCAATTCGAAGCTTGCTGGCGGCTTCAGTCCTCGTCTGCGGCCTGGCGGGTTGCCGGTCGGTGCGCCCGGCGCAAACCCTGGTCCTGGCGACTCGCGCCAGATAGGGCCTCTGAGGGCCATCCTATATGGACATCCGGGAGCAACTGGGCGACATCGACATCTATCTCCTCGACCAGGGCAGCCGAGCGGCTCGGGGGCACGTGGATCGAGCCTCTCAAGACCACCGTCGTCCAGAATCAGAGGTCGATGACCACCTGGGTCCTGCGCGCTTCGGAATAAGAAGACGACGCCTCTTCCATGTTCCGAAGGTGCTCAGGAGCGACCATGCCGTTGCAGCCAGTACTCTCGGAACGACCGCAGCCTCGGTAGAGACTCGAGATCCTTCGCGCGACCGCTCGCTTCCTTGCTGGCGATGATGTCGTCGGGGTGGCAGACAGAAAAGCCCTCGACCTCGACGCGCCGCCGCCAAGCGTCTGTGAAGTGCTCGATGCCGTCTGGCGCGAAGACCAAGTCGAGGTCGAAAGGCCCGTTCTTGAGCTGCACGAAATCCTTGCCGCGCTCGATCTGTGCTGCCTGCTCGGCGTCGAGGTCGAAGCCCAACTCGCGCAGGGCGGCGACAATGGCCCGGCCGTTGTCGGGACTCTTCTCCACGAAGAGGTCGGCATCCTGAGTGGTGTCGGGAAAGCCGAGCAGAATTGCTCCGGACTTGCCGATGAAGAGATAGCGTACGCCATGGCGAGCGAAGGCGTCGCGGATCTCCTCGGCCTGCCGGTATTCAAAGGCGCCCATATCCAAGCCAGTCCGGCAGGTTCTCCTCGCACCAGCGGCGGTAGTCAGCGGTCGTGTCGAAGGTGCGAAACGGCTCGTCGTCGAGCACCGGCTTGTAGGTGTGAATGAAGGCGTAGCGAAAGCGGATCGGCAGCGGCCGCCGTGCAGCGGCCTCGAACTCGGCCAGCCACTCCGCCGGAATCTCGCCAGCTCGTGGTGTGGCACCCTTCGGCTGAGACGTCTCAGAGTCCATGGCCGACGATTATAGGACCAAAAATGCCAGCCTGGAATCCTTGGGCACCCCGCCTGGCCGCGCGGATTACCGCCCGCCGGAACGCCATTGCGCACGGCTTGTCGGCATCCGGTATCCTTGGAGACATGACTGCAATTCGAAGCTTGCTGGCGGCTTCAGTCCTCGTCTGCGGCCTGACGGGTTGCCGGTCGGTGCGCCCGGCGCAAACCCTGGTCCTGGCGACTCGCGCCAGATAGGGCCTCTGAGGGCCATCCTATATGGACATCCGGGAGCAACTGGGCGACATCGACATCTATCTCCTCGACCAGTTGCTGAAGGGGCGGCTGGCTCCAGGCTCGAGCATCCTCGATGCGGGCTGCGGTGGCGGTCGGAATCTCCTCTACTTCCTCCGCAGCGGCTATCCGGTCTTCGGCGTCGATGAGAATCCACGGGCTGTGTCCCAGGTTCGCGAGCTCGCGGCGCAACTGGCTCCCGGTCTCCCCGCGGAGAACTTCCAGACCGCCAGCCTCACGGAGATCCCGTTTCCCGACCAGCGCTTCGACGCGGTGATCTGCAGCGCGGTCCTCCATTTCGCCCGGGACGAGGTGCAGTTCGACCGCATGCTTGCCGAAATGTGGCGGGTCCTCAGGCCCGGTGGTCTCTTCTTCGCAAGACTGGCTTCGACGATCGGAATCGAAAGCCTCATCCGCAACCTCAAGGGGAGGCGCTATCGGCTCCCGGACGGCTCGGAGCGCTTCCTCGTGGACGAACCGATGCTCCTCCGGGCAGCCGAGCGGCTCGGGGGCACGTGGATCGAGCCTCTCAAGACCACCGTCGTCCAGAATCAGAGGTCGATGACCACCTGGGTCCTGCGCGCTTCGGAATAAGAAGACGACGCCTCATCCATGAGATGAAGGACGTTCGGCCCCGCTTGCCGGGCGTCCGTCGCCTCGCCGGTCGTGATCGAGGTGGTCGAGGCCCCGAGAGAATCGATCAGATCTTAGAGCTCCTCGACGAGATGGTTCCGGAAAGACTCGTCACCATGGAGAACGTGGGGATCGTCAAGCATTTACCAAGCACCGCCGCTCCCTCCTTCACGGTTGATTACAGCTCTGTGAACCAGGATTCTTGATACAGTTCCATAGACTCGAGAGCACCTGCGAGTTGATTGGGGGTTGCGCCTTAGCCTCGTTGTCGAGGATATCGGAGAAAAACCCGCTGGGATCCGAGCTACCAAGGAGCTTCGAAAGGCGCTCAGCCCCGTCGAAACGGCCCCATAGATAATCGTGCTCCCGTTTCTCGCGGCCTCCGCGGTGACGGAAGGCTCCAAAGTGGCCTAGTTGGCTGCCGGAGAGACGCGCGGCTCCTACCTTGCTGAGAGATTGAGCATCCCTCGGACTCAACCGCACAACGCTCGCACGCACGAGCTCACCAGTCCCGGAAAAGGCCGTGTATGGATATGCCACGCGATCCCAATATGGGAAACCTAGATAGCGAGCGAGGACCGCCCTACGAGCGTCGTCATCCTTCCAGTTCTGCGTCTGCGCAACGAACTCCTTGAAAAGCTCGGCGCGAATGCGATTCTGTTCTATAACAAGTTTCGGACCGAGCAAATTTACAAAGTCATCGATGAGGTACTTGTTCACGTCAAGCAAAGCCGCAGCCTGATCTCCAACCAACTTGTTCCTGTCGGGCTCCACGCATAGGGCACTCTCCAAAGAGTCATGCAGTTCCCGGAAGGTCGCCAAGGCCATCGGATCTTCAGCAAAGAGCAAAGGCAGGTTTTCCGCGTGTACAAGAGCGGTCGCATCTTTGATTTTATTGGCAACCGCCTCATGGGCGCGCTGCAATTGCTCAGAGGTCAAACCATACGATCCCTGGGGTTCTCCTCCTGGATTGATCCAGGTGCGTCCTTGGATCCAGGCCTGAGCATCAATCCAGGCAAGCACGAACCGGAGGTTGCGCCTCAGATAGCCAATGTCCCAACCCGACAGGAAGTCTCTCCGAAGCTCTTGATTGAGTCCCTTCGGGCAGACAGGAGTGGATGTACCAGCCGCGGAGCCAGGGCGCGGGGCCGCCTCTTTCAAGCAATTTGCCTCGGCCCATTGGAACACGATCGCTCTCGCCAGTGAGGCACGCGGCCCTTCATACTCTTCGGACAGACCGCAGATCGCAGTGCCGAAATCACGGGCTAGTTGGTCGAGAATCGAGTGCATGCGGAGTCGGATATAGGCCTCCTCCACAAGAGGAGCCTGTTCGCTAGCAGCGTCAAGCTCAATAAGCAAGCGCTCAAAGCCAACCGCTTCTTGCGACAGCGGTGCCTGTTGGCTCCAGAAGAGCCGAGGTCGAAGATCCGTGGGCATCCCGCTGCCAAGATCGTAATTAACGACGCTCTCCACCTGCGCAGCAACCGAAGTCGCCTGCTCCGGCGGCGCGGCGGCGATTTCTTCCTGCTTTGGGTTGGCGTCTTTCCGTATTTTAAGCGGTGCCTCCAAGCGTGCCTGCTTTTCGTTACGGGAGAGAAGGTCGAGAAGGCGGTCGACCCTTTGGTTATGCTGCACGAGTTGTTGGAAGTCTTCTGCTATAGGCTCATTGCCGGGAATGCCGGCTTTACCTCCCAAGAGCATTTGCAAAGCGTTCGGAGCGCCCTTGTCTGTTCTTCCTTCAGGAGGCGGTTCTGCCGGATCCGGCTCAAGATACAGGAAGATTCGCTCCGCCGGCACTGAAGCAGGCCTCGTATGGTTCGCACGCTGAAAAGCGATCCCCAGCGGATAATTATCGAGTACTCCACCATCTACCAGGAACAGTTCCTCGGCGAGCACCTGTGCGCAATCCTTGTACGGCGGGCACTTCCCGCGGTCTCGAAGCTGGTTTCCGAACACTCGCCGCGCTACTTCCTCAGCGTTGAGTTTGACTTCACTCTGCGCCTTAAGAGCCTTGATTAGTCCGTCAATGCTCGTTGGAGGGAATGCCACGGGAAACGAAGCGCTGGAGCGTGCTGCGAAGGCGAGGGTGGCGTTCGCATTAGCCCCGGAGAAATCTGGGATGTCGCTGGGCCGATCCAAATCCTCGACAAAACGGAATACTTGATTGTGGTACTTGTCATGGCTGGTCGCTGGATCGCCGACCTCCACCACTCGCGGGCTGCCATAGAAGTCAGTGCTCGTAACTAAGAGATCAAGACGCGAATGGGGTGGAAGCAGGCTCTGGCTTTGAGACGACTTCTCTCCCTCCATCGCAGCGAACGCTTGGTACAATTGGCGGAGCCAGCCATCGCCGGTGAGGGCAGGCTGGTTATGCAGCAACCTCCAGCCTGCCCTCAGAGTCCAAGGACCACCACCTGCGAGTCGCTCGAAATCCGCTTCCTCGAACCAGAGTCGGCGGAGAGGCTCCATGCGTCCGTTTGTGGCGATAGCCTTCGCCAGAATGATGCCATTGATCCCTCCAGCGGAGGTACCACTGATGATGTCGACTACGACTCGCGTACGCACACAATCTTGCTTCCATTTTTCAGACAGAAGTTGATAGTAACGGCGGGCGCTACCGGAGAGTTCTTTGCCATTCGACCCGATGTCGCTAGGCTGCATTGAAGGGTTCGCGGTCGCGTCGTGCTCGAGCGCATCCGAGGCGAGCAGCAGTTGGTGCAGTTCGCGAGTCGTGCCGAACATATATATGGCCAGGGAAACTCCGCCGTAGCAAACCACGCCCAGCCGTAGCTCTCGCACTCCGCGAGGTACGGAATCTGGGCATAACGCTTGTGGTGTCGCGCGCCCACAGAGCACCAGGGCCCAGAGAACCATCACCAGCGCAATACGTCTCATGGCTGTCCTCCTATTCATCATCTGGATAGACGGACGCGCAGGCTGAATTCACAGTGGGCGCATCCTCTCGCTTGTCCGTTTAGAGAGAGGAACCTCGGGAGGATTGAATTGAGAGAGCCAAAGTTGGGGTATGGTTATGCTGATGTTCGGACTGGCATGGTCCTTCATTGCCGAGATAAATGAAGGCGAGTCGACCAAGACCTCGACGAAGCGCAGGCTTCAGGGGATCGTCGGAATCAGTCCGGAATCGATGATGCGCCGATCCTGCGTGAGGAGAGTAGCCCCCAATATCCTGGCGGAAGCGACCAGAATGCGGTCGGCCGGGTCGCGATGGAAGCTGTCGGGCAGAGCCGCAACCTCAGCGGCAATGGCGGGAGTGATCGAGACAAGTTGGATAAGTGGCGGAGCCACGGCCTGCTCAAGCCAGTCGCGGAGAGGCAGATCCAGTTCCACCCGCCCGAGACTGTTCAGAGTGGCAATCTCCCAAAGGGTGATCCCGGAGACCAAGAGAGGAGACTCTGGATCGGCTCCCGCCAAAATCTCCTTCTGCCGAGGCGAAAGTCGAGGGTTCTGCTCAAGCCACCAAAGCAGGATGTGGGTATCGAGCAGAACCTTCAGAGCTCTCCCCTCTCAGCATCCCAAGCCTCGGCGGGTAACACCGGCTCAATGACATCCCCTATGACCCTGACTGTTCCGAAAAGGGCGTGCTGGGGATAGCGGCCCTCTGCCGGAACGGGCGGCAGCAGACGGGCAACAGCCCGCCCCCTTTTGAGGATCGTTACCGTTTCACCCGTCCGCTCGACTTCATCGAGGATGGCCAGACACTTTGCTTTGAACTCGCTGGCTCGAATCGTTCGCATGTGACCACTCTACGTGACCACATTGGTCTCGTCAACGGGCATGGCAGGGTGAGTGAGGCGGCTGCCGACCGGCCCACTGTGTTAGCATCTGATGCATGCGCACCACTCTCGACATCGCGGACGACGTCCTGATGGCGGTCAAAGAACGGGCACGACGGCAGAAGCGCAGTGCTGGAGATCTCCTGTCCGAGCTCGCCAGGGAGGCGCTTACCCACCGGTATCGGGAGGACTCGGAGACCAAGAAGCCGAAGAGTTTCTATGGTTTCGACCCGCTGCCTTCCCGTGGGGGGGCGGTCTCCAACGAGCTGATTGACAAGCTCCGAGAGGAAGACCTCGGTTGATGCGAAAGGTGGTTCCATCCCGCTGTCGGCCGGCAGAAAAGCCAGAACGGCGTCCGTGTCCGCGCCCGACAGAAGAACGCGTCACTTCAAGGTTGACGCCCTACTAGTACGCCGTCAAACTAGAACCGCTAGTTGAACCTTGCCGAAGCGCGCTTTCCCTGGGAGCGCCGGCGTCCTCGCCGGCATGTCCAGAGAAATCGGCGGAACGCCGACAATTGTCGCCGCCCTTGCAAGAAGGCCGGGCCTTCGGCCCAATGTCTTGAGGGCGCCGGCGAGACGCCAGCGGTCCCAGGAAGAGCGTGTAACGCTCAGGGTATTGGCGATCCAGCAATTCAGACGTGATTGAGCACTAGCTCTCGACCCGCAAATCCACGTACGGCGGCGGGGGCTGGATCGCAGAGAAGTCGTTCTCCATGATCATCACGTTGCCCTGCCGGTCGACTTCCTTGAAGCCGGCGAACTTGTAGGTGATCAGCATCTGGCGGTTGCGGTCGTTCGAGACGAACTCGCCGCGGACCTTCACTCCCGCCGCCGTGGCCGTGCGCAGGATGTGGTGGATCATGATCATCCCCACGCCCTTCGACATCACGCGGCAGGACATCAGCAGGAGCTTGATGTTCCAGACGTCCTCCCCCATCTCGATCAGGGTCAGGCCGATCTTGCCGTAGGTGCCGTGCTTGTCCTCCAGGCTCGAAACCAGGAGCTGGTGGCGCGGCGACTGGCGGAAGGCGTCCAGCTCTTCGTAGGAGTAGGTGTAGCCCGTGGTGTTGAGCTGGTTCGTGCGGACGGTCAGCTCCTCGGCGCGCTTCAGGTCCTCTTCCTTGCAGGGCGCGATCGAGAAGATCATGCCCAGGGTGGAAAGGAACTCCTCGGTCGGGCCGACGAACTCGGCCTCTTCCCGGTTGCGCTTGATGTCCGCCATGTACATGGCCCGGCGCTGGCGCGAGTCCTCGGTGATGAAACGCGGGTTCAGCTCCGGCCGGTCCAGGATGTCGTCGAGCTGCATCGAGTCGATGCACAGCACCCTTTCGTGGGTGAAGGCCACCTCCTCGCGCTCGAACGGCTGGTCGTCGATGAAGGCGATGGCGTCCAGGCCAATGTTGATGTCCTTCGCGATCTGCCCGATCGAGGCGGCCTTGGAGTTCCAGTTGATCTGCGGGTAGAGGAAGTATTCCTCGATGCCGAATTCCTTGAGCTTCGCCATGGCCGTGTCGTGGTCGTTGCGGCTGGCGATCGAGTGCAGGATGCCGCGCTCGTCCAGGGTCTTGAGGATCTCCACCACGTGCGGGCGCAGGCGGACCTCGTCATCCTCCAGGAGGATGCCGTCCCAGACGGTGTTGTCCAGGTCCCAGACCACGCACTTGATGGACTGCTTTTCCTTCTTCTTCGCGGCCATCACCGCGGCGGCATCGCCGGCCTCCTGGCCTTTGAGGTCGATCATGGCGGTCTCCTTAAAGCTCCCCGTACTCGAAGCGCGCGATCGTGAACTGCTGGATCTGCGTGCTCCCTTCGATGATCTCCATCACCTTGGCGTCGCGGAAGAGGCGCGACACGGCGAAGTCCTCGTGGCAGCCGTTGCCACCGTGGATCTGGACCGCGTCCGTGGCCACCTTGGTGGCGGTGGTGGAGGCGAAGTACTTGGCGATCATGGTCTCCGCGAAGGAGCCCGGGTCGCCGATGTCCCGCAGGTAGCCGGCCCGCATGCAGAGCAGCCGCGCCGCGCGCACCTGGACGATCATGTCGGACAGCATGCCCCGCACGAGTTGGTGGTCGAAGAGCGGCCGGTCGAACTGGACGCGCTCGCGGGCATAGGCCAGGCTCGCTTCGAGCGCCGCCTGGGCGATGCCCAGGGAGCCGCAGGCCACGCTGTAGCGCCCCTGCTCCAGCGCTGCGCCTACCACGTGGGAGACGCCGAAGCCCGGACGGCCGACCATGGCCTCGGCCGGGATACGCACGTTTTCGAGCTTGAGCTCGGCGAGCATCGAAGCTCTCGTGCCGAGCAGGCCGCGCGTCGGGGTCCAGGTGAAGCCCGGGCTGTCGCGCTCGATCAGGAAGGCCGTGGGCTTGCCATCGAGCTGGGCGAAGAGGAGAAAGAGGTCCGCGATCTGGCCGTAGGTGGTCCACTTCTTGGTGCCGTTGATCACGAAGCCGCCATCCTCGGGGACCGCGGTGGTGGCGATGCCCTTGGCGTCGCTGCCCGCGTTGGGCTCAGAGAGGGCGAAGGCGCCGATGATCTCGCCCTTGGCCAGGCGGCCGAGATACTTCTCGCGCTGCTGCTTGTTGCCCCACCGCAGGATGCCCTGGGCGCACATGTCATGCACGGTGAGCAGGGAGCGGGTGGACGAGCAGCCGCGGCCGAGCTCCTCGGTGAGGATGCCGTAGGAGATCATGTCGAAGCCGGCGCCGCCGTGCTCCTTGGGGACGATCGAGCCGAGCCAGCCGCGCTCGTTGAGCTTGTCGATGACGTCGCGCGGGATGGCCTCGTTGCGGTCGAACTCCCCGGCGCGCGGCACGAGCTCACGGTCCGCGAACTCGCGGGCCTCGGCGCGCAGGGCGCGTTGCTCCGGAGTCAGCTCGATCTTCATGCCTGGGCCGCCTCAGTCGCCCCGGCACCACCCGACTTCTTGGAGACGAGGCCGGAGATCGCGTTGATGGAGCGGAAGTTGTCGAGGTCGAGGTCGTCGTCCTCGACGCGGACCCCGAACTCCTTTTCGACGAAGGCGACGAGTTGCATCGCCAGGAGCGAGTTGACGAAGCCGAGGGCAAAGATGTCTTCGTCCGGCTGCAAGTCGTGGTTCTTGAAGAACCGCGACAGGAATTCCTTGATCTTGGCCTGGGTCTGGTCCATGTCCGATCCCTTTCCTGTTTCCTAGAGGGAGACGCCGTAGTCGTAGAAGCCTTTGCCGTTCTTCCGCCCGAGGAGGCCCGCGTCGACCATCTTGCGGAGCAGCGGGCACGGCCGGTACTTGCTGTCGCTGTAGCTCTCGTAGAGCACCTCGACCGAGAACAGGATCGTGTCCAGCCCGATCAGGTCGGCGGTCTCGAGCGGCCCCATCTTGTGGCCGAAGCAGGTCTTGAACAGGCGGTCCACCTGCTCGGCCGTCGCCACGCCGTCGTGCACCAGGTAGACGGCTTCGTTGACGGTGAGCATGAGCACGCGGTTGGAGACGAAGCCCGGGTAGTCGTTGACGACCTCGCACTCCTTGCCCATCTGGGCCAGGAGCTGCTTGGCGGTGGCGATGGTCTCGTCCGTGGTGTGGTAGCCGCGGATGGCCTCGACCATGGGCTTGAGCGGCACCGGGTTCATGAAGTGCATGCCGAGCACCTTGTCCGGCCGGTTGGTGGTGCCGCCCAGCTTGGTGATCGAGATGCAGGAGGTGTTCGCAGCGAAGACCGCGTGCGGCGGGCAGGCGGCGTCGAGCTGCGGGTAGATGGTCTTCTTGATGTCCCACTTCTCCACCGCGTTCTCGATGACGAAGTCGGTGTTGGAGAAGTCGTCGTAGCTTTTGGTGAACTTGATGCGGCCGAGGACCTCGTCCGCGTTCATCTTCTGGGCGCCCTTCTGGTACATGTTGAAGAAGCGCACGTTCTTGCGGATCTCGTCCTTGGCCTTCCCGAGCTGCTCGTCCGAGACATCCAGCAGGACGACCTCGTGGCCGGTCTGGGAGAGATCCTGCCCCAGTCCGATCCCCATCACGCCGGCGCCGACGACGCCGACAACCCGTAGTTCCATGTCTGTCCCCCTCCTGGAGATTTTCTACACGACCCGCGTGGGATTCTGGTCGGAAGCGCGGAGGCTGACCGCCGCGGTCCGGGAATTCTAAACGATCGCGGCCCAGGACGGAGCCCCGGTGCCGTCAACTCTTAGTGTGCTCCGGGGACGCGAAGGGGGGACAAGTTGGCTCGATCTTTGCTCAAGGGAAAGGCCGGCGGTGGGGTCGGCAGCCGGCGAAAGCCAGGAGGCTCTCTGGCAAGCACACCCCAGCCGTTCATCGACGGGAGCTTCCCTCTCGCCGGTCTCACCGCCCGTTGAAGTTTTTTCCTACCAGCGTTGCCAGGGATTGTGGCTCGGTCGAGGGACCCAGGACGCGCAGCTCGTCGCCGTCCCAGACCATGGGGTCGATGGCGAGCACTCTCTCTCCCTGGCTCCAGCAGTGATAGACGCAGACGAGCTGGCGGTCGTCCAGGCCCGGCACCACCGAGTTGTGGCCGGGGCCGATGACCTTGCCCGGGATGGTGCGCAGGATGGGCTCGCTCCTCTGCTCCCACTCCCCCGGCCGGTCGAGGCTGTCGGTCACGGCGTAGCTGACTCCGTAGGTCGGGTTCTGCCAGTTGCCGCCGCTGAACATCTGGTAATACAGGCCGTTGTGCTTGAGGACGAACGGCCCTTCCACGGTGTGCCAGCGGACGTAGCCCTTCTCGGGCCGGTTCGGGTGGTAGACGTGCCAGTCGTAGCGCGGCAGGGTCACGGGGACCGGCTGGCCTGCCAGAGTGAAGGGGTCGAGCATGCGGTCCCGGACCGTGCCCGTGCCGATATGGCTCCGGTCGAGGAAGTCGGTGGCATAGAAGAGATGCCGCGAGCCGTCGTCATCTATGAAGACATGGGCGTCGATCGCGAACGGCTCGGAGGTGAGCCGCCGGCCGCTGTCCACGAAGGGGCCGGCCGGATGATCGGCGGTGGCGACCCGGATCTCCATCCTCTCTTCGTTGCCGACGCTGTAATAAAGGTAGAAGGTCCCCTGGTCGTAAGTGACCTCGGGGGCCCAGTAGCAGGTGTGGTCGCCTGGTAGAGATTTCATGGCACCGGCCGGCGCGGGCTCCCAGTGGACGAGGTCGGGCGACCGGAGAATCCCGAAGCAGCGGCCGTCCGGCTGGATGCCGGTGCAGTAGCCCCAGTACTCCCCCCGGAACTTCAGGACGAAGGGATCGGGAAAGGAATGGGGCCAGACCGGGTTCCGGTAGATCAAACTGAAACCGCCTCGTAGGCCGGCGCCAGCTCTCCTACGGACCCGACCGGATCGGCCATCAGCGTCTTCAGATGTTTTACCAGAGGCGTGGCCTTCCAGCGCTGTCCTTCGCCCTTCCAGGACCGCAGCGTGTAGAGGCCAAGATCGAGCTGGTAATCCTCGACCGGCCTCCTGCCGAAGCGGTAGCGCCAGTCGACCATGGTGAACATCGGAAACCAGGTGTAACCGAGCACGGGCACGCCCCGCTCGCGCAGTTGGCGGATGGCGGCCACGGAGGTCTCGAGCCAGTGCTCCCGGACCGGCACCGAGCCACGGGCGCTGGTCTCGGTGATGAGGACCGGCGCGTCGTACCTCTTCTGGTAGTCCTCGATCAGGTGGATGAAGCCGGCGCCGTCCTGCTCCACCGGCCGGTAGCGCAGCCGGCCGTTGCGGCCTACCGAGACCTGCTGGGTGGACCATTGTGGGTAGAAGTTGAGGCCGAGGACCTCGAGCGGCTTCTTTTCCTGCGCGATGGCCTTGAGCTCGTCCGGGCCGGCGCCGTTGCGCACCAGCCAGGTGAAGAGCGGGTGCTCGTGATCCACCCGGCCAGTGATGAGGTCATAAGCGAGGTAGCCCCGGCGCTGCTCCTCGACCGCGAGCACCTCCAGGTCGGCCCGGGCCGCTCGGGAGAGGCCGGTGGCTTCCACGTGGACCATGAGCGAGCCGGGATCGACCTCCTTGAGCGCCTCGACCGTGAGCTGGATCCCCTTCACGAGCTGGAGCAGGAGGCGGATGTAGCCGGCCTCGCCGCGCAGGTAGGGCGGCCACAGTCCGCGCTTGCCGCAGAAGAGCGCGTTGACCAGCGGCTCGTTGAGGGGCGTGTACCAGCGCACGAGGCCCTTGTAGCGCTCTGCAAAGGCACGGGCGTAGGTGGCCACGGCCCGCGGGTATTCGGCGCTCGCGAATTCGCGGCGCAGCCAGAAGGGGCAGCCATAGTGCATGAGATCGAGGATCGGGTTGATCTTCAGCTCCTCGACCATGTACGGGATGACCTGGTCGGTCCAGCTCCAGTCGAACTCGCCCGGGAGCTTCTCGACGCGGTACCAGGGCACGCCCCAGCGGAGGGCCTGGACGCCGAGGTCGCGGGCGAGGTCGAGGTCCTCGCGCCAGTGCTCGTAGTGGCCGATGAGCTGGTACTCGTCGAGGGCGCGATGGCCCGGACGGGTCTGGGGGACGAACGTATCTTCGATGCCGCTGGCCCAGAGGAACTGCGACGCCTCCGGTCCCGGCAGGAGCGGGTGCTGCTTCACTGCGACTGCTCTCCAAAACGTTTGGCGGACCTTACCACAGACTCATAGCCCCGCCGTGCCCGCGCCGCACACGACCGCGCAGATCTCTCCCCCGCTATCTGGAACCCGGCCGGTGAGCCAGGCCGCGACCGCCGCGGCTGCCGACATCTCGGCGGCGATGCCCAGCTCCTGCCAGAGCCAGCGGGCGGCCTCGATCATCTCCTCGTCCGTGACCAGGACGATCTCATCTACGTTGGCCTGGATGATCTCCAGGTTCAGCTCGGCGCTCTTCCGCGGCGCCAGGGTGTTGGCGGCGGTGGTGATCCTCTCCAGCTCGACGAGGCGTCCGGCCCGAACGCTCTCATAGAGGGTCGGGGCTCCGACCGGCTCGACGCCGATGACCCGGATGCCAGGGATCAGGGCTTTCACGACCGTCGAAATGCCGGAGATCAGCCCTCCGCCGCCGATCGCGACCACTACGGTCGAGAGGCTCGGCGCGTCCTCGGCGATCTCCAGCCCCAGCGTACCCTGGCCGGCGATGACGACCGGGTCGGCAAAGGCGTGGATGTAGGTCAGCCCGTCGCGCTCGGCGGCCCTCAGGGCCTCCAGATTCGCCTCGTCCCAGACGTCGCCCCAGCGGATCACCTTCGCGTTCCAGCTCTCGATCTGGGTCACCTTGGAAGCCGGCGCGCTGGCCGGCAGGTAGATGGTGGTGGGCACGTTTGCGCACCAGCCTGCATAGGCCACGCCGAGCCCGTGGTTGCCTCCGGAGGCGGTCACAAGTCCGCGCTGGACCTGGTCCGGAGGCAGGGACAGGACCTTGTTGGTGGCGCCTCTGGCCTTGAAGGAGCCGCTCACCTGGAGAAATTCCAGCTTTAAGATCAGGGGTCCGGGGCCGCCCCGGCGCAAGGCTTCCGCGCGCATCACGGGAGTACGCCGGACACGCCCGAAAATGCGCTGTTTCGCCTGTCGGACAGCCTCTAGATCGACCATGGCCGCATCGTATCAGGGGCGAAAACTTACGCCTCCAGCACGCTTGACTTACGCCCTTGTTACGCCTATGATCCCTCCATGTTGGAGAAAGCCGTAAACACCCCCTCCCTCCCCGGGCGACCCCGGGGAGCCTTTTTCAGGAGACACGAGCCGTGGCCCCATCCGTGCTAGACGGGCTCGGCCAGGCGCTGCGCTGGCTTCGAGACCGACAAAACAGGAAGCAGTACCAGGTGGCGGAAGCCGCCGGCATCACGAAAGGCATGCTCTCCGCCTACGAGACCGGTCGGCAGAGGCCGTCGCTGGAGACCTTGGACAAGCTGCTGAGCACCCTTGGGTGTACGTTGCACGACCTGCACAACGCGATCGAGATCGTGAACGGCCGTCCCGCGATCGGGCGCACCTCGGTCCTGCCGAGCGACAGCGCGATCGGCCGCTGGCGAAGCGGATTCCCCGATCTCTATGCAGTGCTGGGTCACAACCACCCGCTGCCCCTCGACCTGGAGCGCGCCTTCAGTCAGCTCCTCGACGGGTTCCACCAGCTCGTCCGCTACATGCACGCCAACCTTCTGGAGCGGCTGCCCTATGTGGACCCGCCGGCGCCGGAGAGTGGCGAGGAAGAGGAGCCGTCCGATGACAGCTCGTAGTTGAGGATTGTCGGGCGCCCGTGAAATACATACGGGCCGGTTCCGCCTCAGGACGTAGAGAGGCGGGGCCGGCCCGAAGCTTTTGGCTCACTCAGGCCCATTGCCCGGGCCGCCAGGTTCAGCCTGCCGTCGAACGCTAGGAATTCCAGGTTCAGACCGCGGTTGCGCAGGAAGAGACAGGAGGCCAGTTGAATGGCATCGCCTGCACGCAGGTCGTACCCGGTGAGCAGCTCCCGGGCGACCGTGACGACCTGGGGAGACAGCTCGACCTTGATCAGGGCCTGAAAGTCCTTGCGGACCGCGGTGATGGCCGCGTCCCGATCCTCCTCGGACAGGCTGCCTTCCCGGCAGCGGCGCGACAGCGCCGAGGTGATTTCGACCTCGGAGAGACGGCTTGTGGC
The DNA here is from genome assembly GCA_036266195.1 of Thermoanaerobaculia bacterium. Lineage (GTDB taxonomy): Bacteria > Acidobacteriota > Thermoanaerobaculia > Multivoradales > UBA5704 > DATMER01. The sequence goes on along the minus strand of DATANP010000221.1, from coordinate 1,943 downwards.
GGCGCGACCCTTGAGCAACCGGTCGCGGACCAGATCGCTGTCCTGCTCCTCGACGTACTTCTTCACCAACGCGCTGGCGTCGAAGTAGCGGATCAAAGGCGATCGTTCCGGTCTTCCAGCAGCGTTTCAGAAAGGGGCTTGCCGGCGAGGCGCAAGGGCCTGAACGCCGTCATGTCGCCCTCGCCCCGGGTAACAAGACCTTCGAAGGCCAGCTCGGCCAGAATGCGCTCCTCCGCCTGCGGAGCGCGCTCGGCGTCCGAGGTGGAAGAGGCGGGCAGGTGGGCGGGCATCCTCTCGGCCATGGACCGATTGTACCACCAGTAGCGCCTTTCGGCGCAAAGTACCAGGAGTCTAGACGCCGCCCCCGATCGGGTTGCCGGTTGGGAGCATCGCCTTGATCACCCGGGCGAGGCGGCGGATGCCTTCCTCGATGCGGGCCGGCGGGTTGTTGCCGAAGCTCAGGCGCAGGCAGTGGTTCGCGTGCTTGCTGTTGTTGGCCGCGAAGGCCGCTCCCGGGGTGAAGGCCACGTTCTCGGTCTCCACCGCGGCGCGCAGGAGGACGGTCGCGTCCATCTCGCGCGGCAGCTCGGCCCAGACGAACATGCCGCTCGACGGCCGGTTCCAGCGCACCTCCTTGGGGAAGTGCTCGTCCAGGGCCTTCAGCATGGCGTCGCGCCGGCGGCGGTACTCGTCGCGGATCGATTCGACGTGCGTCGGCAGGTAGCCGGACTCCAGGTAGCTGGAGATCGTCCGGTGGCTGAAGGACGGAGTGTCCAGGTCGGCCGCGTGCTTGAGCATGGAGAGGCGCGGCGCGAGCTCTTCGGGCACCACGGTCCAGCCGGCGCGCAGGGCCGGGGCCAGGATCTTCGAGAAGGAGCCCAGGTAGAAGACCCACTTCTCGTCCAGGGCGCGCAGCGGCGGCGCCGGACGCTGGTCGAAGTACAGGAAGCCGTAGGCGTCGTCCTCCAGGATCGGCACGCCGTAGGTGCGGGCCAGCTCCACCAGGCGATGCCGCTTCTCCGCGCTCATGCTCACGCCGAGCGGGTTGTGGCCGTCGGTGATGACGTAGATGAAGCAGGGGCGCGCGCCGCGCACCAGGAGCGACTCGACCTCGTCCACGTTGATGCCGGTGTGCGGGTCGGTCGAGACGGTCAGGATCTCCGGCTCCTGGCGCTTGATGGCCATCTGGATGCCGTCGTAGACGGTCTCCTCGATCAGCACCTTGCCGCCGTTGTCGAGCAGCAGGCGGCAGAGCAGGTCCATGGCCTGCTGCGAGCCGGAAGTGAGGAAGACCTGCTCGGCGCTGCAGCGCACGCCGCGCATCGCCATCAGCTCGACGACCTGCGCCTTGAGCGGCTGGTGGGGCACGCCGTACTGGAGCGAGCCCGGGTCCGTGGTCAGCAGGCGCGTGGTGGCCTGGGCGAGCTCGGCCATCGGGAAGAGCTCGGGCGCCGGCAGGCCGACCGCCAGGGACAGCACACCCGGACGCACCGCCAGCGCCATCACCTCCCGCAGCCCCGACTGGACCATCTTGGCCATGGAGCGTGCCAGTCGGAGGTCATCCCCCGCCGCCGAGGTCGTCTTGGCCTGACTGGAGGCCGAACCCGAAGAGCTATCCTTCAAAATATCCACCATGACGTCTCCCGAAATCCCCTGGTGTGCGCCGATCGCCTGGGGTCCAACCGGCCTACAGAAGAGATAGTGCAGCCAAACGGCAGAAATGCGCCGCTCAGATTCAACAATTTGCAAACGTCGTTCAATCCCCCCCCCACCCTCACCCGGCGAAACATCGTAAACCGTGAATGCCTTCCCGGCCACCCCCGGGGGTGTGACAGGTCTGTTCCATGTCCCACAGGCCTTACTACGAGTTACGGATGAACCCTGGATGAACCGCCTACTTTGCATCGCAAAGTGCTCTTCGCCTAGAATACCCCCCAGGCCGG
>DATANP010000220.1:0-22458 GCA_036266195.1 Thermoanaerobaculia bacterium | reverse complement strand
AACATGCTGTTCGAGAACGACGGCCATGGCCGCTTCCGTGACATCTCCGCCGCGTCCGGCCTCAACTACACGGGGCACTCCTCGGCGGCGGTGTTCTTCGACTACGACCGCGACGGCAAGCTCGACCTCCTGGTGGCGAACGTGGGCCGGTACACCTCGGACATGAAGGCCCCGGCGGGCAACTACGTGGCGCTCGAGGACGCGTTCCAAGGCCACATGCACCCGGACCGCACGGAGATCAGCCGCCTGTACAGGAACCTGGGCGGGAACAAGTTCGCCGACGTGACCGAGCAGGTCGGGCTCAAGGACGGCGGCTGGACGGGCGACGCCAGCGTGGCCGATTTCAACGAGGACGGCTGGCCGGACCTCTACCTGCTGAACATGCAGGGCGACGACCACTACTGGGAGAACCGTGCGGGCAAGTCGTTCGAGGAGGTCACGGCGAAGTACTTCCCCAAGACCTCGTGGGGAGCCATGGGCATCAAGGTGTTCGACGCGGACAACGACGGCCGCATGGACCTCCTGATCACGGACATGCACTCGGACATGCTGCGTGAGTTCAAGCCCGAGGAGGAGAAGCTGCGCTTCGCGCCGCAGGAGGAGATCCCGGCCCTCCAGGGCCAGGACAACAACCTCTTCGGCAACTCCTTCTACAAGAACCTCGGCGGCGGCAGCTTCGTCGAGGTCTCCGGCCGCTTCAACCTGGAGAACTACTGGCCGTGGGGCGTGAGCGTGGACGACGTCAACGCCGACGGCTGGGACGACGTCCTGATCACGTCCAGCATGAACTTCCCGTTCCGCTATGGCGTCAATTCGCTGCTGCTCAACAATCGCGGCGAGGGGTTCCTGGACAGCCAGTTCCTGCTCGGCATCGAGCCGCGCCGCGGCGGGCGGACGCGCAAGGCCTGGTTCACGCTCGACTGCTCCGGCGCCGACAAGGAGCACAAGCGGTGCGCGGGCCACACGGGCAAATATGTGATCAACGGCACGCTCGGCACCCGCTCGGCGGTGATCTTCGACATGGACGGGGACGGCGACCTGGACATCGTGACGAACGAGTTCGGCGACGCGCCGCAGGTGTTCGTGAGCGACCTGGCCCAGAAGCGCAAGATCCACTGGCTGGAGGTCCGGCTCCGGGGGACCGCGTCGAACCGCAACGGCCTCGGCGCGCGGGTGAAGGTGCGGGCCGGCGACCGCGTGCTGACCAAGGTGCTCGACGGCAGCTCGGGCTACCTCTCGCACAGCCTGATGCCGCTCTACTTCGGCCTGGACGAGGCCGACAAGGTGGACAGCGTCGAGATCGTGTGGCCATCCGGCACCACGCAGACGGTGCCCGGACCGGTGGCGGTCAACCGGATTCTCGACGTGACCGAGGCTACGAAGAAATAAGCCGGCGGATGTGCTCGACGTAGACCTCGGCGCGGCTCTCGGCGTAGAGGTCGAAGACGAGCATGAGGCCGGCCTGGAACGCCAGTCCCACAGAGGCCGCGTGCAATGCCACGCGATCTCTCAGAAAGAGGGCGCCCGCCAGGCCGGCCGCGAGCAGGACGATCTCGATCGCCTTGTAGATCCGGAAGCTCTTCCGGACCGTGTCCATGCGCGGGACCTCGGCCGCGGCATAGGCGGCCTTGTCCCTGTTGAGCAGGGTGTGGAGGTCCTTCATCTGGCCCTCGGTCCGCGCGAACACGGTCCAGCCGACCACGATCTGGATGAGCGCGACCGCGGTCAGCGGCCAGGCCATGGCGCGGTGCGGGCTCGCCGTCACCCAGAGGTAGCCGGAGATGCCGATGGCTGCGGCGCCGGCGATCAGGAAGAGGAGGCTCTCCCGCTTCTCCGCGGTGAAGTAGTTGATGATCGCCGCGTGCATCTCGTTGACCGGGTTCACAGCTCGACCCGACCGGTGTCGCCTTCAAGGGCGATCTTCGTGCCGTAGGTTTTGGACAGCTCGGCCAGGCGCTCGAGGATCGTCTTCGCCCGCTCTCCCCGGGCGCGCCTGGGGATGCCGCGCTCGTACCGGGGCAGCTCGTGGCCGAGGTCGATCGGATGGAGGTCGATCGAGACCAGGCGGTCGGCTTCGTAGGTCACCACGGGCACGAAGCTCTCCCAGAAGCGCCGCTGCTTGTCGTAGGTGACGATCCTGGAGGCGAACTTGCTGACGTCCAGGGTGTTGGGGTCGAGCCCGTAGGCGGCGTAGCCCTCGGCCGGGGGCTCGATGGTCTCGTGCTGGAAGAAGAAGTTGCCGAGGGAGTAGAAGATCGGCCTCCCCTTGTAGATCTCGATGCCGCGCAGGACGTGGGGCCCGGTCAGGAGGAAGGCGTCGGCCCCGGCGTCGATGCAGGCGCGGGCGAAGGGCTGCACGAACGGGTCGGGCAGCTCCAGCCGGTCCCGCGACTCGTGGGCGTGGATGGTGGCGAGGACCAGCCGGGAGTTGTTGCGCGCGATGGCGAGGCCCTCGGTGATGCGCTTGACGTCGGCCGGGCTGGGCGGGGTCAGGAGGTCGAGCTTGTCGCCGGCCACGACGTCGGTGTCGAAGAACGTGGCCCGGTTCGGGTCGGGCTTGCCGAGGAGCGCCTCGTCCATGTCCTTGTACTCGTCGACGGCCATGAGGTCCAGGAGGACCGGCTCGGTCTTCTTGATGCGGGCGAACAGGTCGCGGTCCGCCTGCACGGCGTACAGGATGTTCAGCGGGTTGATCCCGGCCCGGCCGCGCAGGTAGGGGTGGGCCGGCGAGGCCGCGAAGTAGCGCAGGAAGGTCGAGCAGCAGTTGATCTGGCCCACGCGGCCAACCGGGCTGTCGAACCAGCCCGGGCGGGCGGCCTGGGCGAGGTCCGCGCCGGCCCCGGCGTAGGGCAGTCCCACGCGGCCGAGGTTCTCCAGGGTCTGGTCGAGCCCGTCGTAGCCGAAGTCGAGGGTGTGGTTGTTGGCCACGCCCACGAAGTCGACGCCGCTCCAGGCCATCTCGTCGGCCGCCCAGGGCGGGGCGATGGAGTGCGGGTCTCCCCCCTTGGGCATGGGATAGACCCGGCGGGCGTCGGCGAGGACGAGCTCGCAGTTACCCCAGGTGCAGTCCACGCCGTGGAGCAACTCGCGGATGGCCAGGAATTCCGGATCCTTCCGGTTCGACACGCGCCGGGTCAGGAGCAGGTCGCCGACCGCGGCCAGGGTGAACCGGCCGGCCCAGGAGAGGTCGGGAGGCCTGGGGGCCTCTTCGGTCTTGGAAGGCGCTGACTTGGGGGACTCCTCGGCATCCGCCCGGGCCGCCGCGCTCATCATCGCGGCGGTGGCGGCGGCGCCCTTGAGAAAGGCCCTGCGATCCATGTCAGCCATGCGACTTCACCCCCCTGGCCATGAGTCCGATGCCTCCGAAGAGCAGGACCAGCATCACGAGCGTGTTGAACAGGCTGGTGTGCTCGAAGTAGATGCGCAGGTTGGCGATGATCCCAGCCAGGATGATGACCGCTCCTCCGGCGAGCAGCAGCCAGCCGAGGACCGAGCGGCCGTTGAAGAAGAGGATGCCGATGCCGAAGATCAGCGGCACCAGGGTAAGGCCGAAGGTGTCGTACCCTCCCCACGCCCAGAAGCCGCTGGTCACGGTGACGCGGCTGGTCAGCAGGTAGCCGCCGGCCACCGCCATCACCAGCCCCATCAGGAACTCGCCCATGCCGCCCGGGGTGCCGCCCGCGCCTCGAATCTCAGCCATCCGGAACCTCCCTGCCGCTCATTGTTGGTGACAGTTTAACGCCTGATCTTGCGAAGAAGGATGTGGCGGTAGGAGCCGACCGCCGGCTCGTCCTGGACCACCTCCAGGGCGGCCCCCGACCGCGCGAGGATCTCTCCCATCTGCCGGTTGGTGCTGGTGAACACGAAGTCCAGCACGGCCAGGAACGCCCGCCGCAACAGGCCCGGCCGCGAGCCTTCGGGCAGGAACTTGTCGAACACCGCCACCCGGCCGCCGGGCCGCAGCACGCGGGCCACCTCCGCCAGGCAGCGCGCGGGGTCCTGGATCACTTCCAGGACCATGTGCAGGAGCGCGAGGTCGAAGGCGCCGTCCGGCAGCTCCAGGGCCATGCCGTCCATCACCCGGAAGTCGACCGCGAGCCCCGGCCGGGCCTGGGCCCGCGCCTGCTCCAGCATGGCCGGCGTGAGGTCCGTGGCCATCACCTCCAGTCCGTCCGGCAGGTGCGGCAGGTCGGCTCCCGTGCCCACCCCCACGATCAGCAGCCGCTCGCCGGGCCGAGGCGCGAGCAGCTCGACCGACCGGCGGCGCTGCGGGTGCAGCTTCGTGACCCGGTCGTAGTGCGGGGCCCAGAGGCTGTAGCGGAACCGGAGCCAGGCGTTCGAAGGCATTCAGCAGGGAGCCTTGGAGGTCCAGGGCTCGGTCACGCGCGCCGTGGGCAGGTCGTCCGGCAGGCCGGAGGACTCGCCGAACACCCTGAGCACCTGCAGCGGGTCCGCCTGGGCCAGACGATGATAGAGCCGCAGGGCGGCCTCGGCCTCGGCCCTCCAGGCGGCGCAGGCCACGGCCGTGCGCTCCTGGGCGGCGTCGCCGTGGACCAGCAGGGAGCTGTTGCGGCACAGGTGGCGCGCCCAGCAGCCCGCGCACTCCGTCTCCATCTCGTCGGACTCCCCCGCCGCTCCCAGCAGCGGCTTCGAAAACACCGGCTCGGTCCGCGGCAGGGCTACCTCGCCCACCGGCCAGTCGCCCAGGCGGTCTTCGTGGAAGCGCGCCAGGGGCTCGGCGTGCATGAGCCGGCGGACCACCCGGGTAAGGGGCCGGAAGTCCACCGGCACGGACCGGTCCTCCAGGCAGGCGGAGATCTCCAGCACCACCTCCAGCAGGTCGGCGCGGAGGTCGCGGAGCCAGTCCGCCGGCGCGGCCGTGCCGCAGGGGACGGGCCGGTGCGCGACGTCGAGGTGCCGCACGCCCAGGCGGCGGGCCCAGGCCCAGACCTCTCTCAGGCGGACCTCGCCGGACAGGTTGAAACAGAGCGTGACGCGGTCGGGCAGGTCCTCCATCCAGAGGATCATCAAGGCCTGCCGGACCTCGTTGGGCAGCGAGGCTTCGCCGCCTGGAAAGTCGCCGCAGAGCAGGCGGACGTGGACCGGCAGGGCCGACAGGAAGATGGCGATCGCCGGGGTCACCTGCCCGGCGCCCAGGGTCAGGTCGAACGCGACCTCCTGGCCGGCTTCGAGCGCCAGCCGGCGGGCCGCGAGGACGATGCGCTCCAGCGCGCCGGCGCGGGGGAACGTCCCGTTCCAGTCCAGGTGGAGCTGCACGCGCGACGCGCCGAGCCCCTGCCGGAAGCCGACCTCCACGGCGCGCAGGGCTGCCTCCTCGGCCGCCTCGGTGATGCGGATGTGCGCTTCGCCCTCCAGGCGGAGCACCGCGCCCCATTCATCCATTGGGACGCCAAGCCAGCTCTCCGGCGCCAGGCCGGTCCGTCCGTCCATCGTGATCAGGTCCTCTGCCACCAGCCAGCTCAGCAGGGCGTCGTCCGGGTCCCCGGTCTCCAGGGCGGAAGCCACGTGGAGCTGAAGCTCTTCGGGGACCTCGAGCACAGCGGCCCGTTCCTGGTCATAGAGGAGGGTGCAGGCCCCATCTCCATCGATCAGCGGGTGCAGCGCTCGCCAACGTAAAGCCCCGGGCATGGGCATGATGGCTGTATTCATCAAAACCTCCTTAAGCGCTGTCGGGAACCGGCTCAGCCCCGCCGCTATCTCTTTACGGCTAAATCATCTACGGGCTCGCCTCTATTATCTCTGTTCCCGCAGGGTTAATTCCAGGGACAAAATTCCTGAAGTTTTTTTAAGAGGCCGGTCCAGGAGGTTTTGGACCGGCCTTCCGGGCAGGGCTTGCGAAAGGGCTACTCGGCGGGACGGGTCCAGCGGGCCAGCCAGTCGAGGACCGTCTGGTGCCAGAAGATGGAGTTGCCGGGCTTGAGGACCCAGTGGTTTTCGTCCGGGAAGACGAGGAGCTTGCTGGGGATTCCCCGTCTCTGAAGGGCGTTGAAGACGCCCAGCCCCTGGGTCACGGGGATGCGGAAGTCGAGCGCGCTGTGAACGACCAGCATGGGGGTCTTCCAGCGCTCCACGTAGTTGATGGGGTTGTACTTCTCGTACCCTTCCGGGTTCTGCCAGTAGGGTCCACCCTGCTCCCACTCCGGGAACCAGAGCTCCTCGGTGGCGTAGTACATCATCCGCTGGTCCAGGATACCGTCGTGGCTGACCAGGCAGCGGAAGGCGTCGGGCCACTGGCCGGCGATCCAGTTGACCATGAAGCCGCCGTAGGAGGCGCCGAGGGCGCAGGCGCGGTCGCCGTCGATCCAGGGATAGCGGGCCAGGGCCGCGGCCAGACCCTTCTGGAGATCGACCAGCGGCGCGTCGCCCCAGTGGTTGCGGATGGCGTCGGTGAACGCCTGGCCGTAGCCGGTGGAGCCGTGAAAGTCGATCGCCACCGTGGCGTAGCCGGCGGCGGCGTAGGTCTCGAGGTTCCAGCGGTAGTGGAACTCGTTGTGCATCGAGCCCTGGGGTCCGCCGTGGATGATGAAGGCCAGCGGGTACTTCTGTCCCTCCTGGAAGCCCACGGGCTTGACGGCCCAGCCATAGACCGTGTCGCCGTTGGCCCCCTCGAAGTGGAACTGCTCGGCCTCGCCGAACCGGATGTCGGCCAGGCGCTCGCGGTTGAGGCCGGTGATCTGCACGAGGCCGGAGCCGTCCGGCTTGACGGTGTGCAGCTCGGTGGGCAGGGTCAGGGTGTCGAGGCCGAACGCGATGCGGTCGCCGGCCAGCGTCGGCGAGTGGGTGCTCCCCTCGGCCACGAGCTTGCGCATCCTGCCGGACGCCACGTCGAAGGCGAAGAGCGGCACCTGGCCGATGTCGGAGGCCGTGACGTAGAGGGTCCTGCCGTCGCGCGAGAACAGGAGGTCGTTGGCCGAGCGGTCCCAATCCTCGGCCAGGACCCGGTCCTTGCCGGTCGAGAGGTCGCGGACCATGATGCGGAAGCGGTCGGCCTCGAAGCCGGGGCGCCGCATGGCGAGGTATGCCAGGGTCTTCCCGTCGGGCGAGAACGCGGGCTGGGTGTCCCAGGCCGGGTTGGACGCGGTCAGGTTGCGCGGAGAGGAAGAACCGTCGACCGGCACCTGGTAGAGGTCGAAGTTGGTGGACCAGGACTCCTCGCGATTCTTCTCCCCGGCCAGGCGCATGGCGAAGACCAGGCTCTTCCCGTCCGGCGTGAAGGCGAATTCCTCGGTGCCGCCGAACGGCCGCGAGGGGGCGTCCCCGAGCATGCCCCGCGTGACGTCCACCGGCGGACCGGCCTTGTCCCCGTTCAAAGAGGCCACGAACAGGTGGTTGCGGCGGCCCTCGGACCAGGCATCCCAGTGGCGGACGAAGCCCTCCTCGAAGATCATGCCCGAGGACTTGGCTTTTTCCTTCTCGTCCAGGCGCTGCTTCGTGCACGCGAGGGCCGGGCAGTCGGCGAAGACCTCCAGGCTGAAGGCGATGCGGGAGCCGTCGGGCGACAGGGTCAGGTTGGCGACGTCGAGCGGCAGGTCGGTGACCTGGACAGCGTCCTTGTCCGAGCCGGGGACCGGGATGCGCCAGACCTGGCTGGAGCCGGAGCGGGTGGACAGAAAGTAGAGGCTCCTGCCGTCCGGGCTCCACCGCGGATTGGTGTCCGCGGCCTCATGGGTGGTGAGCGGCGCGGCGCCGTTGCCGTCCACCGAGACCGTCCAGATGTCGAACCGGCCGCGGTTGGCCTCGAAGTCGGTGGTGCGGACGGTGAAGGCGATCCGGTCCCCCTTGGGCGAGCCCTGGGGCTCGGCGATCCGCTGCATGGCATGCATGTCGCGGGCGGTGAGCGGGTGGGGGGCGGCCGCCGCAGGTGCAGCCACCAGGAGCAGGAATAGCGAAAGCTTGCGCATGGCAATCTCCGAGAGAATCAGAAGAACGGCGCCATCGCCAGGTAGCACACCGCCGACACCGCCGCGGCGATCGGGATCGTCAGGATCCAGGCCCAGACGATGCGCCCGGCCACGCCCCACTTGACCGCCGACAGGCGCCGGGTCGAGCCCACGCCCACGATGGCGCCGGTGATGGTGTGGGTGGTGGACACCGGGATGCCCCAGAGCGTCGCTCCGACCAGGGTGATGGCGCCGGCCGTCTCGGCGCAGAAGCCGCCGAAGGGCTGGAGCTTCGTGATCTTCGAGCCCATGGTCTTCACGATCCGCCAGCCGCCGAACATGGTGCCGAAGGCGATGGCCGCGTGGCTGATCAGGATCACCCAGATCGGGACCTTGAACTCGGACAGGTGCCCCGACGCCACCAGCAGGCCGGTGATGATGCCCATGGTCTTCTGCGCGTCGTTGCCGCCGTGGCCCAGGCTGTAGAGGCCCGCCGAGACGAGTTGCAGCCGGCGGAAGAGGCGGTCCAGGCGCGTCGGGTGCCAGCGCCGGAAGATCCAGGTGACGATGATCGTCAGGATCAGGCCGAGGACCATGCCGATCGTCGGCGCCAGGACGATGAACAGGAGCGTCTTCGTCCAGCCGGAGAAGACGATCGCCCCGATCCCCGCCTTGGCGATCGCGGCGCCGGCGTAGCCGCCGATCAGCGCGTGCGAGGACGACACCGGCAGCCCCCACCACCAGGTGAGCAGGTTCCAGGTGATCGCGCCGAGCAGACCGGCCAGGATCACCTCCTCGGTGACCACCGAGAGGTCGATCATGCCCTTGCCGATGGTCTTGGCCACCGAGGTGCCGAGCACGAAGGCGGCGACGAAGTTGAAGAACGCCGCCCAGAGCACCGCCTTCTGCGGCGACAGCACGCGGGTGGAGACCACGGTGGCGATCGAGTTCGCCGCGTCGTGAAAACCGTTCAGGAAGTCGAAAGAGAGCGCGACCAGGATGATGAAGAGGATCAAGCCGGAGCCGGGGGGCATGGCGGGCCTCAGGAGTTCTTCACCACGATGTTGCCGATGACGTGCGTATAGTTCTTGCACTGGTCGCACGCGTTCTCGAGCCCCTCGTAGATCTCCTTCCACTTCATGATCTCGATGGGGTCGCGGCCCTTGGTCCGGAAGAGGCCGGCGATCATCTGGTTGTACAGGCGGTCGGCCTCGTTCTCCAGGTCGGACATCTTGACGATCCCCTCCTGGATCTGCCGGGCGTTGGCCTGATCCCAGATCAGGCCGGTGATCCGGTCGATCTCCTGCGCCATCGTCGCCAGGATCTGGGCAAAGCCGCGCAGCCCTTCGGGCGAGTCGCTGAGGTCGAACAGGATCAGCGCGTGCGCCATCCCCTCCAGGTAGTCCAGGATGTCGTCGAGGTCGGTGGTCAGACCGCGGATGTCCTCCCGGTCGAACGGCGTGATGAAGGTCGAGTTCAGGGCGTCGAAGATCGCCCGGGTGATCCGGTCGCCCTCGCGCTCGATCTCCTTGAGCCTCTCGCCCAGGGCTTCGCGCTCCTGCAGGCTGGAGGACTGGGCGATCTGAGAGAACAGCGCCGCCGCCGCCACCAGGTTCCGGGTGTCCTGCGAGAAGAGCTCATGGAAGCGCTCTTCCTTTGGCATCAACCACTTGAGGACCGCATCCACTTTCACGTGGTTCCCTCCTCCAGCGCTTCTCATGGGAATCTGGCTGTGACAGCCCGGTCACGGCCGAGTGACGGAGCGGGATCGTACCATTCGGAAGCCGGCCCGGCTACCCGCCGGAGAGCATCAGCGGCACCGGCCGGCTGCCCATCGACTCGAACCAGGCGATCCCCTCATCCACCATGTCGAGCAGCGCGCCGTGCGCCCCCTCGGGCAGCTCGAAGGCGATCTGGCGGATCGCCGTGCCCCCCGGCGCCACGTCCGACTCCAGCGGGAAGCGGACGAAGTCCTGGAGCGTCACTTCTCCTCCGGCTCCCAGCACCTTGGCGGCGAGCCGCACGCGCCCCACCGGCGGCTGGTCCGGGGCATCCGCCAGCCAGAGGGTGTCGCCCGTGTTGCGGATGGACACCCGGGCGCTCACGCGCCGCCCTTCGGTGCGCACGTCGCTCGCCCGGATCTCGGCGCTCAGCCGGGCCGGGCAGAGGGAGGTCAGCGCCACCCCGCCGTCGGCGCCGCGCGCCAGCCTCCCCTGGGAGACCTGGTGGCGGCGGTGCTCGCAGGTCTCGGGCGTGCAGGTGGCGGGCGGCCGCGGCGAGTTCACGGTCTCGCGGAGCTCCCGGTACGGCGCGCCGTTCCAGACCGACAGGAAGGTCTCCACGCCCACATTCCCGAGCTTCACCTCCTGGGCGATCATGCAGCAGGGCGCGACGTTGCCGTTGGGCTTGATCCAGGCCTCCACCCAGGGCACCCGGCACGCGTAGCTCTCGGCCGGGCCGAGCGGATAGTTGAAGTACGGGGCGTGGCGGTTGGCCGGCATGCGCGCGAGCGCCGCGGCGGCGCGTCGGGCCTCTGGGTTGCCGGCGCGAAACGGCGGCGGCGCCTGGACGTGCAGCCCGAGGTCGGCGCCGCGCTCCAGCGCCGCCGCGAACATTTCGTCCGACAATTCGGGGAAGCAGGACAGCTCGTGGCCGGCGAGCGGGTTGCGGTCGGTCATCAGGTGGTGGAACACCACCTGCTCCACCCCCAGCTCGGCGGCGAGCTCCACGATCCGGACCGCCTCGCGGATGTTCTCGTCGTAGGCGGTCACGGAGAAGCGCAGGAGGAACCGGCCTTCCGGCCGCTCGGCGTCGCGGCAGGCCACCAGCCGCCCGATGTTCTTCACCACGGTATGGAAGTCGGCGCCTTCCCGGATCCGGTTGAAGGTCGCGGGCGTGCCGCCGTCGAAGGAGATCCGGAGCTGGGTCCCGGCGTCCACCAGCGCCCGGATGCGCCGCTCGTTGAGCGGCATGCCGTTGGTCGAGATGACCGGCAGGAAGCTCCACTGCCTGGCGAAGTCGAACAGCTCGTCCCAGTCCGGATGGAGGAAGACCTCGCCGCCGCCGAAGAGATAGACCGTGCGCGCGGTCGGGAACAGCTCGCGAGCGACCTTGAAGAAGATCTCCCGCGGCATGACGTCGGCCTTGCGCATGTCCTGCCCGTTCCAGTGGTAGGGGCAGATCAGGCACTTGATGTTGCAGCGGTTCGAGACGTCCACGTAGAGCGACTGCGGCCGGGCCGCCAGCACGGTCCGGTTCTCCAGGATGTCGAGCCGCGACCGTCCGGAGTTTTCGAGGGCCTGGGGAGAGAGATCGGTCGTCATCGGGGTTCCATCCTGATTGTCGAGCGGCCGTCGATCTCCAGCCGGGAGAGCCCTTGCGGATCGATCCTGAGGACCGCCTGGGGGCCGGGGATTGCGGCGGTGAAGAGGAGAGCCTCGCCGTCCACGGCGAAGCGGCCAGCCCCCACGGCGGTCAGGGTGCCGTGGCGCGCGAGGGCCGGATCGGGGGCGGCATCCAGCATTCTCAGCGCATGCCAGGCGACGTCGAGCGGGGCGCGGTAGAGCGGCTCGGTCTCGACGCCGGTGCGCAGGTCGAAGCCGTCGAGCAGGGAGTCCCGGGGACCGGAGAGCGTGAGCGCGTGGGCCAGGCTCCCGCGGCTCACTGCCTCCATGGCGGGGAGGATGCGCTCCAGGCCCGGCTCCCGGCCATGCCGGCGGACGGCGGCCCGGAAGCGCTCCAACGTGTCGGCGAACCGCAGGCCGACCCAGGGACAGCTCAAGCCGCGCCAGTCGAGCTGGTCGTCCGGCGCGTGCGAGTACCAGAGGAGGCCGCCGGCGTTCGACCTCGAAACGCCGAGAGCCGGACAGCAGGCGAAGGCCGGGTCGCCGTCGAGGCGGAAGAAGGTGAGCCCGAGCATCAGCCAGTCGGCCGCGCGGCCGAGGCCCTGCGGGTCCAGCCCCAGCTCATGGGCGAGCAGGAACGCGTCGGCGGCATCGGCGGCGCCGAGCAGCTCGGGCACGTCGGGAGCGAACTCCCAGCCCTGGCCGCCGGTCGGCAGGAGCTCCGGGTCGCGCAGGCGATAGAGGCTGGCCTCCGCCCGGTCCGCGGCACCCAGACCGCACGCCGCGGCCCACAGCAGGAGGCTCGTGGGCTTCGCAATGGCCGACGCGCTGAGGGAGAACGGGCGCGGATCGGGAGCGTGGCAGCCGGCCGGGACCTCGGGCGGCCAGGTGCCGTCGGGGCGCAGGGTGGCCTCCAGGTCCCGGGCTTGGCGGTCGAGCGTGGCCAGGGCCCGATCCAGACATTCGGGAAAGAGCAGCCCGATCGCGAGCGGGACCGGAGCCCCGGCGTCGGCCAGGTAGCGTTCCACCTGCTCCCGCGCCCTCCCCTCCCGGCCGCAGGCGAGGAGGCTCAGGCAGGTGCGGACCTCGAAGTACTCCTCCCCGGCCGGGGCGCCGAGGCGCGGCAGCGTCAGGCCTTGCGGACCACGGAATGGGCCGTCGAGCGCCGCCACCGCCCGCGCCGCGACCTTGGCCGCGTCAAAAACCGGAGCCGCCGGCACAGGGCCGGCCACGGCCGCCAGGGCCTGCGCTCTCGATCCGGCGGAGGCGATGACGATTCGGCCGCTCCAGGTCAGGGGCGCGTCCCAGTCGACGGCGGCCAGGGCCAGCCTTCGACCGCCGGTCCTGGGCGGCACGTGGAGAGAGAGCGAGCCCGAAACGAACCGCGGCGTGGCCTCCGGATCGTCCCAGGTGACGGCCACCGCCGCGCCATCCTCCTCCAGATAGGCGCAGCGCCACGACAGGAGACCCGGCTCGGGCAGGAGATCGCGCAGCGGAAGCGTCGTGCTCATCTCGACGCCGGGCAGCACCGCCAGTGCCGGCCCCCGGCCCGAACCGGGTCCGAGCACGAAGACCGGGGAGGCGACGTCGAGGACCCGGATGGGCGCCGCCGGTTTGATCGTGAGCGTCCAGGACGCGATCCCGCCCTCCAGCGGCCCGATCTCGAAGTCCGCGCGCACCTCGGCCCCATCGATCCGGCGGCTTGCCATCAGCGGGATCGAGGTCCGGCGCAGTCCCCCGCCGCCGATGCCATCGCCGGTGGTGACGACGACCTCCGAAGAGATCCGGACGCAAGGCCGGCCGCCTTCGTCGCGGAGGACGACCAGGTCCTTCGCCGCGGGGTCGGCCGAATGGACGTCGGCAAGGACCGGTGCCGGCAGCAGCTCGACCGTGCGGAGCTCGACCTCGGCGTCGTCTCGCCTCATCCGCTCCAGGTCGATGCGCAGCCTCAGGAAGCGGCCGGCCCATCGTTCGTGCGTCGAGAAGTCGAACAGCAGCGGCACGGGACCGGCCGCGGCAGGGACCTTGACCTCCAGGCTCTGCTCCTCGCACCAGAGCGGAGACCGGTCCGTGCTGAAGTAGACCTTGAGCGCATGTCCCCGCTGTCCGAGGAAATCGGCCGTGACCCGCACCAGCCGGGCGGCGTTCAGGTCGACGGCGGTCAAGGGTCCATAGACGAACGGATCACGCCCGCGGGCCCGCATCCGCAGCCCGCCCGGCACCGCGGACAGGACGGCGTCGGCCGAAGCATCGGGGAGGAACCTCCGGCGCGTCGCCTTCTCGGCCAGGCGGAAGCACAGCGGAGGCTGGGCGAGGGGCATCGCCGGACTACCGAGAACGGCGCGCAGGCGCCGGATCGCCGCTCCAGCCTTCATCCAGATATTTTATAAGATTCGGCAGACTCGTTTCCGATATCCTTCCCATCCATGACCTTCAAGGACCACTTCTCCGGGCATGCCCGGGATTACGCCAACTACCGGCCCGGCTATCCGGACGGCCTGATCGAGTTCGTCGCCGCCCTCCCCCGCCGCCGCGGCACGGTCTGGGACGTCGGCACCGGAAGCGGCCAGGCGGCCACGGCGCTGGCCGGGCGCTTCGACCGGGCCATCGGCACGGACCCCAGCGCGGAGCAGGTCGAGCACGCCGAACCCCACCCGCGGGTCGAGTACCGGGTGGCCGCGGCCGAGGACTCGGGCCTGCCGGACGCCTCGGTCGATCTCGTCGCGGTGGCCCAGGCCTTCCACTGGTTCGACTTCGACCGCTTCTTCGCCGAGGCCCGGCGGGTCCTCGCTCCCGGCGGCGCCGTGGCGCTCTGGAGCTACAACCTGGCGCGCGTCAGCCCGGAGGTGGATGCCTGGATCGACGGCCTCGCCCACGATTTCCTCGGCTCCTGGTGGCCGCCCGAGCGCCGCTGGGTCAACGAGGAGTACCGGACGATCCCCTTCCCGTTCCCCGAAGTGGAGACCCCCGTCTTCTACCTGCGCGAGGACTGGGACCTGGAGCGGTACCTTTTCTATGTCCGCACGTGGTCCGCCTTCAAGCGCTATGAGAAGGCCACGGGCCGCGATCCGATCGCGGAGCGCCGGAAGGAGATCGAGGCCGCCTGGGGCGATCCGTCCACCCCGCGGACGCTCGCCTGGCCGATCTTCCTGCGGGCGAGCCAGCCGGTCGATGCATAGAAAGCTGTGCGTTTTTGACGAAATGGGTTACATTACCGTTCGTCAATGATCACCGCGTTCATGAGCCGCAAGGGCGGCGTGGGGAAGACGACAACCGCAGTCAATCTCGGCGCCGCCCTGGCCGAGAAGGGACAGCGCGTCCTTCTGGTGGACCTGGACCCCCAGGCCTCGGCCTCGCTGTCGCTGGGCGTGCCCAAGGACCGCCTCTCGCCGTCGTCGGCCGACGTGCTGCTCGGCGGGGAGCCGCTGGCGGACGTGATCCGTCCCACGTCGGCGAAGGGGCTCTGGGTGGTCACGGCCTCGATCGACCTCCAGCGGGCCGACGCGGAGCTCGGGGTGTTCAGCAAGAAGGAGAGCCGGCTGCGCTCGGCCCTGGCCCCCGTGTCCGAGCGCTACGACCATATCCTTCTCGACTGCCCGGCGGCGATGTCCATCCTGACGGTCAACGCGCTGGTGGCCTCGAAAGCCTTCGTCGTACCGACGACGCCGCAGTTCCTGGCCACGGCCGGCGTGACGAACCTGCTCTCCGCGGCCGAGCGCCTGACCTGGACGGCCAACGCCAGGACGATCCCGCTCGGCATTCTCCTCACCATGGTGGACTACCGGACCAAGGCCACGCGGCGCACCGTGGATGGCATCCGCGCCGAGCACGGCGCGCTGGTCTTCGCGATCGAGGTGCGGATCAACGTCCGCCTGGCCGAGGCGCCGGAGGCCGGGCAGACGATCTTCCAGTACGACCCGAAGGCGACCGGAGCCGAGGCCTACCGGCTGCTCGCCGACGAGTTCCTGCTGCGCTCGGCCGTCGTCGAGCGGGCGAGCCGCCCCGGCGAGGTCTACTCCTCGGCGGGGCGGTAGGATTGGAGGCTCCATGGACCAGACGGTGTTCCGCTTCACCCCGGCGCTGCTCGCACTGCCGTTCGCCGGAGGCGCCTTCCTCCTCGGCGTGATCCTCTGGCTCTGGCGGTTCCGGGGAGGGTCGCTGCGCCACCACCTGCCCCTGGCTATGTTGTTGGGGCTGCCGATGGCCCTGTTTCTTCTCATCGCGATCGGTCCGTCCATGGTCAAGGACCGGGTTGTCGTGACGCCTCGGGCGGTCACTCAGTACACGGGGCCGGCCTGGAGTCAGAATTCCAAGGGCTTCTCCCTGGACGGCCTGGAATTCGTCCACGTCAGCCTCGACGCCAGGAAGGAAGAGGTCTGGACGGCCTTCTACCGCGACGGCTCCAGCGCCGAGGTCTCCGGCGGCGACCTCTGGGACCTTCATTCGGAGGAGATCAAGCAGCTTCTGAGAGAGCGCGGCGTGGAGTTTCGGTGAACGCCACCAGATCGGCCATCGTCGCGCCGAGGGACGGCTGCCAGAGCGGGTCCTGGTTCAGGTAGGACCTGGCGTCGCCCTTGAGCAGGCCGAGGAGGACCTCGCCGACGATGCGGCCGCCGACCGGCCCGAGATGCTCGCCCTTCGCCAGCACCTCGGCCTCCTTGAGGATGTAGTACCAGAGCGGCGCCTTGCCAGGCGGCAGGATCTGCTCGCCCTTGACCCGGAGCTGATCGTCCGTCAACGGCTTCAGGCCGAGCGCCTTCGCCACCCGCTGCCCCGAGGGGAGGCCGAAGGCGACGCCGCGCTGGAGGTTCCGGAGCGGCAGGCTGCCGCCACCCGAAGGCAGCTTGCCGAGCGGGCCGGAGACGACCGAGTCGATCTTCTTGCCCAGGAGCGTACCGTCGAAGAAGTGGCGCAGCTCGACGGTCCGGTCCGAGCGCAGGACCCGGTCCGCGGTCAGGTTCGGGCCCACGGCCAGGTCCGGGAAGATGGGCAGAAAGCCTGCCGTGGCGTTGATCCTGTACTTCGCGCGCACCTGGCTGTGTCCGAAGCGGTAGGCCGCCACCGCGAATTCCACCGGGATGAACGGCTCCTCCTTCCAGCGGAAGAACAGGGGCTCGGTCATCTCCTTCCACAGCGTCTCCCCCAGGATCTTCCGGAGGAATTCGTTGGCCACGATCCACTGGTAGTGCCAGCGCACCAGCCGCTGCGCCGCCTCGAACACCGGCTCGCCGGGCTCGGTGGCGATCGTACCGTTCCGGACGCCGGCCACCACCTTGTTGTGGAGCTTCAGGAAGGCCAGGTGGAGCTGCGACACGATCAGGTTCTCGTCGTTGCGCGGGTCGCCGGTCAGCGCCACCCCCTGCCGGTTGCGCGGCAGGTCGTTGGGCCCGCCAGCCGAGTCCACGCCGATCAGTAGCTTGTCGCGGTCCCGGCTGTCGTACAGGAACGGCTGCACGCTCGGGCCGGCGCCGTAGACGCTGTCGAGCTCCAGGAGCGGAGTGCGGAAGTTGTGGATCGCCTCGGGATCGTTCTGCCGTTCGAGGCTGGAGGTCGGATCGAACGTGATGTCGTGGTCGACGAACTGGCCCAGGAAGGTGAACCCGGCCGGCATGGCGGGGTTGTCCTCTCCGGCGCCGTCGTCGAGCATGGCCGCGGCGAGCTTCGCCAGCGTCGCGGGATCGAATTCCGCGGCGGGGAGCGCCGGGAACATCCGGCCGAACACGCCGGGATCGTGAAACGCCGAACGGTGGATCCGGCCCGGCTCCAGGGCCCGGTGCAGGGTTACGCCGTGGCGGGGTGGAGAAAACGGCTGGCTGGTGCTGGTCTCGCTCCTGTCCATCGCGCCCTCCATCGGGATTCCTCCCTGTGGACGGACAGGAGCGGGGGATTCCGGCTCTACTCGACTCCCTTCGGCTCCGGCGCGCGGCCGAAGTCGCCCTGCATCTCGGCGGCTCCGTAGGCCACGGCCGCCCAGGCGGCGACGTTCTGGTCCAGGTCCCTGGGATCGATCTTGTCCAGGGTGTCGTTGGCCGTGTGATGCCAGTCGAAATAGTACGTGCCATCCTGGCTGAGGCCGGCGACCGGCACGCGGGCCGGGACCATCGGGCTCAGGTCGGCCCCTCCGCCGGCCTCGTTGTCGCCGCGCTCCACGCCGAGCGGAGCGAGCAGCTCCGCGATCGCCTCGAAGGCCGCCAGGGTCTCGGGCGCCACCCGCGAGGAGATCCGGAAGACCTTGCCGGAGCCGAAGTCCGACTCCCCGGCCAGGACGTGCTTCGGCAGCTCGCCCGCGTGCGCCTCGGCATAGCCGCGCGCCCCGGAGAGCCCGAACTCCTCGTTGGCGAAGAGCACGACCCGGATCGTCCGGCGCGGGCGCTGCTTCAGCTCGCCGATGCGCCGCGCCGCCTCCATCATGATGGCGCAGCCGGCGCCGTCGTCGATCGCGCCGGTCCCGAGGTCCCAGGAGTCGAGGTGGCAGCCCAGGAGGACGACCTCGTCCGGCTTCTCGCGGCCCGGGATCTCGCCGATGACGTTCGCCGACCCGGCATCTCCCAGCAGGCGGGCGCCGAGCTTGAGGCGGAACACGACCGGCTTGCCGCTCGCGAGCTGGTTCTCCAGGAGGTCCGCGTCCGGGTTCGACAGGGCCGCCGTCGGGATCTTCGGCCCGCCCTCCTCGTAGCGCGTGCCCCCGGTGTGGGGCGTGCGGTTGTTGTCCGTACCCACGGAGCGGATCAGCACGGCCGCGGCGCCGAGCTTGCCGGCCACGGCGGCTCCCCGGCTCCGGCCGACCACGGTCTCGCCGTAGCCCGAGCCATCCTTCCGCCGCTCCATCCTCTTGTCGATGAAGACGATCTTTCCTTTGACCCTCCCCGCGAGCACCGGGTCGGTCTTCTCCAGGCTTTCCACGTCCGGGACCTGGACCACCTCGGTCTCGATCCCACCTTCGGGTGTGCCCACGCTGCCGCCGAGCGCCGCCAGGTGGACCGGCTGGGGCCAGGGGGAGACGATCTCGCCGGATTCGGCGCCGCGGTCCCAGTGCGGGACCGTGACCTTCTCGGCCCGCACGTTCTGGAAGCCGAGCGCCTTCAGGGTGCGCACGCCCCACTCCACGGCGCGCGGGTCGCCGGCCGAGCCGGCCGAGCGCGGCCCGACCTCGGTGGTGAGCGAGCGGACGATCTCGAACGCGCGGGTGCCCTTGAGAGCATCGTCGCGCAGGGCGGACGCCGTGCTCCGGAAATCAGAGGCCGGAGCCGCGGCGCCCAGGATCAGCGGTAGTACAAGCAGGACCCGGCCGCGCATGGTCAGGCGGCGACCGTGGAGGGTGCCACCGGCAGCCGCTTCATCTGCCTGAGGGTCTGCTTCCACTCGCGGAGCGCCTGCTCCAGGGCGTTGTAGGTCATGCCCAGGCGGGTCTCCAGCGGCAGGTGCTCCTCATCTCCCAGAGGCTTGCCGGAGCGCCGGCGCTGCAGGGCGACGAGGTCGTGGATCGCCTTCTCCAGCCGGGCGTAGGCCTGGTGGAGGCGCTCCTCATAGCTCTCGCGGGAGTGGGACACGACGCGCTGCATGCGCTCCTTGGCGGTCTCGAACTGGACCTCGATCTTGGCCTTGAGGATCGCCGCCTCGGGCGCGCGCCGCAGCTCACGGGTGAGGCCGACGCGGGAGAGCGCCCAGATGAACCATTTGGCCGGGTCGAAGTGCCAGCGCCGGATGCCGTTGCGGTAGTCGAACGGGAAGCTGTGGTGGTAGTTGTGATAGCCCTCGCCGAACGCCAGCACCGCCATCACCATGCTGTCGCGGGCGCTGTGCGCGCGGCTGTAGGGCTGCCGGCCCACCATGTGGCACAGGCTGTTGATGAAGAACGTGCCGTGATGGCTGACCACGACGCGCAGGAAGCCGCCGATGATCAGGCAGCCGAGCAGGCGGCCGGTGAGCACGCCCACCAGGGCCGGGATGCCGAGGGCGACGCCCAGGCCGATGAACTTGTACCAGCGGTCCTGCCAGCGCACGAGCGGATCCTCGTCGAGGTCGCGCACCACGCTGCGGGGCGGCGCCTCGGCCACGAAGAAGATCCAGCCGATGTGGGCCCACCAGAACCCCTTCTGGATGTTGTAGGGGTCGCGCTCCTCGTCCACGTGGTCGTGGTGCACGCGGTGATCCGCCGCCCAGTTCAGCACCGAGTTCTCCAGCGCGGCCGCGCCGAAGACCAGGTAGAACAGGCGGACCGGCCAGGAGGCCTGGTAGGTCTTGTGGGAGAACAGGCGGTGATAGCCCGCGGTGACGGAGAGGCCGACGCACAGCCAGATGGCGAAGAAGGTCGCCCACTCCGGAAGGCCGAAGCCGTAGTTCCAGAGGTACCATGGAGTGGCGACGGCGGCCACGAGGAGGGTTCCCAGAAGGAAGATGGTGTTCAGCCAGTTCACACGGCTCGGCTTGGTTTTGCTCACTCTCTCTGCTCTCCTCGTGAAATGATGGGCTTCCCGGCCCTGTTTCCCGCTGTGGGCGGACCCCTGGCTCTCTCGGCCTGGAGGATACCACCGACGTGAACATCGAAAGGAGCTTCATTATGCCTGAAAACCGTCTTCCCGTGCGATTTGCTTTCGCTCTCCTCTCCCTCCTCGTCTTCGCCCTCGCGGTCCAGGCTGCCGCCGCGCCCGCCCTGCAGAGGGTCGAGACCAAGAAGGTCTGCATGGTGAACAACCAGGTGTTCGAGAAGGACCAGATCCCGGTCACGGTGGATGGCAAGACCTATTACGGCTGCTGCGAGATGTGCAAGGAGCGCCTGGCCAAGGACGCCGCCATCCGCTCGGCCGTCGATCCGGTGTCGGGCAAGACGGTCGACAAGGCCACCGCGGTCATCGGCGCGCTGCCGGACGGCAAGGTCCTCTACTTCGAGAGCGAGACGACGTTCGGGCAGTACGGGAAGTGAGGCTCATCGGCTAGACTTCTGCCGATGCGTTCCTGGATCCTCGCAGGCTGCCTGCTCCTCGGAGCGTGCGCAGGGGCGGGCGTGCCGGCCCGCCCCGCAGCGCCTCCTGCGGTCGTCCCGTCCCTGGACCTGCCGCGCATCCAGCCGTCTCCGGCATCGCCGGACACCAGCGGAAACGTCGAGGCGATCTCCCTGCTCGGCGAGCCGCTCGCCGCGCCGGCCCTTCCTCCGGAGACGAAGGCCGACCGCGAAGCCAGGCTCGCCGCCGCCCGCGCCGAGGCCGCGGCCCACCCGGACGACGTGGACGCCCAGATCTGGCTCGGCCGGCGCACCGCCTACCTGGGCCGCTACCGCGAGGCGATCGACATCTACACCCGCGCGCTCGCCGCGCACCCGGACGAGCCGCACCTCCTCCGCCACCGCGGCCACCGCTATATCTCGGTGCGCCGCTTCGACCTCGCGGTCCAGGACCTGGAGCGCGCCGCGCAGCTCGTCGCCGGCAAGCCCGACGAGGTGGAGCCGGACGGGCTGCCGAACGCGCGCAACATCCCGGTCAGCACCCTCCAGACGAACATCTGGTATCACCTCGGTCTCGCCCACTACCTTCTGGGAGACCTGGAGAAGGCGCGCGAAGCGTTCCAGCAGTGCCTCAACCTCTCGACCAACGCGGACATGCAGGTGTCCAGCACGCACTGGCTCTACATGACCCTGCGCCGCCTCGGCCGGGTGGGCGAAGCCGAGGCGCTCCTGGAGCCGATCCGGCCCGACATGGACGTGATCGAGAACCGGGCCTACCACCTGCTGACCCTGATGTACAAGGGAGACATCCCGCCCGAGGCCATCCCGGGCCTCGACAACGGCGGCGCCGACGCGCCGACCCTGGGCTACGGCCTCGGCGACTGGTATCTCTACAACGGCCGGCGCGACGACGCGGTCAAGGCCTTCCGCGAGATCCTCACCTGGAAGGACCAGTGGGCGGCCTTCGGCTACATCGCGGCCGAGGCGGATCTGAAAAGGCTGGGGGAACCCCTCACCCCCTAGCCCCCTCTCCCATCCCCTCCCATCCGCCGGGAGAGGGGGAACTTTCCTGGGATGGAGAGGCAAAGATCAAGAGGCACCGCTCGCAGGCGTCCCCCCTCTCCCGGGTGGGCGGGAGTGCGATGGGAGAGGGGGACAGGGGGTGAGGGGTCAGACCCGCACGCCCAGCGACTGCTGAAGAAAGCTCTCGATGCCCGCGGCCGGGCGCGCGCCCATGGTCCGCGCCACCTCGCGGCCGTCCGCGAACACCGCCATGGTCGGGATCGACTGGATGCGGTGCGCCGATCCCACGACCGGATCGACGTCGGTGTTGACCTTCACGACCAGGATCTGCCCGGCGTTGCGCTCGGCCACCTTGGCGATCTCCGGCGCCACCATCCGGCAGGGGCCGCACCAGGGAGCCCAGAAGTCCACCAGCACCGGCAGCGCCGACTCCCGGAGCAGCGCGTCCAGTGGAGCCGCCCCGTCCACGGCCACCGGCTCGGCGATCGGGGTCAGCGCAGTGCCGCAGTTGCCGCAGCGCGCCTCCTTGTCCAGGCGCGACCAGAGCACCCGGTTCTTCTGTCCGCAGGACGGGCAGCTTCGGACGATCCCTTCACTCATGGGAACAACCCTCCTCTCGTCCAGAACAACAGATTCCGCCTGTGGTACGTTCCCGCCCATGAAGATGAAGAAGATCAGGAACTACCGTGTGAAGCCGGGCGCGAAGGTCGACCTCTCCCGCTTCGACGCCGGAGAGACCTCGGCGTTCAAGGGCGGGAAGGACGATACCCAGGAGATCTTCGAGCGGCTCAACAACCGCCTGGAGGAGCTCCAGGAGATGCTCTGGGCCGAGAACCGCCACAAGCTGCTCATCGTGCTCCAGGGCATGGACACCAGCGGCAAGGACGGCACGATCCGCCACGTGTTCGACGGCGCGAACCCGCTCGGCGTGCGCGTGGCCTCCTTCAAGGCGCCGACGGCCGAGGAGCTGGCCCACGACTTCCTCTGGCGGGTCCACCGGGTCGTGCCGGGCAAGGGGGAGATGGTCATCTTCAACCGCAGCCACTACGAGGACGTGCTCGTGGCGCGCGTCCGCGAGCTCGTCCCGGCCTCGGTCTGGAAGGGGCGGTACGACCAGATCAACGACTTCGAGGAGCTGCTCGCCGAGACCGGCACCACCATCCTCAAGTTCTTCCTGCACATCGACGCCGACGAGCAGAAGGAGCGCTTCCAGGCGCGCCTGGACGACCCGACCAAGCGCTGGAAGTTC
>DATANP010000219.1:0-8111 GCA_036266195.1 Thermoanaerobaculia bacterium | reverse complement strand
CGAGAAGATCGCCAAGGCCAAGGGGCTGGATAACAAGACGCTGCTGCGGGAGTGGGTGTTGGAAAAGCTTCGAGAAGCTTGAACGAGTGAAGCAGGTCGCCTGACGCACGAAAGACACAAGACGATATGAGCGATAACGATCAGAATCCCCTTTTCGAGCAGCCGATCCCGGTTGACATCGAAGAGGAGATGAAGCGCAGCTATCTCGATTACGCGATGAGCGTGATCATCGGCCGCGCGCTGCCCGACGTGCGCGACGGCATGAAGCCCGTGCACAGGCGCGTGCTCTACGGCATGTGGGAGTCGGGCAACCGCTCCGACCGGCCCTATAAAAAGTCGGCGCGCATCGTCGGCGACGTCATGGGTAAGTATCACCCGCACGGCGACAGCGCGATCTATGACACGGTGGTGCGGATGGCCCAGGACTTCGCCCTGCGCTATCCGCTCGTGGACGGCCAGGGCAACTTCGGCTCGCTCGACGGCGACAACCCGGCGGCCATGCGGTACACCGAGGTCCGCCTCACCAAGCTCGCCGAGGAGATGATCCGCGAGGACATCGACAAGGAGACGGTCGACTGGGGCCCGAACTACGACGGCTCCGAGACCGAGCCGCTCGTGCTGCCTGCCCGCGTGCCCAACCTGCTGGTCAACGGCGGCTCCGGCATCGCGGTCGGCATGGCGACCAACATCCCGCCGCACAACCTCTCCGAGGTCATTGATGCCCTGCTTCT
Organism: Thermoanaerobaculia bacterium; assembly: GCA_036266195.1. Taxonomy (GTDB): domain Bacteria; phylum Acidobacteriota; class Thermoanaerobaculia; order Multivoradales; family UBA5704; genus DATMER01. The sequence continues at coordinate 7,380 of DATANP010000219.1, read as the reverse complement.
TCTGATCGAAAATCCGGAGATCACGATCGACGAGCTCATGAACGCCGTGCCCGGACCGGATTTCCCGACCGCCGGTTACATCCACGGCCTTGCCGGTATCCGCGCGGCCTATACCACGGGCCGCGGCATCATCCAGGTGCGTGCGAAGGCCGGGATCGAGGCTCACGCCAAGGGCGAGCGCCAGTCGATCGTCGTCACCGAGATCCCCTACCAGGTCAACAAGGCCAAGCTCATCGAGCGCATGGCCGAGCTGGTCCGCGAGAAGAAGATCGAAGGGATTTCCGACCTGCGCGACGAGTCCGACCGCGATGGCATCCGCATCGTGCTCGACGTCAAGCGCGGCGAGGTCCCCGAGGTCATCCTCAACTCGCTGTACAAGATGACCCAGATGCAGACCACCTTCGGCATCATCCTGCTGGCGATCGTCGACAACCAGCCCAAGGTGATGACGCTCAAGGAGCTGCTCTATCACTTCCTCAACCATCGCAAGACGGTCATCATCCGGCGCACCCGCTTCGACCTCCGGAAAGCCGAGGAGCGCGCCCACATCCTCGAAGGCATCCTCAAGGCTCTCGATCATCTCGACGAAGTGATCGCGACCATCCGCGCCAGCGCGACGCCCGCCGAGGCCAAGGAAAACCTGATGACCCGGTTTGTCCTCTCGGACGTGCAGGCGCAGGCGATCCTCGACATGCGCCTCCAGCGCCTCACCGGCCTCGAACGCGAAAAGGTTGTCGAAGAGTACCGCGAGCTGATGGTCACGATCGAGCGCCTGCGCGCCATCCTCGGCTCCGACCAGCTCGTGCTGGAGGAGATCAAGCGCGAGCTGGGCGAGCTCAAGGATGCCTACGGCGACAAGCGGCGCACCGAGATCGTTCCCACGATGCTCGACATCTCGATCGAGGACATGATCGCGGACGAGCCCATGGTGATCACGGTCACCAACGCGGGCTATGTGAAGCGCTCGCCGCTCACTCTCTACCGCGCACAGAACCGCGGCGGCCGCGGGCGGACCGGCATGGCGACGCGCGAGGACGACTACGTCGAGCACCTCTACGTTGCCACTGCGCACAGCTACATCCTGGTATTCACGGAAAGCGGCCGGGTCCACTGGCTCAAGGTTCACGAGATCCCCGAGGCCGGCCCCGCGGCGCGCGGCAAGGCGATCGTAAACCTTTTGAATCTGGAGGCGAACGAGCGCGTTGCCACCACCGTGGCCGTGCGCGAGTTCCCCGAGGACCGCTATCTCGTCTTCGCCACCGCTCTCGGTACGGTCAAGAAAACCGAGCTGTCGGCCTACGCCAATCCGCGCGTCGGCGGCATCATCGGCATCAACATCGACGAGGGCGACAAGCTGCTCGGCGTGCGCGAGACCGACGGCACCAAGGACATTCTCCTGGCGACCGCGAAGGGTTTTGCGATCCGTTTCCCGGAGAGCGACGTGCGCTCCATGGGCCGCGCCACCTACGGCGTCCGCGGCCTCACGCTGCGCGAAGGCGACCGGCTGGTCGGCATGGAAGCGCTCGACCCGCACGGCGAAATTCTTACTGTCACCGCCCGCGGCTACGGCAAGCGCACGCCGATCGAGGACTACCGCAAGCAGAGCCGCGGCGGTCTCGGCATCATCAACCTCAAGGTCACCCCGAAGACCGGCGAGGTGGTCGGCGCCCGTTTCGTGAACGACAGCGACGGCCTGATGCTCATCACCCAGGAAGGCATGATCATCCGGATCAACGTCTCCGGCGTGCGCGTGGTCGGCCGCTCCACCCAGGGCGTCCGGCTCATGAACCCCTACGGCGAGGACCGCCTGGTCGCCATCGCCAAGGTCGAGCGCGAGGAGGAGGTGCTGGTCGAGGGTGACGGCGACGGCGGCGACGGGACCGACGGCACCGACGGCGATACCCAGGTGTTCGCGCCCGAGCTGGAGCTGGAGGCCGCGCCGGAGGATCTCGGCGAGGAGGACTTGACGGAGGACGACCTCAACCCGGAGGATGAGGGGCCCGAGACGGTCCACTAACGGAGGGTCCCGATGGAATTCTTTCTCGATCCCGCGGACATGAAGGAGATCGAGACCGGCCTCGAATGGGGCATGGTCGACGGCATCACCACCAACCCGAGCCTCATCGCCAAGAGCGGCCGGGCCTATCTCCAGACCGTGCAGGAGATCGCGCGGCTGGTGCCCGGACCCGTGTCCGGCGAGGTCCTCGCCACCGAGTTCGACGAGATGATGGACCAGGGCCGGCGGCTCGCCGGACTGGCCGAGAACGTCGTGGTCAAGGTGCCGCTCACACCGGCCGGGCTGCGCGCGGTGCGCGAGCTGCTCAAGGAGGGGATCCGCTGCAACGTGACCCTCTGCTTCTCGGCCGCCCAGGCGCTCCTCGCCGCCAAGGCCGGCGCCGCCTACATCTCGCCGTTCGTCGGCCGGCTGGACGACGTCGGAGAGGACGGCATGCTGCTCATCGACCAGGTGGTGACGATCTACCGCGCCTACGACTTCGACACCAAGGTGCTGGTGGCATCGGTCCGGCACCCGATCCACATGGTCCAGGCCGCGCAGCTCGGCGCCGACGTCGCCACCCTGCCGTTCAAGGTGCTGGAGCAGCTCTACAAGCACCCGCTGACCGACCTCGGCCTGGAGCGCTTCCTCGCCGACTGGAAGAAGACCGGCAAGTCGTTCGACGAGTAGGCAGCCCCTCGTTGGAACCGCTGGATCCCACGCCGGAGCCGGGGCGGCTGTACCGCCTCGGCTGGATCATCTACCTGGTGATGGCCGTGGCCGGAGTCCTGTGGATCGGCATCCGCGAGCACGCGCCCATCCCGCTGGGCCTGTTCGTCGATCCGCGGCAGTGGTGGCTCGACGCGCTGCTCGGGCTCGGCGCCGGCGCCCTGCTCCTCGGCGTCTGGTGGGGGGCCGAGGGGGTCTCGCCCCTGGCCCGAAGACTGCAAGAGCAGCTCTCCGCCATTCTGGGCCCACTGACCGGCTCCGAGGCCTTCGCGCTGGCGCTGCTCTCCGGCTTCGCCGAGGAGCTGTTCTTCCGCGGCGCGGTGCAGGGGCAGTGGGGATGGTTTCCCGCAACGGTGCTGTTCGCCCTGCTCCACACCGGACCCGGAAGGCACTTCCGGCTCTGGACCGTGTTCGCGGCGCTCGCCGGGGCGCTGTTCGGCGGCCTGATGCTCTGGCGCGGCAACCTGCTGGCGCCGGTTCTCGGCCACATCCTGGTGAACGGAGTCAACCTCCGCCGGCTCGCGGCGACGGGCGAGTGACTCTGGTAGACTCCCGCCGGCAGCAGACAGAGTGAAGAGGAGGGATGAAACCGCCATGGCCAGCCAGTCCCAGGACGTTCTCGACCTCATCGAGGCGGAGAAGGAAACCTACCTCGAGGAGCTGAAGGACTACATCCGCATCCCCTCGATCTCGACCGATCCGGCCTACCGCGACGACGTCTGGCGCGCGAGCGAGTTCCTGCTCGGCAAGATGCGCGAGGCGGGTCTCACGGCCGAGCGCATCGAAACCGCCGGCCATCCGCTCGTCTACGGCGAGTGGATGGGCGCGCCCGGCAAGCCGACCGTCCTGTTCTACGGGCACTATGACGTGCAGCCCGTCGATCCGGTCGATCTGTGGCGCAACCCGCCGTTCGAGCCGACCGTCGAGGGCGACAAGCTCGTCGCCCGCGGCTCAACGGATGACAAGGGTCAGTCGTATACCCATGTCAAGGCGGTGGCTGCGATGCTCAAGCAACGGGGCAGCCTGCCGGTGAACGTCAAGTTCCTGGTCGAAGGCGAGGAAGAGGCCGGCGGCCAGGCGATCGACGAATACGTCCGCAAGGACGGGGGCAACCGCCTGAAGGCCGACGCCGTGGTCATCTCCGACACCTCCCTCTACGCTCCCGGCCAGCCGTCGCTGATCTACGGTCTGAAGGGGCTCGCCTACATGGAGATCAAGGTCACCGGTCCGAACCGCGACCTGCACTCCGGCACGTTCGGCGGCGCGGTGACCAACCCGCTCAACGCCCTCTGCCAGATCGTGGCGAAGCTCCGCGACGAGAAGACCGGCAAGATCCTGATCCCGGGCTTCTACGACGACGTCCGGCCGCTGGAGGAGTGGGAGCGCAAGGAGTTCGGTGCGTTGCCGTTCGACGAGGACGCCTACCGCTCCGACCTCGGTGTGCCCGAGCTGTTCGGCGAGGAGGGCTACACGACGCGCGAGCGCACCTGGGGGCGGCCGACCTGCGACGTCAACGGCATCTTCGGCGGCTACATGGGCAAGGGCGCGAAGACGGTGCTGCCGTCCTGGGGCGGCGCCAAGGTCTCCATGCGCCTGGTGCCCGACCAGGAGCCGAAGAAGATCGCGAAGCTGTTCGAGGACTATGTCCGTTCGATCGCGCCCAAGGGGGTGACGGTCGAGGTGGAGGAGCTGCACGGCGCCGACCCGGTGGTGGTCGAGGCCAAGGGCCCGATCGTGGATGCCGCGATGGAGGCCATGCAGGAAGTCTGGGGCGCGCGGCCGGTGCGCATCCGCGAGGGTGGCTCGATCCCGATCGTGTCGACCTTCGCGCAGGTGCTCAACGCGCCGGTGCTGCTGCTGGGCTTCGGCCTGAACGACGACGGCCTGCACTCTCCCAACGAAAAATTCAACATCAGCCACTTCTACAACGGCATCCGCTCCGTGGCACGGCTGCTGGATCGCCTGGGCGAGCTATGAGTCGGAGCAGCGACAACTACGAGCGAGAGATCAAGTTTCCGGGAGTCGAGCTGGAGAAGCTGCGCGAGCGTCTCATCGAGTTGGAAGCGGAGCGGAAGGGCCCGACGGCCTTCGAGGACAACTGGATCCTCGACCGCGGCGAAGAGCTCATGAAGCACGGCAAGATCCTCCGCCTGCGCACCGACGGCGGGCGGGCACGGCTGACCTTCAAGGGACCCATGCGGCTGGAGGGGAACCTCAAGATCCGCGAGGAGAACGAGATCGAGGTGGAGAACGCCGAGCAGGCGACGGCGCTGCTGCGCAACCTCGGCTACTCGGTCGTCCGCCGGTACCAGAAGATGCGGGAGGAGTGGCAGCTCGGCGGCGTGACCATCGCCCTCGACCACACCCCGATCGGCGACTTCGCCGAGTTCGAGGGCGACCGGGCCGAGGTGGTGGCGAAGCGCTGCGGCTTCGATCCCGACAAGGCGGAGCGCCGCTCCTACCTCCGGCTCTATGAGGATTACCTGAAGGTCCACCCCGAAGCGCCGCCCGAGATGGTCTTCGCCGACCGCTGACCCGATATCGCCGATACTGCCATGCAGGGGAGTCGACTGAGAGCCCTGGTCCTGGCGGCGGGGCTCGGCACGCGTCTCCGGCCGCTGACCGACATCGCCCCCAAGCCGCTGCTGCCGGTGGCCGGGCTGCCGATCCTCGGCCACACCCTGCAGCAGCTCGCGGCCGCCGGCTGCGAGGCGGCCGCGGTCAACCTTCACCACCGGGGCGACCAGATCCGCGAGCGCTTCGGCGACACCTTCGGCGGCATGCCGCTCGTCTACTCGGAAGAGCCCGAGCTGCTCGGCACGCTCGGAGCCCTCCATCCGCTCAAGAGCTTCCTGGTCGGCGCCGACATGATCCTCCTGATCAACGGCGACAGCCTCTGTCGCTGGCCGCTCCGGAAGCTGATCAAAAGGTATCAGGCGGACGGCGCGCAGGCGACGCTGCTCCTCACCGCGACCGCGCCGGTGGCGCAGTTCGGCGGCGGCGTGGGCATCGACCGCGAAGGCCGCATCCTCTCCTTCCGGCCGTCCGACGCCGTTCCCGGAGAGATCCGGAGGTACGTCTTCGCCGGAGCCCACGTGTTCTCCCCGAAGCTGCTCGACCGGGTCAAGCCCGGGGTTTCGGACATCGTGCGCGACCTCTACATGCCGATGCTCAAAGGGGGGGCGAAGCTCACCTCGCTCGTCACCACCCGGCTGTGGCACGACCTCGGGACGCCGCAGCGCTTCCTGGACGCGGTGATCGACTGGTCGCGCGCCGGCTGGCCGGAGCGCCTCTGGCGCCGGGCATGGGTCTCGCCGGAGGCGGTGATCGAGTCCGGAGCGAAGGTCCGGCACGCCGCGGTCGAAGCTGGAGCGAAGGTCGGCGAAGGGGCCCACGTGGAAAGAGCGGTGCTGATGCCGGGCTCGAAGGTCGGCAAGGGGAGCGTCGTTCGCGAGTCGATCCTCGGCTTCGGAGCCGCGGTGCCGCCCGGCACCTGGGTGGAGCGCCGGGTGATCATGCCGCAGCGCGAGGGCTTCGCGCTCGGAGTGGACGACTCGGTCGTCGGAGGAGCGGTCTTCACGCCGTTCGGGTGAGTCATGAAGCCTTTCGATCCCAACGACTTCCGTCTCCTGGTCTTCGACTGGGACGGCACCCTGATGGACTCGATCGGTCCGATCGTCGCCTGCACCCAGGCGGTGTTCGGAGACCTCGGCCTGGAGGGAGTGGAGGAAGAAAAGATCCGCGGCACCATCGGCCTGGGGCTGAGGGAGTCGATCGACTACATGGTCCCGGGCTGCACGGACGAGACCTTCCAGAGCATCCTTGAGCGCTACCGCCACCATTGGGTCTCGACCTACCGCGACCGGCCGGTGATGTTCACGGGAGTCGAAGAGATGCTCCAGAACCTGGTGCGGGACGGCTGGCTCGTGGCGGTTGCCACTGGAAAAAGCCGCCGGGGTCTCAACCACGTCCTGGATCAGACCGGACTGCGCGACGTCTTCCACTCGACCCGCACGGTCGACGAGGCCTTCTCGAAGCCGCACCCGAAGATGCTCCTGGACATCCTGGACGACCTCGGGGTCAAGGCGGGAGAGGCGCTGATGATCGGCGACACCACCTTCGACCTGGAGATGGCGAGGAGCGCGGGCACGGCCTCGGTGGGGGTCTGCAGCGGTGGGCACTGCCGCGAGGAGCTGCTGAGCTTCGGTCCGTTGGCCTGCCTGGAGTGGGTGGTGGAGTTGCCGGCGTGGCTGGCGGCGGTCCGGGAGCCGGACCTGGCGAAGCAGCGGACTTAACTCTACTTTGTCAGATTACCGGTAGCCCTTTGTCGTCGGTAGGCTGAGTCAATGGCGGCTTGTCATTGCCAGGGCCGCCGCCCCGCGCAGCCGGAAGATTCCCGCGCCGACAGAGAGTAGTCCGTGCAGGGGCGTGCGAGAGCCCGCCCCTGCCGTTTCCTGAAAGATCAGGAGCCGCGCGGCCTCGATCAGGAGCCGCCCGGATTTCTTCAGATCGTACGCCTGTCCGCTCAGGAATCACGCCGCTGCGTTCAGGAGCCTGCGGGTCCGGTTCAGGAAGCCCATCGATCCGATCAGGAGCGTCAAAGATCGCGGCAGGAGGCGCACAGATCCGGACAGGAGCCTCGCGGACCGGAGCAG